>NC_017219.1:1257314-1571643 GCF_000269965.1 Bifidobacterium longum subsp. infantis ATCC 15697 = JCM 1222 = DSM 20088
ATGACATCGAGTTTGCCCCCGCTGGCGGGGGCTCCCGCGCAGCAACTCAAAACATGGCGAAACCGACGACGTCTTCCGCTCCCGCTGGCGGGGCTCCCGCGCAGCGGGTGGGGGCGGTCGCCGAGGAACCGCCGTTGACCACCCTCAGTCAGTTTGCGCTGACAGCTCCCGCCAGCGGGAGCCAGAGCATGGGGCATTGCTGACGTTGGAGCATGTGATGAAGGCGTTTCCAGGCAAGGACGGGAGCGTGCTGGAGATATTGCATGATACATCGCTGGCCATCGATCGCGGCGAGCTCGTGGCCATCGTCGGGCCGTCCGGCTCGGGCAAAAGCACGCTGTTGTCGTTACTGGGCACGCTGGACATGCCGACCTCGGGAATAATGCGATACGACGGCGGGGATGTGAATGCGATGGGTGAGCGGCAGCGCAGCGTCCTGCGGGCCGCGCGCATCGGCTTCGTGTTCCAGCAGTTCCATCTGATCGCCACCGTAGCCGCCTTGGAGAACGCGATGACCGGCCTGCAATACACGACCATGCCGCGCGGCGAACGCCGGCAACGGGCCTCCGAGGCATTGGAACAGGTCGGATTGGGGAATCGCCTGCATCACCGGCCGGCCCAGTTGTCGGGCGGCGAACAGCAGCGTGTGGCCATCGCCCGCGCCCTGGCCAAACGGCCGGACATCATCTTCGCCGATGAGCCGACCGGCCGATCGCCCTCGACTGGACCTCCCTGCCGCTCGCCTGGGCCGCCGCCATCCTGGTCGGCATCCTCGCCGGCCTCTACCCGGCCTCCCGCGCCGCCCGTCTCACCGCGACCGAGGCCCTGCGCGGCGAATAGGGGCGACGGCTGGAGTGAACGATCACCATGAGTGCGCAGCCTCAATGTCACTTTTATTGCACATGATGACATGTGCAATAAAAGTGACATATTGGTGCTGGGCGGAGAGAGCACGCGTGGCGCGGGCGAGGTGTGGTTCGCGGCCATCGGCTAGTATGGTGCGGTCACGACAGAGGGAGGCATGCTGTGGCCGATGTGATGCGGGAGCTGGAACGGCTGCGACCGGTGTATGAGACGGGCGTCCTGCGGTTGCTGTTGCGCCAGAACGCGATGCTGTACGTGTCGCTGCTGCGTTCCACGTTCGACCCGCTCACCGGCGAGCTGCCGCGCGAGACCGTGGAGGAGCGGTTCGCGCAAAGTCTGAACGCTCTGGCCGACGCCGGCGAATATGCGCCGCGCGAGGACCAGACCTTCGCCGCGGCCGCCCATCAGATCCTCGCCGACCTGACCCGTGAAGGCGAAGGCGACTACGCCTGGCTCGCCAACTCGCATGATGCGGCCACACACCGATTCCTCTACCGTTTGACGGCCCGTGCCCACCGCGCCATCGAGGCGCTGAGCAGGCTCGAAGACGAATCACGCGCCCTGTCCGGCGCGCAGGCCAACAGCATCATCATGGAAATCGAGCACGCGCGCATGCAGCTGACCGCCGACCCCGGCGAGCGCATCAAACTCCTCAACCGTGAAATCAAGGAACGCAAGCACGAGATCAAACGCATCCAACAGGGCAAGCAGCATGCCACGCTGAGCGAAGCCCAGGTGGAGGACGTGATCGCCGTGATCCACAACACGCTGCGCGGCGTGCCCATCGACCTGCGCGAACTCGTGCTCGACGAGCGGGACAACGGCGACGCCTTGCGCCGGCGCATGCAGGCCGGCGACATCAGCGTGGACGAGAACCTGACCCGCTACCACGATGAATACCGCCGCTCGTTCAGCGAATCGGACAGCGGCCGCCGCTTCGAGGACGCCTTCCAGGTGATCATCACCGACGAGGGCCGCCAGCAAATCGACGAAGCCCTGCGCGCCATCGCCAAAACCCCGTATCTGGCCGGCGAATCCGGCCTGCTGCTTGGCCAGATACGCGACGAACTGGCCCGCATCTACGACGGCATCGAGGCCGTGCGTCGTCAGATGCGCGTCTCCGACGAGGCGATCAGCCGGCTCGTGCGCCAGCAAACCGACACTCGCTACCGTACGATGCTCACCCGCTTGAACCGACTGTACGCGCGCCTCAACGCAGATGCGAAAACCCATATGGGAGACGCCTCGCGCCCGTGCGACACGGCCACCGCGGACGCGCTGTTCGCGCCATTGCCGATGCGCCCGGCCAAATCCATGACCCGCGCCACCGCACCCGGCCTGAGCGACCTCGCCGCCGAAGCCCCGCAGGCGACTCCGGTGGCCGATCTGCGGGATATGGTCAACAGCGGCGGCCCCCGACTCCTGCGCATGGTCAGTCTCATCCGGCGCAACCCGGTGACCGTTGACAGGTCCGATGACAGGTCCGGCGCAACCCTCGTGGACATCGCCGCCAGCTTCAACCGGCTGCCCGAAAGCGAACGCCGCGAAAGCGAGATCGTCGGCTTCCTGGGCGGGCTGGGAGCCGCAAGCGGCAGCGCCATCGCTGACGAGCCGTCCACTGACGGCGTCGGCATCGACAGCGACATCGTCACTGAGCCGGCCCCGGCGCAGCGCGGCGATACCGCGACCTGGCATTGCGTATCGATCGACGGCGAGCCCCGGAACTGGATCACTAGACCGGTGCTGGCCGACATGGACGAGCTGAACATCATTGTGGAGGAAGGATGACCGTGGCCGAGGAACACGAGGAACATATGGACAACGCCAACCCGTACGCCCTGTTCGAAGGCGACACCGGCGACATGCCGGCCGAGGCACGCATGGCCGCCATCGCCCTCAAACGCGACCGCTATATCAGCGGGCCCACCTACGACACCGTGCTCGACAACCGCGACGCCGTCGTACGCTCCCTGAACAACGACCTGCTCGACTTGGTGATCAACGAACGCTACCGCATCATGTACGCCACGCCCGTGGCCGGCGACGACGTGACCCTGCGCTCGCTCAAAACCCGCGTCAGCCTCAAACGCGAGGAGGCCGCGCTGCTCGCCTTCCTGCGCATCCGCGTCCTCGAATACGAGAACGTGCACGCCGACCCCGCCGACTGGCTCGTCAGCTTTGAGGAGATCCGCGCCGCGCTCGCCACCGGCGCCGGCTATCTGGCCGCCCGCAACGACGAGGAAGGCGTGGCAAAGCAGATCGGCGCCATCGTCTCCGCGATGATCACCTACGGGTATTTGGTGCGCCTGGACGACGAAGCCATGTACCAGATCACGCCGCTCGTGCCCGTGGTGCTCGACCGCGAACTGGCCGACACCTGGCTCGACGTCGTGGAACACGGCGACGGCGACACGGAAGATGACGATGACGAGAAGGAAGCCGAATGATGCAGGCGACAGACGTGCAGATGATCGCGGACCGGTGGATGCTGGAATCCCGCCGACTCATCAACTGGGGCTCCTATGAGGGCTACCACGAATTCCGCCCCTCCACGGACCACAAGCTGCCGGTGACCCTGCTCGCCGGCGCCAGCGAATCCGGCAAATCCACGCTGGTCGACGCGCAGATCTCCCTGCTGTACCCAACCGGCACGCCGTTCAACAAGGCCTCGAACTCCGGCCGCTCCGAACGCAGCGACTACACCTACCTGCGCGGCATGGTCGGCGTGGGCAGCACCGAAACCGGCGACGAGCCGCTCTACCTGCGCGGCCGCGACGAGAACGGCGCACCGCAACCCGTGTGGGGCGCCATCGTGGACACCTATCGCAACCAGACCACCGGCCAGGTGCTCTCCTGCGCCAAATTCCTCTACCTGATGCCCGGCGACGGCCGCGGTGACGTGCGCCGCCAGTACGTGGTCTGGGGCAAGCCCGTGGACCCCAGGCGCATGGACCAATACCGTGACGCCCCGTTCACGCCGGCCCAGCTCAAAGCCACCTACCCCGACTGCCTCACATTCCCCAGCGCCGAAGCGTTCCACACACACATCTGGAGCGCAATGGGCCTGAGCGAGGCCGCCTGCCGACTGCTGCACAAGATCCAGTCCGCCGACGCGCCCTCCCGGCTCGACGACATCTTCAAACAAGGCGTGCTCGGCGTGCCCGAAGCCCTGGGCCTGGCCCGCACCACGGTCGAGGACTACGAACGTTACGACGGGAACTTCCACGCCATGGACGAGAAAACCCGCCGCATGGACACGCTGCGCGGCATCCAACAGGCCTACGGCGAATACGCCGCCGCACGCGGCAAGGCCCGCGCCTTCGAACCGGTCAAGCCGGCCGTCGACGGCACGGTGCCGGCCGTGCTGCGCGACTGGGCATTGGCCCGCATGCGTGGCGAAGTCGCCGTCCAACTGCCCGCCGACCGCGCCGAACAACAGAACAGCGAGGCGGAAGCCAAGCTGCTGCGCCGCCGAACCGAAGACCTGCGCACCCGCCTCGACATGATCCGAGGCCAGATGCAGGGTCTGGACGGCGGCAACCTGACCCGACTCGAACTCGAACTCGACCAGGCCCGCCGCACCCTCGAAGACGTGCAAGCCAACCGAACACGAATCGAACAAACGTTCGCATCCATCGGCGAGACGCTGCCCGGCAACGAACAGGCCTGGAACGAGCGCCGCATCAACGCCGTGAACTTCAAACGCGAATACAACAAACGAGACGGCGAATGCGAGGAAGCCCTCACCGCCGCCATCAACGCGCGGGCCGGCGCACGCGGCGACCTCGAACGACTGCAACGCGACTTCGACCGGCAACGCTCCCAGCGCACCCGCATCTCCCAGCAGATGGACGAAACCCGCGCCATGCTCTGCCGCGCCACCGGACTCACCCCCGCCGAACTGCCGTACGTGGCCGAACTTATGGACGTGAACGAACACGAGGAAGACTGGCGTCTCGCCATGAACGTCGCCTACGCGCCCATCGCCCAGACCATCCTCGTCGACAAGCGCCACGAACAGGGCTTCGCCGCCAAAGTCAGCACCATCGACCCGCGCACCATGCCCCGACACACCTGGCAGTTCGTGGACACCGCACGCCACTACGACGACACCGGCGCGCACGCGAACATACTCACCGGAGAACAGGACGGCGACTGGCTGTCCGGCAAACTGCGCTACCGCGACGACTCGCCCTTCGCCGACTGGCTGCGCTCGCAGACCCAGGCCGAACGATTCGACGCCCTATGCGTCACCGCCATCGACGACACCGACCGCACCAACCGTCAGGTGCAGGCCGACGGTCAGATCAAATCCGGCGCACGCGGCCAGCACGGCACCAAAGACCGCGCCCAGGTCATCGGATTCGTCAACGAAACCTACCTCAACGCGCTCGCAGCGCAGGTCGACGCCGCCCGCAACGCGCTCAGCCAAGCCGACACCGACTACACGGCCGCCAAAACACAGTCCGATAACCTCCACCGCGAACTCGAACTGGCCAACCAGCTCGCCTACACGTCATGGGAACGCATCGACATCACCGGCGCGCAACGGACCATCACGGACACGCAGGACGCCATCGCATCCATCAAAAACGATCCCAAACTCGCCGAACTCGCCAAACAGCGCGACGAACTGAACGCCGAACTCGACCGTGTGGAACGCCAGCGCATCGAATCCGACCAGGCCGCGGCCCGCGCCGGCAGCGCCGTCGAAGCGGCGCTCATCTGGCTGCGCGACCATGCCGACACCGGCACGACGGACGCCGCCGGTGTCATCGCCGACAGCGGCGATGACGATAACGCCACCACCGGCCCACTGCCGGACGAAGTCACGGCGGTGCTCACCGAATCCTACGACAACCGATTCGCCGGATTGGCGGACGCCGCCATGCGCGCACACATGATCATCGGCGCGGGCGTGGCCGGAACGAGGGCGCCGGGGGAGAGTTTCCCCGAACGCACCATCGCCGGCATCGGCAAGGACATGACCTCCCGCATCGATCTGCTGAACGGCCAGGCCGACGCCGCGCGTACCGGCGTCGAATCGAAAATGAGCACCTACATCGCGCTCTACGCGGCCGACGACGACTCGCTGACCGCCAGCGTGGAGGACTACCGGTACTATCTCGACGAACTCGCCAGCCTCACCCAGCTGGCCGCGGTCGCCGCCACCGACGCCGAATACCGGCGCTGCCTCGAACAGCTGCTCAGGAGCTTCCTGACCATCAAACGCGCCATCGACACGGATGCCAGCGACATCCACGACCAGCTTGACCGCATCAACGCCATGCTCAAAGGCCAACAGTTCGGTCCCAAGCACGGCAGCCTGTCCCTGCACGCGGACGTGCGCCGTCCCGAGCGCGCCTTCTGGACGCAGCTCATCCGCGTCATCGGCACCCTGAACGATTGGAAATCCGCCGACGTCAACGATTCCGACGCCTCGCGCAAGGCCTTCGCGGCCTGTGCGCCGATGGTCGGGCTGCTGCGCGCCGAACTCGCGCAGGTCAAGGACGCGAACGGCGTGAAAAGCTACGGCGCCCGCAATCTCGACCCGCGCTGCCGCTCGTCCTTCTACGCCATCGTGCATCATGCCGACGGTCCGGACGAACGCATCACCTCCACCGGTGGTCGCTCGGGCGGCGCCTTGCAGGAGCTCACCTCATTCGTATACGGCGCGGCGCTCATCTACCTGCTCGGCGGCGGCCTGACCAGCGAACCCTCGTACACCACGCTGTTCCTCGACGAGGCGCTCATCAAGGCCGACGGCCGTTACACGCAGCGCGCCCTCGCGGTGCTGCCGCGCCTCGGATTCCAGGTCATCGTCTCCGCCCCGGAAAGCAAGACCGGCGAAATCCTCGAGGTCTCCACCAAGGCCTACGTGACCTACAAGGACCCCGACACCGGCCTCACCTCCCTGCGCGAGGCCGTGCTGCACCAGAATGACATGGATGATGAATCATCGTCGGATATATTGAAGGATGACGGGGTTGCCGAATGAGCAATCCCGGCGTCGCCGGTATTAAGACGATTCGGTCCACTGATGGTCCGGAATTTTGCATACTATGGTTCGGTTTTCCGGCCTGACACGCCATCGAACAAGCGTTCGAATTTGGTCGTGTGTTCGGGTATCCTTGGGACAGATTTGGCGCGCGCATAAACGTGCGCGCGGGAACGGTGAGATGGAAGGTAGGGTGTGGCTGTGGCGGCAACGCGGACTGGCGCAAGGCGCGCAACAAGCGCAACGGGCGCGAAAAGCAGCAAGGGCAAGAATGGTGAGGTCATCGTCGAAAAGGTGATGACCAGCGACTCCTTCCTGAGCCGGGAGATCAAAAAGGCGCCGCTGATCGAACACGATGGTTCGCTGGTAGCTGATATCTCGCACATCCCGAACGATCTCAAGATCACGATTCAGGGTGCGCGCGAACACAACCTCAAGAATGTCGATCTGGCGATTCCACGCAACCGTATGGTCGTGTTCACCGGCCTGTCCGGTTCCGGCAAATCCTCGCTCGCGTTTGACACCCTGTTCGCCGAAGGCCAGCGACGCTACGTCGAATCCCTGTCCGCCTACGCCCGCCAGTTCCTGGGTCAGATGGACAAGCCCGACGTTGACTTCATCGAGGGCCTGAGCCCGGCCGTCTCCATCGACCAGAAGACCACCAACCGCAACCCGCGTTCTACCGTCGGCACCATCACCGAAATCTACGATTACCTGCGACTGCTCTTCGCCCGCACCGGCATCCCGCACTGCCCCGAATGCGGCGAGCCCGTCGCCTCCCAGACCCCGCAGCAGATCGTCGACACACTGCTCGGCTATCCGGAGCGCACGCGATTCCAGATTCTCGCGCCCGTGGTCAAGGGCCGCAAGGGCGAGTTCGTGGACATGATCGAGCTGCTGCGCTCCGACGGCTACGCCCGCGCGCTCATCGACGGCGAGATGACGCAGCTGTCCGACGACATCAAACTCACCAAGCAGAAGAAGCACACCATCGAGGTCGTGGTCGACCGACTCGTGGTCAAGGACGGTATCCGCCAACGTTTGACTGATTCGGTGGAAACCGCCCTCAAGCTCGCCAACGGCAGCATCGTCATCGACTTCGTGGACGAGGAGGAAGGCAGCCCGGCCCGCCGCCAGCCGTTCTCCGAACACCGCAGCTGCCCGAACGGGCACACGCTCGAACTCGACGAGGTCGAGCCGCGCACCTTCTCCTTCAACGCCCCCTACGGCGCCTGCCCCGCCTGCACCGGTCTCGGCTTCAAACTGGAAATCGACCCGGACCTCATCATCTCCGACCCGGACAAGTCACTGGCCGACGGCGTCATCGAACCGTGGAGCGGCACCAAGATGACCGCCCAGTACTACGGCCACATCCTCGAAGGTCTGGCCAAGGAAATGGGCTTCTCCATGAAGACTCCCTGGAAGGACCTGCCGGACGACGTCAAGCACGACATCCTCTACGGCCACGACTTCAAGGTCAACGTCTCCTACCGCAATCGCTGGGGACGCCTGCGCGAATACTCCACCGGCTTCGAAGGCGTGATCCGCACGCTCATGCGCCGCCACGACGAAACCGATTCGCAGTCCATGCGCGAATACTACGAGTCGTACATGCGCGAAGTGCCCTGCCAGGTCTGCCACGGACGCCGTCTGAAGCCCGAAGTGCTCGCTGTCACTGTGGACGGCAAATCCATCTTCGACGTGTGTGACATGCCCGTCGTACGCGAACTCGCCTGGATCAACGGCCTGAAACTCGAAGGCTCGGCACAGCTGATCGCCGGCGAAGTGCTCAAGGAGATCAAGGCCCGACTCGGCTTCCTGAACGACGTCGGCCTCGACTACCTGACCCTCTCGCGCGCGGCCGCCACCCTGTCCGGCGGCGAGGCGCAGCGCATCCGACTCGCCACGCAGATCGGCTCCGGTCTGGTCGGCGTCATGTACGTGCTCGACGAGCCGTCCATCGGCCTGCACCAGCGTGACAACGAACGCCTCATCGAAACCCTGCACCACCTGCGCGATCTCGGCAACACGCTGATTGTCGTCGAACACGACGAGGACACGATACGCCGTGCCGACTGGGTGGTCGACATCGGCCCCGGAGCCGGCGAACACGGCGGCGAAGTCATCTACTCCGGCCCCGCCAAGCACCTCATAGAAGCCAAGCGCTCCATCACCGGCGACTACATCGCCCACCGGCGAGAGATTGCCGTGCCCGCCAAGCGCCGCAAGATCCACAAGACCCAGGTGCTCAAAGTCGTGGGTGTCCGCGAGAACAACCTCAAGAACATCGACGTGAGCTTCCCGCTCGGCGTGCTCACCGTGGTCACCGGCGTCTCCGGCTCCGGCAAATCCTCGCTGGTCAACACGATCCTCTACCCGGTGCTCGCCGACAAGCTCAACGGTGCACGCATCGTACCCGGCCGCCACAGGCGCGTGGAAGGCGTGGACCAGGTGCGCAAGGTGATCCACGTCGACCAGAACCCGATCGGCCGCACGCCGCGATCCAACCCCGCCACCTACACCGGTGTGTGGGACAAGATCCGCACCCTGTTCGCCAAGACTCCCGAAGCCCAGGTGCGCGGCTACGGCCCCGGCCGCTTCAGTTTCAACGTCAAAGGCGGCCGATGTGAGGCCTGCCACGGTGATGGCACGCTGAAGATCGAAATGAACTTCCTGCCCGACGTCTACGTGGACTGCGAGGTCTGCCACGGCAAACGATACAACCGCGAGACTCTCGAAGTCACGTACAACGGCAAGACCGTGGCCGACATCCTCAACATGCCCATCGAGGAGGCCGCCGACTTCTTCAAGGCGTACACCGGCATCTCCCGATACCTGAAGACCCTCGTGGACGTCGGCCTCGGCTACATCCGACTCGGCCAGCCCGCACCCACCCTGTCCGGCGGCGAATCGCAGCGCGTCAAGCTTGCCACCGAGCTGCAGCGCCGATCCGACGGCAAAACCGTGTACATCCTCGACGAGCCGACCACCGGCCTGCACTTCGAAGACGTGAACAAGCTGCTCAAGGTGCTGCAGTCCCTGGTGGACAAGGGCAATACGGTCATCGTCATCGAACATAATCTGGATGTGATCAAGGAGGCCGACTGGCTGATCGATCTCGGTCCGGAGGGCGGCGACGGAGGCGGCACCATCGTCACGCAGGGCACGCCCGAACAGGTTGCCGAATGCGAATCCTCATGGACCGGCAAGTTCCTGAAGCCCATGCTTTAGCCTTCCATTGCAGCTGACCTCGGGTGGGTGGGGGTGGTATGTTGCTGGACATGCTCCGGGCCGCTCAGGCCAAGTCTTTACGGTCCAGCAACACACACCCCAACCCACCCAATCCCTGATGATTGGTTTTGCTTAATAGCGAGGAGGATTATGACGAACGATATTGAGCGGCATAGTCCGGATGAGTGGCGGAAGACTGCGGCGGCGTTAATGCCGGAAAGCGTAGCTGTGGGTGCCGGGGAAACGACGGCGAAGGTGAATGCGAATGGGGCACCTTTGCTGGGGGATTCTCGCGACCTGTTCCGACCCAAGACCTCGGATATTCCCACCAAACCCGGTGTGTACAAATGGCGCGACGGGGAAGGGCGCGTCATTTATGTGGGCAAGGCGAAGAACCTGCGCAACAGGCTCACCAATTATTTCCAGCCGCTGTATCTGCTGCATCCGCGCACGCAGACCATGGTGCTGACCGCACGCAGTCTGGAGTGGACGGTCGTCGCCACCGAACTGGAATCACTGACGTTGGAATACACGTGGATCAAGGAATTCGACCCACGGTTCAACGTGCAGTTCCGCGACGACAAGACCTATCCGTATCTCGCGGTCAGCACGGGGGAGCGAATTCCGCGCGTGTGGGTCACTCGGTCGCGCAAACGTCGGGATACCCGGTATTTCGGCCCCTATGCCAAAGTATGGGAATTACGGCACAGCCTTGACCGGCTGTTGCGCACGTTCCCGGTCCGCACCTGCACCACCAGCGTATTCCACAAGGCGCAACTGACCGGACGGCCATGCCTGTTCGCCTCCATCGGCAAATGCTCCGCACCCTGCGTGAACCGTATCGAAGCGGACGAACACCGGCGGCTGTGCGAACAGCTGGTCGGCGTGATGACCGGACGACTCGGACGGCCCTACATCGCCCAGTTGACCCGCGACATGAAAGAGGCCAGCGCCGAACTCGAATTCGAGAAAGCCGCCCGACTGCGCGACCAGATCCAAATGCTGGAAACCGTGGTGCAACAGAACGCCGTCGTCTTCGACCAGGATGTGGACGCGGACGTGTTCGGCTTCGCCAGCGACGAGCTCGAAGCCTCAGTGCACGCCTTTTATGTGCGCGCCGGCTCGATTCGCGGCGAACGCAATTGGAGCGTCGAACGAGTTGAGGACATCGATGACGCCGACTTGATGGCCGACCTTCTGGCGCAGGTGTATTCGGACGCCGCCGGGGACAATCACCCCCAGTCGGCCGCGACCATCTCCACCAATCGCGAGGCCATCGGCTCCACGCAAACCATCACGGCCGCGGACGCTGTGGCACGCGCCCAGGCCACCCGAGAACGCAACACCCGTCAGGAGACCACCGGACGCGCGGACCTGCTGGCACCCATCGCACCGGTACCGCGCGAAATCATCGTGCCCGTCGAACCGGCCCGCCGTGAGGAACTCGAAGGCTGGCTGACCAATCTGCGCGGGGGAGCGGTGACCATCCGTGTGGCCTCGCGAGGCGACAAGAAGCAGCTCATGGGCCGCGCCAATGAGAACGCCAGCCAAGCACTGCAGCGCAGCAAGATGAGCCGCATCTCCGACATGGGCGCACGCACCCAGGCCATGAACGATGTGGCCAAGGCATTGGGACTCGCGGAAGCCCCGCTGCGCATCGAATGCTACGACATTTCGAACACTGTGGGCGGTGCCTTCCAGGTGTCCTCCATGGTGGTGTTCGAAGACGCGATCGCCAAGAAATCCGAATACCGACGCTTCGCCATCCGAGGCAAGGACGGCAAAGGCGCGGTGGGTGATCTGTCCGCACTTTACGAGACGCTCACCCGCCGCTTCAAGCACGGCAACATCGCCGGCGACTCCGGCGAAAGCATCGACGCGGAACAGCGCGCGGCCTCGGCCGCCGGCAAGATGACCACTGCCGTGGCGGCGGAGACAATCGCTGCGAACGGTAACGACAATGGTGAGAACGGTTCCGACATCAGTGGCAAGGGGCACGCGGTGCCGGACGGAGTGCAGAACGATACACGGGAAACTTCGCCCGACATCGTCCAGCAGAACACAAACCGGCATCACTTTGCCTACAAGCCGAACCTGGTGGTGGTCGACGGCGGCAAGCCGCAGGTCATGGCCGCCGCCAAGGCGCTCGAGGACTGTGGCGTGAACGACGTGGCCGTCTGCGGACTGGCCAAACGCTTGGAAGAGGTGTGGGTGCCGGACGACGACTATCCGATCATCCTCAAACGCCAGTCCGAAGGCATGTATCTGCTGCAGCGTGTACGCGACGAATCCCACCGCTTCGCCATCACCTACCACCGCCAACAGCGGCGCAAAGGCGCCCTGCGCAGCGCGCTCGACGAGATTCCAGGCATCGGCAAAAGCTACCAGAAGCGGCTGCTCAACCACTTCGGCTCGGTCAAAGCCATGCGCGAAGCCAGTGTCGAGGACTTCGAGAAGGTCAAAGGCATCGGCCACGCCAAAGCCGAAGCGCTGTACAACGCGCTGCACGAGCAGTGAGCCGGCCCGGTCCAGCAGCCCAGAGTGAATTTTCGGTTGCGGGGCCTGTGGTTGACATATTCGAAGCAAAGTGTCGGCTAGCATGGGAACAGACATCAAGGAGGGGATATGGCCAATCATCGTTGCGCTGTACTCGGCAAACCCGTCGCGCACTCATTGTCACCCGTGCTCCACAACGCGGCCTACCGTTCGCTGAAACTCGACGATTGGCTGTACGACAAGCACGAAGTGGGAGAGGATGACCTCGACGCTTTCCTCAAAGGCCTCGACTCGACGTGGGCTGGCCTGAGCCTGACCATGCCGTTGAAAAAGGCCATCCAACCGTACGGTGTTCCGGAAAATCTGTGGGCCAAGGAACTGAAGGTGGCGAATACCGCGGTATTCGACTGGAGCGTGGCTACCGATGATCCCGCTTGGCCGAACGGCAAGCCAGACATCAAGCTATACAACACCGATGTCATCGGCATCCAACTCGCCTTCGACCATGCCAATCGCGAACTCGGCGAACACCACACCGCATCGAGAAGCGGCGCCGCGCTGATCATCGGCAATGGCAACACCGCCACTTCGGCGTTAGCCGCATGCTGCATGATGCCCGAAATCGGCCATATCATCGTCGCCGCCCGCCACCCCGGAAAAAACACCGGGCTTAAACCAGTGGCCGAGAAGTTCGTCAACGTGCATAACCCGTATAGCGAAATCGAATTAGGCGACGATCAGGCCCTGCTCGAGGCAGCCCGCAACGCCACCTATGTCATCAACACGATTCCCGGACATGCGGCCGACAACGTCGCGGATGCCCTCACCAATGCCGGAACCGAGCCATTCTCCGGACTGCTGCTGGACGTGGTCTACGATCCACGCCCCACCAAGCTCATGGAAGCCTGGCGCGCTCATGGCGGTCACGCCATCGGCGGTGAAGAAATGCTGCTGTACCAAGCTCTCGTACAGGTATTGCTGATGACCGGTATCTGGGATGACGACCCGCCCAGCGATGCCGACCAGCGTCTGCAGGACACCACCACCGAAGACGACCAGCTGGAGATCGCGATGCGCAAAGCTCTTGAGGAGGCGTTGTAATGAGTCAACAGACAACAATCCGCGATACCGGCGAGGCGGCCGCCACGAATGCGCCGGCGAATTCCGCGACATCCACATCGACTCCGGACAACCAGCCGACCCCGCTTGATGCCTTCGAAGTGCTGCTCATCACCGGTATGTCCGGCGCAGGCCGCTCTCATGCCGCTGACTGCGTGGAAGACATGGGATGGTATGTGGTCGACAACCTGCCTCCCAAACTGCTTATCCCGCTTGTCGACATGATGACCACCTCCGGTTCCGGATCGGGGTCGGGCGTCCACAAGCTTGCCGCCGTCATCGACGTGCGCTCCAGCTATTTCGACGAGCTGGCCGCCGTGCTCGGCCATCTGGATGATCTCGGCGTCAAAACCCATATTCTGTTCCTCGACGCCAGCAACGAAGTGCTCATCAAGCGCTATGAATCCGTGCGCCGCCCGCACCCGCTGCAGCACGGCAACCGACTGATCGACGGCATCCTTGAGGAACGTCACCTGCTGGAAGACCTCAAGGAGCGAGCCGACTGGGTCATCGACACCAGCTCCCTGAGCATCCACCAGCTGTCCACCAAACTCTACGAGACGATGCTCGGTTCAGGCCCCACCACCGTGGCGGTACACATCTTCAGCTTCGGCTTCAAATACGGCATGCCCATCGACGCCGATTTCGTGGCCGACGTGCGTTTTCTGCCCAACCCGTTCTGGGTGCCCAACCTGCGCGAGCTTACCGGGCACGACAAGCCGGTCGCCGACTACGTGCTTTCCAGCAAGGGTGCCAAGGAATTTCTCGACGCTTATGAGAAAGCTATCGAGATTGCGTTGGAAGGATACGCCCAGGAAGACAAGCACTACGTAACCATCGCCGTCGGCTGCACCGGTGGCCAGCACCGGTCGGTGGCGATGAGCGAGGAGCTGGCTCGCCGCTTACGCGCACATGGGCTCAACGTAACCGTTTCCGCGAGAGAACAGCACAAGCGTCACTCATCGTAAGCAGGCGTCGAGCGGTCATCGGGCAAGCGTTCGGTGACCACACTGCGAGAAAGCAAAGCCCATAATACGTATCAAACGGGTTCGCTTGTCCACCAGATTAGGTATCACAGAAAGCCGATGGCTTCCGACCGTGTGACAGCAAATAACGGCACGAAGCGCCTGAAGCATTGAGAAGAACGGGACTGTAGGAGGTAGATCTTGGCTCTTCTGGACGATGTCAAAAGCGAGTTGGCGGCCTTTGAAGGCGATTCGCCAGCCGCGATCAAGGCCCAAGCTGCGGCCATGATCCGTTTTGGCGGCGGTCTTCGACCGGTACAGAATACATACGTTATCCAAGCCGTATTCACCTCGCTTGACGTTGCAGAATGGCTGAAGAACACGTTGAGGAACACGTTCGGGCACGAAGCCGAGATCAACCACCTCACCCGTCAGACCCCGAACGGCCCTGTCGAGACCTACGTGGTGCTCGTCACCCGCAACGTAGTGGCCTTGGCTTTGCAGACCGGACTGGTCGACCGCCGCAAGCAGCAGGTCCGTGGACTGCCGTCTGAAGTGGTCAACGGATCCATCGCCCAAATCAAAGCGGCATGGCGCGGCGCCTTCATGGCCCGTGGCTTCCTATCCGATCCCGGTAAAGCCAGCTTCCTGGAAATCGCTTGCCCTACGGAAGAGGCCGCCATGGCCCTGTGTGGCGTGGCCCGTCGTCTCGGCATCCAGGCCAAGCATCGCACGCTGCGCAGCTCCGAGCGCGTGACCCTCAAGGATCCCGACGCCATCGAACGCATGCTCAAGCTCATGGGCGCCACCCGTTCGGCCCGCGAATGGACCGGCAAGCGCTCCGATGGAGAGGCCCGCGGCAAGGCCAATCGTCTGGCCAACTTCGATGACGCCAATATGCGCCGTTCCGCCAAGGCCGCCGCCGAAGCCAGCGAAAAAGTGCAACATGCTTTCGAAGTGCTCGGCGATAACATTCCGGACAACCTCCGTCAGGCCGGCCAGCTGCGCATCGATCACGTGGACAAGAGCCTCGAGGAGCTCGGCAAGATCGCCGAACCGCAGATCACCAAGGATGCGATTGCCGGACGAATTCGCCGACTGCTTCAGCTTGCCGAGAAGACGGAGAAGGCTCGAGCAGCCGAAGGCAAGTAACCCGACAATCCGATTTGTCGTGCCTATTCGGCAGAACGCGACAACGACAGAACAAAACACCGCATTCAGTCAGTAGACGAATGCGGTGTTTTGTTCCGGAATGCCTGTAATATGCAAAGTGGCAAAATTGGCCACTTTGACGTGCGATTCGTCAAGGAAAGGATATTCATGAAGACACTCAAGGACCTTGGAGATCTCAAGGGCAAGCGCGTTCTGGTTCGCGCTGATTTTAATGTTCCGCTGGACGGCACCACCATCACCGATGACGGTCGAATCAAGGCTGCTCTGCCGACCATCAAGACCCTGCGCGAAGAAGGCGCCAAGGTCATCCTCATGGCCCACCTTGGCCGCCCGAAGGGCAAGGTCGTTCCTGAGCTGAGCCTGGCCCCGGTTGCCGCCCGCCTCGGCGAGCTGCTCGGCACCAACGTGCCGCTGGCCAAGGACACCTACGGCGAGGACGCTCAGGCCAAGGTCGCCGCCATGAACGATGGCGACGTTGTGCTGCTTGAGAACGTTCGTTTCAACCCGGAGGAGACCTCCAAGGACGCCGACGAACGCGCCGCTTACGCCAAGAAGATCGCCGCCCTCGGCGAGGCCTTCGTTTCCGATGGCTTCGGCGTGGTCCACCGCGCCCAGGGCTCCAACTACGACGTTGCCGCCGATCTGCCGGCCGCCGCAGGCCTGCTGGTCGAGAAGGAAGTCAAGGCCCTGTCCAAGGCCACCGAGAACCCGGAGCGTCCGTTCACCGTGGTGCTCGGCGGTTCCAAGGTCTCCGACAAGCTCGGCGTCATCGAGAACCTGCTCGACAAGGCCAACCGTCTGGTCATCGGCGGCGGCATGGTGTTCACCTTCCTCAAGGCCAAGGGCTACGAGGTCGGCACCTCCCTGCTTGAAGAGGACCAGCTTGAGAAGGTCAAGGGCTACATCGAGACCGCCGAGAAGAACGGCGTTGAGCTCGTGCTGCCGACCGACGTCGTCGTGAACGCCGGCTTCCCGGCCGGTGACACCCCGGTTGCTCCTGAAGTCGTTGCCGCCGACGCCATCCCGGCCGACAAGATGGGTCTGGACATCGGCCCGGAGTCCCAGAAGCTCTTCCACGACAAGATCGTCGACTCCAAGACCGTCGTGTGGAACGGCCCGATGGGCGTGTTCGAGGTTCCTGAGTTCGCCGCCGGCACCAAGGCCGTGGCCCAGGGTCTGGTCGACGCCACCGCAGCCGGTGCGTTCACCATCGTCGGTGGCGGCGACTCCGCCTCCGCCGTGCGCAACCTCGGCTTCCCGGAGGACGGCTTCTCCCACATCTCCACCGGTGGTGGCGCTTCCCTCGAGTTCCTCGAAGGCAAGGAGCTCCCTGGCCTGAAGGTGCTTGAGTAATCCATTTTCTAGCTCCCCTCCTTGAGGGGAGCTACGTATTTTCTAGAAGGGAAACATATGGCGTCCAAACGCATTCCGTTGGTGGCCGGCAACTGGAAGATGAATTTCGACCATCTTGAAGCCACTTACTTCGTGCAGAAGCTGGTATGGCTGTTGCGTGACGCTCACTTCGACTTCAAACGCTGCGAAGTCGCGCTTTTCCCCTCGTTCACGTCATTGCGCAGCGTACAGGTGCTGGTCGAAGCCGACAAGCTCCATGTCGCCTACGGCGCACAATCCGTTTCCGTGACCACCCAAGGTGCCTTCACCGGCGATGTGTCCGCGGACATGATCGCCCATCTCGGCTGCTCATACGTCATCGTCGGCCACTCCGAACGCCGCAAATACCATCCTGAAGATGACGCCAATATCGTCGATCAGGTACGTGCCGTGTTCGCCGCCGGCATGCAGCCGATTTTGTGCGTCGGCGAAAGCTTCGAGGAACGACGTCAAGGCATTGAACTCGATTTCGCCGTGGGCCAGGTACGAGACGTCACCCGCGATCTCAACGAAGAACAAGCCGCCGAACTCATCGTGGCCTACGAACCTGTCTGGGCCATTGGCACCGGCATGGTGGCCACTCCGCAATCCGCCCAGGATGCCGCAAACGCCATCCGCAACGATTTGAAGACCACCTTTGGCACGAAGGTATCCGATAGCGTACATATCCTGTACGGCGGATCGGTCACCTCGAAAAATGCGGCGGAACTCATTTCCCAGCCCGACGTTGACGGCTTCCTGATCGGAGGGGCGGCCTTGGACGTTGAGGAACTCGCCAAAATCGCTCGATTGGCACTTAAATCCATGAAATCACGGAACTAATACCACGGTTTTCCCGTGTGTGCGCTATGCTGGTCAACAGTCCAATCAATCCGGAGGTACCCTGTGACCGCTCTTAAGATCACGCTGCAAGTCATCGTCGTGCTGCTCAGCTTCGTGCTGACCCTGCTCATCCTTATGCACAAGGGCAAGGGCGGCGGTTTGTCCGACATGTTCGGCGGCGGTCTGACCCAGAACGCCGGTACTTCCGGTGTCGCCGAAAAGAACCTGAACCGTTGGACCGTTATCATCGCTCTGGTGTGGGTGGCCTTGATCATCGGCCTCGACATGATGACCAAGTTCAACCTCGGCTGATCGGCTTGCACGCCATATAGACTTGTCGCTCGCGACCCATGACCGTTACCGTCGGTCATGGGTCGTATGCGTTCTATCGAGTATTACGAAAGGACATCACCATGGTCACTATGAACCGCAACAAAGTCGTTATCGTCGGCACCGGCCAGGTCGGTGCCACCGCCGCCTTCGGCATCGTCACGCACGGCCTGTGCAATGAGCTTGTGCTCATCGACCGTTCCGCCGCCAAGGCCCTGGGGGAGGCCCGCGACCTCGATGATGGCAGCGAATTCCAGGACCGCCACGTCAAGGTGCGCGCCGGCGACTACGCCGACTGCAAGGACGCGGACATCGTCGTCATCACCGTGGGCCGCAAGCCGCCGGCCAACTCCAACCGCATGGCCGAACTCGGCTTCACCGTGGGTCTTGTGGGCGAAGTGGTCGACAACGTCATGGCCTCCGGCTTTGACGGCGTGATCGTCATGGTCTCCAACCCGGTCGACGTGATGGCTTGGTATGCCTGGAAACGTTCCGGTCTGCCTCGCACCCAGGTGCTCGGTACCGGCACTGCGCTCGACACCTCGCGTCTCAAGACCATCATCGGCGAAGAGACCGGCCTTGACCCGCGCAACGTGGGTGGCTTCGTGATGGGCGAGCACGGCGACTCCCAGTTCACCGCATGGTCCACCGTCTCGCTCGGCGGCAAGCCATTCGCCCGCTTCCTGGCCGACAACCAAGACCGTTTCGCCTCCGTGTCCACCACCGAAATCGAAGAGAAGACCCGCACCCGTGGCGATGAGATCGTCGCGGCCAAGGGCGGCACCAACTTCGGCATCGCCTCCACCGTGGCCGGCATCGTGCAGACCATCCTGTGGGACGAACGCCGTATCGTGCCCGTCTCCACCCTGCTGGACGGCGAATACGGCGAACATGACGTGTTTCTCGGCGTCCCCACTGAACTGCGGGCCAATGGTGCCAACGAGATCGTCGAACTCGATCTGAGCGAGGACGAGCGGGCCAAACTGCACCATTCCGCCGAACTCGTGCGTGACCACTGCAAGGGGCTGCTGTGATTCTCGACGCCATCACACCGAAACAACCCCGACTGCTGGTCGCCGACCTCGACGGCACGTTGCTGCACGACGCCGAGGTATTCGAGGACCGGTTCATCACCCAGCGCAGCATCGACACCATCAACCGCGCGCACGATGCCGGACTGAAATTCGCCATCGCCACCGCGCGGCCGGTGAGTACCGGCCTCCAGTTCGCCGAAAAACTGCCGGTGGACGCCGTAATCTATCTGAACGGCGCCCTCATCGATTTCGACCCGGCCCACTCCGACTTCGACCTGCTCACCTCAGGTGCCACGCCGGCCGATGAGAACCATTTGATCAAGATTGGCTTCTCCTCACGGCGTGCCTGCGAAGTCTGTCTGTTCCTGCTCGATCGCATGCCCGGCCTGAAGCTCGGCATCGTGATGAACGACGTGCGCTACACCAACTTCGATGTGCGCGTGTATTGGAAAACTCAGGCCTTCCAATACACGAACTTCCACGACGTGCCCGAAGGCGTGGCGGACAAGATCACCATCTTCCCCGAGCCTGAACAGTGGAACGAGCTGCGTGCGCTGATTCCGCCGGACTTCGACATCTCCATCAGCGAAGGCGTGATGTGGATGCTCATGAACCCGCAGGCCAACAAGGAGCACGCGCTGCGTCTGCTATGCGAACGGATGGATGTGCCGCTCGAACAGACCGCCGCCTTCGGCGACGACCTCATCGATATCAACATGATGAGCGAATCCGGCCGGGGTGTGGCCGTGGCCAACGCGAACCCCAAGGTGTTGTCCATCGCCGACGAGATCTGCCCGTCCAACAACGAGGACGGCGTCGCCCAATGGATTGAAGCGCAGTTGGGCTGAACCGGTCGAGACTTGAGAACACGCCAAAATTGAACTTGTGTTGAACCGGGAGTATGCTTTGAACCGTTGTTCAAAAGATAAATTGAACTCCCGGTTGGAGGCATAAGGATATGAGCGTATCGGTGTTTGCGGAACGTCTGCGCAATGCGATGAACAGCAGGGGACTGAAGCAGGTCGATTTGGTGCACGCCGCCGAACATCGTGGCGTAAAGATGGGCAAGAGCCACATCAGCCAATACGTGGCCGGCAAGACCATGCCCCGCGAGGACGTGCTCGAATTCCTGGCCAGCGAACTGGACGTCGACGCGAACTGGCTGCGCGGCGAGGAATCATCCGCTCCCTCCAATGGCGACGCGGCACCGGAGGGAGCCGGGCCGCGGACGGACGATGGGACCGCGCCGGCGCGCCGGCGTACCTTCGGCAAATCGCACAAGCTTGACAACGTGCTCTACGACGTGCGCGGCCCGGTCGCCGACGAGGCGATGCGCATGGAGGCCAACGGCACCCACATCCTGAAATTGAACATCGGCAATCCGGCACCCTTCGGCTTCCGCACGCCGGACGAAGTCGTCTACGACATGGCCCACCAGCTCACCGACACCGAAGGCTACTCGCCGTCCAAGGGCCTGTTCTCCGCGCGCAAGGCCATCATGCAGTACGCGCAGCTGAAGAACATCCCGAACGTCACCATCGACGACATCTACACCGGCAACGGCGTCAGCGAGCTCATCAACCTGTCCATGTCCGCGCTGCTCGACACCGGCGACGAAGTGCTCGTGCCCTCCCCGGACTACCCGCTGTGGACCGCCTGCGTGAACCTGGCCGGCGGCACCGCCGTGCACTACCTGTGCGACGAACAGTCCGAATGGTATCCGGACATCGACGACATCCGCTCCAAGATCACCAGCAACACCAAGGCGATTGTCATCATCAACCCGAACAACCCCACCGGCGCACTTTACCCAAAGGAAGTGCTCCAGCAGATCGTCGACATCGCGCGCGAACGCCGGCTCATCATCTTCTCCGACGAGATCTACGACCGTCTCGTCATGGACGGCCTGCAGCACGTCTCCATCGCCTCGATGGCCCCGGACCTGTTCTGCGTGACCTTCTCCGGCCTGTCGAAATCGCACATGATCGCCGGCTACCGCATCGGCTGGATGATTTTGTCCGGCAACAAGCGCATCGCCAAGGATTACATCGAAGGCCTCAACATGCTCGCCAACATGCGCATGTGCTCGAACGTGCCCGCCCAGTCCGTGGTGCAGACCGCGCTCGGCGGACACCAGAGCGTCAAGGACTATCTCGTTCCCGGCGGCCGCGTGTATGACCAGCGCGATCTCGTCTACGACATGCTCAACGCCATCCCTGGCATCAGCGCCGTTAAGCCCAAGGCCGCGTTCTACATCTTCCCGAAGATCGACGTCAAGCGGTTCAACATTCACTCGGATGAGCAGTTCGCGCTCGATCTGCTGCATGAAAAGCACATCCTCATCAGCCATGGCGGTGCGTTCAACTGGCGGCATCCCGACCACTTCCGTGTGGTGTACCTGCCGCGCATAGGCATGCTGCACGAAACCATGGAGGAGCTCGCCGACTTCTTCAGCTACTACCGGCAGAACTGACCCATGGCGCATACAGACGCACTTGATTCAGGGCTGGGCGTCACGCCGGTGCCCCGTCTGGCCCTCACCATGTCGTTCCCCGCCATCGTGGCGCAGGCGGCGAACGCCTCGTACACGATCATCGACCGGATGTTCATAGGGCATATCCCCGAAGTCGGCAATGCGGCGATGACGGGAGTCGGCATCTGTTTCCCGATTCTGTTGGCCGTCACCGCCTTCGCCTCGCTGATCGGCGCCGGCGGCGCGCCGCGCGCCTCCATTGAACTCGGTCGCGGCAACTTCAAGAAGGCCGAGCGTATCCTCGGTACCAGCACGGCGTTCCTCGTCGTCATAGCCCTGACCCTCACCGCGGTGCTGCAGTCGGTGAAACGGCCGATTCTCTATGCCTTCGGCGCTAGCGACGCGACCATCGCCTATGCGACCGATTTCATCACCATCTACCTGATCGGCACCGTTTTCGTGCAGTTGACGCTCGGGCTGAACAGCTTCATCTCGGCGCAGGGCAAGACCACGGTGGCCATGGTCTCGGTGCTCATCGGCACCGGTGCGTCCATGGTTCTCGATCCCGTGTTCATTTTCGTTTTCGGATGGGGCGTCAGGGGAGCGGCCGCCGCGAATGTGATCGCACAACTGATTTCGACGGTATGGATCGTGCTGTTCCTTTCCTCGGGGCGCAGCGCCATTCGTCTGCGCCCGGCGAACATCCGAATCGACCGAATCATCATTCCCGTGTTGACGCTTGGTCTGGCGCCCTTCATCATGCAGATTACGGAATGTCTGATCAATGTGGTGTTCAATGTCGGTCTGCAGCGGTACGGCGGTGATGATTACGTCACCTCGATCACCATCATCACGTCGCTGATACAGGTCGTGGGCGTACTGACCGGCGGTTTTCAGCAGGGCATCCAGCCGATCATAGGGTTCAATTTCGGCGCCCGCAATATGCGGCGCGTCCGGCAGGCGATTCGCATGGCCTTCGTCACGCAGATCGCCTCCGCCACGGCGTTGGTGTCGGTGCTTGCCGCATTCCCGGGATTCTTCGCATCATGGTTCACCACGGAACAGACGGTCATCGACATCGTGACCCGCATGATGCCGATCTTCGTATGCGGCTGGGGCGTCTTCGGCATCCAGCTGGGCGCGCAATGCGCATTCGTCGGCATGGGGCAGGCCGGACAGTCGGTGTTCCTGGCCGTCTTCCGCAAGGTCATCCTGCTTGTACCGCTCGCATTGCTACTGCCGCATTGGCTCGGCGTCGATGGCATCTTCATCGCCGAACCCATCTCCGACGCCACCTCGGGCATGGTGGCCGGTCTGCTGTTCCTCATCACCTACCGCAGGATCCGACGGAATCTGGTCTAGATGTCGCGGCCGGCAGGCGTGACGCGCCGCTTGTCGACGATGCCGGCAATGACGCCGATGACGGCGGGTAGGATCCAGCCGAGCTGGTACTGCTGCAAGGGCAGTGCGGCCAGCGCGGCATCCAGCCAGGCGATGTCGCCGCCGAACACGACGGCCAAGCTGGAGACACAGGTGGCGAAGGAGGTGACGGCCACCAGCAGCACGGTCCAGAAATAGACGCGCGGGAACCGCGCGCCGAGCATGGTATGGGTGAGCGCGAGCAGCACCAGTACGATGGCGATCGGATACAATGCGGACAGTACCGGCACGGAGACCTTGATGATCGCGCTCAGTCCGGCGTTGGAGACGATGAAGCTGAACACGGTGAAGATGACCTGCCACGTGCGGTAGCTCGGCGTTCGTCCCGCGATGGAGCGGAATCTGGCGTGGAAATAGGTGGCGCAGGTGCAGATCAGTCCGGTGCACACGTTGAGGCAGGCTATGACGAACACGATACCGAGGAACGCGGTGCCGAAGGTGCCGAACAGGGACGAGGTGAGGTTGGTGAGCACGGTCGCGCCCGTGTCCTTTGCCGGGTCGATGGCGCTGATGGCGCCGGATACCGCTCCCACATAGCTCAGCGCTCCATAGATCACGATGAGCAGAACGCCGGTGCCAAGACCGGCGTATGCGGTCTCCTTCTGCACTTGGATCTCGTCATCGATGTGCTGGGCGCGGATGTTCGCGGAGATCACGATGCCGAAGTACAGCGCGGCGAGCAGATCCATGGTCTGGTAGCCGTCGAGGAAGCCTCGCGTCACCTGATTGGCGAAGTAGTCGCCCATCGGTTTGGCCGGCGTGCCGATGCCGTGTACCAGGCATGCGACGAACAGGATGGCGATCAGCACCAGCAGCAGCGGTCCCATGAAACGTCCAAGCACCTTGGAGAGTTTCTCGGGATGCTGGGCGAGCAGGAAGGCCAATGCGAAGAACACGCACGAGTAGATGAGTTGCGCGAGCCAGCCGTAGGAAGCCGGCACGAAAGGCGACACCATCATCTCGAATGACGTGGTGGCCGTGCGCGGAATCGCAAAGCAGGGGCCGATGGTAAGCATGATCGCCACACCAAGAAACAGGGCGAATCCGGGGGAGACCCGTCGGGCGAGCCCATCGAATCCCCCTGCGAAGGTGACCGCGAGGACGCCGAGAATCGGCAATCCGACCGCGGAGACGATGAAGCCGACGGCTGCCGGCATGGTCGCCGATCCGGCCTGCGCGCCAACGAATGGAGGGAAGATCAGGTTGCCCGCCCCGAAGAACATCGAAAAGAAGGTAAATGTCATCACCAACCGTTGGTGCGCGACAAGCTTGTTCATTGCGGAAAACACCTTTCTCCCGTGTGGCCGTAGCACTATGGCATCGGATTGTCCCCGGGTCTGCGCATGACGGGTCTCCCTTCCGGGGCACCCTCGCAGAGGATACGCATAAGCCCCGACCGGTTGGGGTCGGGGCTTATCGAACCGTCAATCCGGCACGTCAATCACGCGCCGGCGTCGCGGCTCAGGCGTTCACGCGGTCGATGCCGGACTGGACGTCGGCCAGCACGGAATCCCAAGACTTGATGAAGGCGGCGACACCGTCGGCCTCCAGCTTGTCGGTGACGTCCTTGAGGTTGATGCCCAGCTCAGCCAGCTTGTTGATGACGGCGTGGGACTCCTCGAAGGTGCCCTCGATGGACGGAGCGCCGTTGCCGTGGTCGGCAAGAGCGTTCAGGGTCTTCTCCGGCATGGTGTTGACGATGTGCTTGGCGACCAGCTCGTCAACGTACTTGCAGTCGGAGTAGGCGGCGTTCTTGGTGCCGGTGGAGGCCCACAGCGGACGCTGGACCTTGGCGCCCTTGGCGGCCAAGGCGGCCCAACGCGGATCCTCGGCGAACTTCTTCTCGAAGAGCTCGTAGGCCAGACGGGCGTTGGCCACGGCGGCCTTGCCCTCGAGGGCCTTGGCTTCGTCGGAGCCGTTGGCTTCCAGCAGCTTGTCGACGGCGCTGTCCACGCGGGAGACGAAGAAGGAGGCGACGGAGCCGATGTGCTTCAGGTCGTGGCCGTTGGCGTCAGCCTGGGCGATGCCCTCGATGAAGGCGTCGATGACCTGCTCGTAACGCTCGAGCGAGAAGATCAGGGTGACGTTCACGGAGATGCCCTTGGCCAGGGTGGCGGTGATCGCCGGCAGGCCCTCGAGGGTCGCCGGGATCTTGATCATGGCGTTCGGACGGTTGACCTTCTCCCAGAGTTCCACAGCCTGCTTGGCGGTGTTCTCGGTGTCGTGGGCCAGACGGGGATCGACCTCGATGGAGACACGGCCGTCGACGAAGTCGGTAGCCTCAGCGATCTCGCGGAAGATGTCGGTGGCGTTGCGCACATCGGTGGTGGTGAGCTCGCGGACAGCGGTCTCAACGTCAACCTTGCCGAGCTCCTTGAGCTGAGCGTCGTACGGGCCGACCTGGCTCAGGGCCTTCTGGAAGATGGACGGGTTGGTGGTGACGCCGACCACGTTCTTGTTGGCGATGAGGTCCTGCAGGGAGCCGGACTCGATGCGGGAGCGGGACAGGTCGTCCAGCCAGATGGAAACGCCGTTGTCGGACGTACGCTGAGTTGCTTCAGTCATGTTTATTCTCCTTATATTCCCTATTGGAACAAATCTGTAGGGCATACCCCTGCGATCTGCAGGGTCTGCGGCACGGCGGACGGACCCGGACCTTCGATGACCGGCCACGCCGGCGGTCTTGGCCCATCCGTCATACGATCGTCTCCCGCTGTGGAGACTGACGACTCAACTCGCCAGCGGGAGACGCATGATCACTTGGCGGCTTCGGCTTCGGCGATGGAGGCCTTGGCGGCTTCCACGACGTGCTCGGCGGTGATGCCAAGGTCGATCATGTTCTGAGCGCCATCGCCCTGCAGGCCGAACTGCTCGATGGAGACGGGCTTGCCGTAGGAGCCGAGGTACTTGTACCACGGCATGGCGACGCCGGCCTCGACGGAGACGCGGGCCTTGACGGCGGCCGGCAGCACGGCCTCCTTGTACTCGGCGTCCTGCTCCTCGAACCATTCGAGGGACGGCACGGACACGACGCGAGCCTTGACGCCCTCGCCGGCCAGGGTCTTGGCGGCGGCCACGGCCCACTGGACCTCGGAGCCGGAAGCCATGAGGATGACGTCCGGGGTGCCCTCGGTGTCCACGAGCACGTAGGCGCCCTTGCGAACGCCTTCCTTGGCCTTGGCGGCGGTCTCGGCGAGCACCGGGACGCCCTGACGGGTCAGGATCATGGCGCCGGGCAGCGTGTTCTTCTTCTCGAAGAAGTAGCGGTAGGCCTCGGCGGTCTCGAAGGCGTCGGCCGGGCGGATGACCTCAAGCTGAGGAATCGCGCGGAAGGAGGCCAGGTGCTCGACCGGCTGATGGGTCGGGCCGTCCTCGCCGACGGCGACGGAGTCGTGGGACCAGATGTACAGGTTCGGGATCTGCATGAGGGCGGCCAGACGGACGGCGGAACGCTCGTAGTCGGAGAACATGAAGAAGGTACCGCCGAACGGACGGGTGTGCGAACCGAGCAGGATGCCGTTGGTGATGCAGCCCATGGCGAACTCACGCACGCCGAAGTGAAGCTGGCGGCCGAACTCGTTGCAATTCGGCCACTGAACGGTGGCGCACTCGGCCGGGGCGAAGGTGGCGGCGCCCTTGAGGTCGGTCTTGTTGGAGCCGCCGAGGTCGGCGGAGCCGCCCCAGAGTTCCGGCATGACGGCGGCGATGGCGTTGAGCACGGAGCCGGAGGCGCCGCGGGTGGCGACGTTCTTGCCGACTTCGAAGGTGGCCTCAAGGTCGTCCAGGGCCTTATCGAAGCCTTCCGGCAGCTCGCCGGCCTTCAGGCGGTCGTACAGGGCGGCCTTGTCCGGGTTGGCCTTGCGCCAGGCGTCGAACTTCTCGTCCCAGGCCTTGTGGGCTTCCAGGCCGCGATCGGCGACCTTGCGGGCGTGGGCCAGGGCTTCTTCGTCGACGTGGAAGGACTCCTCCGGATCGTAGCCGAGGAGCTTCTTGAGGCCGGCGACGGCCTCGGCGCCCAGCTTGGAGCCGTGGGAGGACGGGTCGTTGGTCTTGCCCGGGGTCGGCCAGGCGATCAGGGAGTGGACCTTGATGAGCTTCGGCTGGTCCGGAGCGGCCTTCTCGGCCTTGGCGATGACGTCGGCCAGGCCTTCGATGTCCTCCTTGTAGGAGCCGTCGGGCTGGATGAAGCTGAACTCGTCGGTGTACCAGCCGTATGCCTGGAAGCGCTTGAGCACGTCCTCGGCCAGCACCAGGTTGGTGTCGCCTTCGATTTGGATGCGGTTGGCGTCGAAGATCACGGTCAGGTTGCCGAGCTTCTGGTTGGCGGCCAGGGAAGCGGCCTCGCCGGAGATGCCCTCCTCGATGTCGCCTTCGCCGCAGATGGCCCAGATCTTGTGGTAGAACGGGGAATCTTCCTTCGGGGTCTCCGGGTCAAGCAGACCGCGCTGGAAACGCTCGCCGTAGGCGAAGCCGATGGCGGAGGCGAGACCCTGACCCAGAGGACCGGTGGTCATTTCGATGCCCGGGGTCAGGCCGTACTCCGGGTGGCCCGGGGTGCGGGTGGCCGCGCTGCCACGGAAGCTCTTGAGGTCGTCCAGGGTCACGCCGTAACCGGAGAAGTACAGCTGGACGTACTGGGTGAGGGAGGCGTGGCCACCGGAAAGGATGAAGCGATCGCGGCCTTCCCAGTTGGGATCATTCGGATCGTGCTTGATGAAGTGCTGGTACAGCGTGTAGGCGACGGGCGCCAGGGAGACGGGGGAGCCGGGGTGGCCGGAGCCCGCCTTCTCAACCGCGTCAGCCGAAAGGACCTTCGCCATCTTGATGGCGCGCTCGTCGAGCTCGGTCTCCTTGAATTCGGTCATGGATTACTTTCCTTCCAATTGGTCGGGCCGCGTATCCGGCTTGTGCCGGGCGCTTGACGCCCTCACATTGCGATTACCATGCTACCGTCGGTTTGCGACGTTGTGGTGCAATTTTGGCGTGTTCTGGTAGTTTGTGTTCTGTTAACGTTCACAGTGAACATTGCTACGCTGCAAACGAACGCATTAGCACTCAAGCCTAAGGAGTGCTAATACAATGTTCTAGGATGAAGTGCGCCACCTGCACGTGGCGGAGCCAAGAAAGAGGCAATATTTCTGGGTTCCCGCGTGTCGCGGCGTGGCGAACCGACCGTCGGGGTACGCCCTGAGTGAACCGTGACTGATATGAATATGTGTATATATATGAGGAGGCGCGCATGACGCAATCAAGACGCATGCTGGTGCTGCGCGCCGTGGTGGAGGATTACATCCGTTCTCAGGAGCCCGTGGGCTCCACTTCGCTGACGCGCGACCATGATCTCGGCGTCAGTTCGGCCACCATCCGTAACGACATGGCCGCTCTGGAGGACGAAGGCTATCTGATTCAGCCGCACACTTCGGCCGGTCGTGTGCCCACCGAAAAGGGCTATCGATACTTTGTGGACCGACTTGCTACCGTGGTGCCGCTCAGCGAGGCGCAACGCCGCGGCATCAACAGCTTCCTGTCCGGATCGGTGAGCCTCAAGGACGCGCTGCAGCGTTCGGCACGACTCTTGTCCGAAATCACCGGTCAAGTGGCCGTAGTCACCTCGCCATCGCTGGCCAAGGCCACATTGCGGCATGTGGAGATGGTACCCGTTGCCATGACCACGTTGCTCGCGGTGGTGATTACCGACACCGGCCGCGTGGCCCAGCACGGCCTGACCATCGCATCCATGCCCGCCGTGGACGAGATCAACCGGCTCTCCAACACCGTCAACGAACAATGTGTCGGACTGTCCCTATCGAAATCCGCGGAGACCGTGCGATCCATCGCCGCCAGCGCCGGCTACGAGTCGGTGCGCGGCGTGGCCGACGCGCTGGCCGACGCCTTCGAATCGATGGCATTGGACGAACGTGCGAACGAACTGTACATGTCCGGCACCTCGCACCTGGCCCACTCCCGGTCCCTGACCGATCTGGCCCCGCTCTTCGACGCGCTGGAAGAACAGGTCGTGCTGATGAAGCTCATGAGCAACCTGAGCGAGGAGACGAATGCATCCGGCGTGGGCGTGGCCATCGGCTCCGAAATGCACACCCCCGGCCTGCTGCATGCTTCCGTGGTCAGCAGTGGCTATGGGCGCAGCGGTGAGGCGGGCGAACCGGCGGGGAACGATCCCGTAGGCGAACCCGAAACCGAATCCGAGACGGAGAGCCAGACGAACGACATGGAACCCATCGCCTTCGTTGGCTCCATAGGGCCGACCCACATGGACTATGCGGCCACTATGGCCGCCGTCAGGGCCGTAGCCAGATATTTGACCGCCTTCCTCTCCGAAGGCCGGACCCAAGACTGACCGCCGTCTGTGGCACAATGACCCGCAGACCAAACGAACACAAAGGATCAATCAAGTGGCAGATTATTACGAGACGCTGGGTGTGGAACGCGGCGCCAGTGACGACGAGATCAAGAAGGCATACCGCAAGCTCAGCCGTAAGTACCACCCCGACATCGCGGGCCCTGAATTCGAGGACAAGTTCAAGGAAGTGAACAACGCCTACGATGTGCTGTCCAATCCGGACAAGCGCCGCATGTATGATTCGGGCGTCGACCCGAACGATCCGAACGCCGGTGCCGGCGGCTTCTCCGGGGCGGGCTTCGGCGATATGAGCGACGTGTTCTCCACGTTCTTCGGTTCCGCGTTCGGTGGTGGCTCACAGGGCCCGGTGCCGCGTACCCAGCCCGGCCGCGACGCCCTGGCCTCCGCGTCCATCGACCTGAAGACCGCCGTGTTCGGCGGCACCGCGCATGTCAAGATCAATACGTTCTCCCTGTGTCAGGAGTGCGGTGGCTCCGGTGCCCAGGGCGGCGCGCAGCCGGTCACCTGCCCCGACTGCCACGGCCAGGGATTCATGCAGAAGGTCGTGCGCACCATGCTCGGCCAGATGATGACCTCCGCCCCCTGCGAACGTTGCGAGGGCCACGGTACCATCATCCAGAACCCGTGCCCCAGCTGCATGGGCCACGGCCGTGTGCGCACCACACGTACCGTGGGCGTCACCGTGCCCGCCGGCATCAACGACAACGCGCGTCTACGCTTGGCCAATCAGGGCGAAGTGGGTGAGGGCGGCGGCGCTGCCGGCGACCTGTACATCGACATTCGCATCAAAGCGGATAAGCAGTTCACTCGCGATGGCGACGACCTGCACTGCTGGATTCAGGTGCCGATGAGCTGGGCCGTGCTCGGCCACGATCTGTCCATTAACACGTTTGACGGTGAGAAGACCGTGTCCATCCCGGCCGGCTGTCAGCCTGAGGATACGGTGACGCTGAAGGGACTGGGCGTCACGAACATCCGCAACAAGGACGAGCGTGGCAACCTCATCGCCCACGTCAATGTGCTGATTCCCACCAAGCTCAACGAAACCGAGCGCGGCCTCATCGAACAGTTCGCCGCCTCGCACGATTCAGGCGCCACGCACGTCTCCCAGGCATCCCGTCCACAGGCTGGCCAAAAGAAAGGCTTCTTCAGCAAGTTAAAAGACGCACTGAGCTGAGAACGGGTTGGAAAATGGCCGCTTTGCCTTGCGGAAGTAGGGCTGAGCGGCTTTTTTCGTTTTAACCAGTTTTAACGGTTTTTAACCTGTTTTTACGGAAAATGTGGGCAAAATGTGGGCAGAAATCGAGCCCGCGAAGCCCTCTGCCACAACGCGAAATCGGCCCCGTCCGGCAGCAGTCAAGCTCTGTGCGAGCTGTCTGCGATGCCGGACGGGGCCGAACTATGTGTGGTTATGCGGCGCGGTCGAGGCGCTGTTTGATGGCGCTGACGCCGATGAGCGCGCCGGCGAGGATGCCGAGCGCGTTGAGCGTGGTCACTATCGCGTCCACGTGGGGCCAGCCCCATGCGGGGCCGACCGTGCCCACGAACAGGGCGAGTGCGGGCAGGACGATGAGGCCCAGCCATTTGAGGATGTCGTAGACGCGGCTGGGGATGAGCCAGTCGGGCACGATGTCGGTGGATGCCGGTGTATCGGTTGGATTGTCGGTCATGTTTGCTCCGATCGTAAAAATGATGGTGATGCCGTCACCCGCATAATCGGGTGGCGGCATCGGTTTGGGTTAGCGGCAGGTCACCGTGTCGCCCACGTAGTAGACGTTGATGTTGCCGCTGGGGACCGAACACTGGGAGACGCTGTAGCCGTGGGAGGTGGCGAACTCCCACACGGTGTCGCCCCACTGGAGGACCTTGGAGACCCCGGTGGACGATGCGGGGGCGGCAGTAGAGCCGCCGCCGTAGGTGACGACATCGCCCACGTAGTAGCGGTTGATGTCACCGCTTGGCGTGTGCCATGCGGACAGGGGCCATGCGTTGTAGGCTACGGCGAGTCCCCAGATGGTCTCGCTCCACTGCATGACGTGGCTGATGCCACCCGTGTTGGTGTCGGCCGGGGGAGTGTTCGGCTGTGCGGGCGCGGCCGGTGTGGCCGGGGGCGTGGAGCCGCCGGCGGGGTTGGCGTACAGGTCCCACTGCCATGCGTCGCCACGGAAGATGTTGAGGTCGATGGGACTCCACGTGTTGACGACACCGGTGCCGCTGTATTGGCGCATGGCCTCGCCGTATGCGCCGATCATCCACGGGTTGGCCTGATAGCCGGTCGGGCTCATGTTGGCGTACTGGGCGATCCACAAACCGTACCGGTCGCGGATGTCCTGCGGGATGGTGCCGGCGACCGGGCCGGTGTACAGCAATGGGCGCACACCACCCGACAACCGTTCGCACTCATTCATGAATCGGCGTACCCAATCCCAGTTGCCCCATGCGGGGTTGTCGTCCATCTCCCAGTCGAGCGCCACGATGCCGTGACGCCAATAGTTCGACGTGTTCCGGTAGAAGAATTGGGCTTCGGCCTCTGGGTTGCCTCCCATCGCGTAATGGTAGAGGCCGAATTTCTTGCCGGATTCCTGCGCTTGGGCGATCATGCGGTTGGCGTCCGTGTTGACGCCGGACACGAGACAGTTGTTGTACACCTGTCCCGTGCCCCATGTGGTGCCGACGACAACGAAGTCGGCCTGCGTGTTGGCGATGTCGATGCCGCACTGCCAGTTGGACACGTCGATGCCCTGCATGTCGGCCATCGCCGCCGGGGCGAACGCCATGGAGACCGCGGCGACGAGCGCGGTCAGCGTCATGCCCACGCGCCGGTGCAGGAGTCCGTGTTTAGACTTGTTTTTGTCGAGGATTCCCACATCCTCTCCTTCCCGCCCGGTTTCCCGGGCAAACGAAAAGGCCGCCCGGAATGGGTGGCCTATGGTTGAAAATCGCATGCGGCGATGTGATGCGAGGTGGGCGGCAAGCCGCCGCATCAGCCGGCATCCCGCGCCGCGACGGTCTCGGGCGCGATGTCGGCGCGCAGCTCGTCCGGCAGGCCCGGTTTCGGATGGCGCGCCATGAACGCGGGGTCGGTGATCTCACAGAACTCCTGCAGCCAGTGGAAAAGCGAACGGGTGTACGCCGTGAGCGCGAAGTACTTGCGCTGCTGTCTCTCCAGATGCTCGATCTGCTCCTCCTGGTCGTCCACCTGCTCACGCAATGGCTTGATGACCGAATCGGTCAGGATGTCGCACGCCTGCGCGGCGATCTGCGCCGTGTCCTTGCGACGCGAGGAGACGGCGCCGATGATGGCGCCCACTCCACCGCTGCCGACGAGAGCGGTGATCGCCGCCGTCCAGAACTCCGGAGGCATCACTCGCCCGCCTCGTCGGAACGCCATGTCTTGATCTTGGTGATGGCGGCGAGCTTCGTGGCAGTGACCGTGGCGGAGCACTTGGTGTCCATGTCAGAGATGGTCGCCTCTCCCGCCTGACGGTCCTTGAGCACGGCCGTCACGCCGCGCGTGTAGTCGCACCATACCTCCCCGTCCGCGCCGCCGTGGTCGAACGTGAGCCCGAGACGGAGCAGCTGGTATACGATGCTGCCTTTGGGTGGGCGCAGATCGAGCACGCCGGTCTCCGCAGTTGTTTCGTTGTCATTGGCCATGATGGCCTCCTTTCTGTTTGTTCTTTTGGATTCATTGGGCGATGCTCAGCTGGTCGAGTGACACCCAGTCCCAGACGCCGTAGATCTTCACCTGTTTTGTGTTGGCCGGTACGTACGTGTTCGTCCATTCGAGCTTGCCGTTCCGGTAGGCGGGCAGGAGGAAGTTCCGGTTTACGGGTGTCGTAGCCAGGTCGAGCAGGTCGGGGTCGGCGAAGAGGCTGTTGTCGCCATTGACCGTGGTCTTGACTCTGCCTCGGAAGCGCAGGCAGCCTCCCCGGTACCCGTACGACGCGTAACCCTCGCATCCATTGCCTGTCGTGATGGTCTGCCAGCCGGTCTGCCATATCTGGACCGATTCGTGGTTGTTGAAGACGGCCCCCGCCGTGTTCATGCGGAGCGCGAAATGGTTGTCTCCGTATGGTCCCGCCGTCAGCCGGTCGAGGTGGCTTCCATCGCTCAGCTTGAGCTTCGATTTGATGGCCAGGAGGTCGTGGCCGAGCTTGACCACATCCTCGACGGCGCCGTCCGCGGCGTGGGTCTTCACGTGGAAGGCGCCGTCGGTGCCGACCAGTGCGGACGGTCCTGTGAACACGCCGTTCGACCGCTTGCCCACCTGTACGCCGTCGGATGTGAGGCTGATGCAGTCCTCCAAGGCCCCCACGCGCGACCGTGCATCGGACGCGTCCGATTTGGCCGTGTTGGCCAAATCCCGCGCCGTCTGGTTTTCGGCCTTCGTCGCGAACCTGACATCCAGACTCGCGTTGTTCTGCGTGATCTTCGAACTGATCTCCTGCGTGACGCCGGATTTCGTCGCGTACGTCGACGACACCGTGCTTGTGATGCTGTTCGCGGTGGCGGTGATGTCCGATTTGGTGGCCAGTCCCGACCCGTCCGCGCCACGGTAATTCTGCATCACGCCCAAGGCCACCGACTTGCTGGTCTGGTCGACGTAGCTGCGCGTGCTGAGCGTGTCGTACGCGAGGTTCTGCGCGACGCCGTTCGTGGGTTCCGAGTCCAGTATCCTCTCGCCGCTGCAGTTTGGGCCGTCGTTCCATGACCGGTAGTCGCCCTGGAGCGCGTAGTGCCCGCTCCACCAGGCCCACGGCAGGTACGCCCAGATGTCGCAACTCCGATCGTCGAACGCGAGCACCTTGACCTTCACGTCATCCGCGTTGCGGATGCGGTTCACGCTCACGCCGAACGCGTGCGATGCGGACGGATGTTCTTGCCAGCCATCCTTGACGAAGATCTCGAACTCCGCGTTCTGGCGGGCAGCGCCGTTGAAGCCGTCGCCGGAGTAGACGTGCAGAAGGACGCTCGACGAGTCGCCGTTGCTGGTGAGATAGCCGAGCTTGACCCATTTCGCCTTGCCCGACGCGCCACCAAGCGTGAATGTGCGGGTCGCGCTCTTCCTCAACGCCTCGGTCGCATCGAGGGTCGTGTAGGTCTGGCCGACCGTCGATTTGATCGAGGAGGCCGACTGGTCGATCCTGGACTGCACCTCGGCTTTGCTCGGATAGTCCCCCTTGGTCTGGTAGGTCGCCGCGACAGTGGATTTGAAACCATCGAGGTTCTGTTCCAGACTGCTGACCCTGCTCGTGTCGGCCTTGCCGCCGATCTGCTGCGACAGGGTCGTGTTGATCCTGTCAACCTTCTGGGACACCTGGCTGATGGTGGTCGTGTTTCCCTGGGCGGTCTTGGCGACCTCCGTCACCTTGCCTGTGATTTCGTCGGCCTTCTGCGTCAGGGCGCTGGTGGTGGCATAGGAGGACATGCCGTTCTTGGACTGGTATCTCTCCGACACTTCGCCGCGGATCTGGTTCGCCGTCTGCATCAGTGAGGAATTCGTGGCGTAATCTCCTGCTGGCTGCAATCCGGTCACGTCCGTGCAGGTGACGTTCGCCACATACCACTGCGTCGAACCGCTATCCCACGGCCAGTTGTCGATCTGGAAGTACACGCAGCCGCGGGATTTCCCGGCCGGACAGGCGAAACGCCATGTGGCGGCCATCCACCCATCGCCCAATGGTGTCGTCGATTCCGCTTTGACAAACCCCTCATATGCGGGTCCGCTGGTCAGATGCGTGTACCAGATACCAGCATGTAGCGGCAAACCGCCTTTGATCTGCTTGCAGTAAGCGGTGATGACATACGTGCGCCCCGGTATGACGGGGAAACTGGTGTCAGGATTAAAATTGTCGCGTGCTGCGAGCAGGTTGACCCGGCTGCCGTTCGGCGCGGTGACATTATCCACCAGCGACGTGATCTGCGGCTTGTCAGGGTCGAAAAGCTGATTGCACCAGAGATTCGACCCCGAGGGTCGATTATCCAGATCAGACTTCGTCGCGTACGTGCTGCTAACTTCGGTTTTGAATCCGCTGAGGTTCTGTTCCAAGCTCGGTGTGCGGGACAGCGCATCATTGGCGGTGGTACTGACCTGCGAGATCGTGGCCTTATTGCTGTCGGCGGTGCTCTTGACCTGATTCACCGTCTGCACGGTGGCATCCAAGGTCCTCGCCGTCTCGCCGACCTTCGCGCTCAAGCCATTCGCCGTCTGCTCCAGCGTCGTGACCTTGCTCATCGCGCCAGTGGCGGTCTGAGAGACTTCGGTTACTTCGGCTTTAATGGAGTTCGCCGTCTGGGTCAATTCGGATTTAGTGGAATATGTTTTATGCTCAGATGTAACGTCCTTGACACTCACATGACGGAACTGGAGAACCTTAGCTCCTTCAGAACCAACATATGAAGACATGTATACACGAGTAACTACAGCATTACCGAGATCCTGATATGCCTCATAGGAATGCCATTCACCATCAACAAGATCTTTTAACTTAACGTTGATCGCGAACCAACCAACATCTGTTCCGATGGCGTTGATACTATCACCTTCGGCAACCGTGTCTTTTCCGGATACCAATCGGACATCAATGGCATACCTTATAGTCCTATGAGGTCCGATCTGGTGAAGGATTTCGGATGGGCCATAATCGACATGGTTCTCTTTACCCGGGAAAGTACGCTGAAATACTCCATCGACTATTTCGAGACAGAATTTATTTGGTCGATCAGGATTCGGAATTCCATTTTCGACAATCTCGTCACCAATACCTTTGGACTGATATGTATCAGCTACAGTGGTCTTAAACCCGTTCAGGTTCGCTTCGAGATTCGTCGCCTTATCGACGGCACCCTGGGCGGTTTTCGCGTTGGAATTGATGCTCGCGGCCAGCGAATCCGACGTGGCCTTCAGGCTCGTCTGCGTCGCATACGTGGCATCGTTATCAGACTTCGTGGCATAGTTCTTGCTCAGGTTCGCGGAAATACCGTCGGCGGTCTGCTGCGCCTTCGACGCGGCCGTGACAGCGCCATCCGCCATCTGCCTCACCGAGGATAGGGACGAGGATAATTCATTGCTCGTGGCCTTAAGCTCCGCCTTCGTGCTGTACTTGGCGTCCGAATCCTTGGCGGTCTGATAATCCTTGCTCAGAGTCGCGTTGATGCCGTCCGCAGTGGCCTGCGCCTTGGAAGCCGCAGTCACGGCACCATCCGCGGTCTGCAGCGACTTCGTGATGTTCGCCTGCAAGCCTTCGGCCGTGGTCTTAAGCTCCGTCTTGGCGGCATACTTTTTATTGGACTCGGCGGTGGACGTGTAATTCTTGCTCAAATTCGCGCTGATACCGTTCGCGGTCTGCTCGACCTGCGTCGCCTTGCTCATCGCATCCGACGCGGTCTTCGTGCTCTGCGATACCGTCGAGCTGAGGCCGGTCACGGTCTGCCGCAAAGAGGTCAGACTCTTAGTCGTGGCCTGACCATCCGAAGCGACGCCCTCGATACGAGTGGACAATGCATCCAGCTTCGTCGTGTGCCCGTTGACGGTCGTGGTCACGTCACCGATCTGCCCGGCCAGCTTATCGCCCTTGTCGCTCGCTGCCTGAGCCTTCGCATCCACATCGGCGATGCTCTTGTCCAATGCGGCCTTGTCCGCATCCACCCTCTGCGAGATTTTGTCCGCGGCGGCCTTGACTTGATTCGCCTTCGCGTCAACGGCGGAAATACTGGATTTGAGCGCCGTCGTCTGCGACTCCAGATCGGAGCGCACACCATCAGCTTTGGCGGCGGAATCCTGCGCCTGCTTGCGCACATCATCGATACCCGCCTGCGCGTCCCGGCGGATCTGCTCGCCCTTGGCGATCGCCTCGTCCGCCTTCGCAGCCGCGGCGATCGCCTTCTGCTGCGCGTCCTTGGCGGCCTTGTCGATGCCGCTCGTGTCCACCAACGGCAGTTGGACGCCGTTCTTGTCCACGCGGTTGACGCCGTCCGAGGCGTTCCCGCCGGCGAGGATGCCACTGCCGTCGCCGGTGTCGATCCACACGCCGCCGCTTCTGCGGGTGAGCAGACCGGTCGCGACCTCCAACGCGTTGAGGCCCGTGCCGAGCAGCAGATCGAGGTCGGACGGGTTGATCTCGCCATGTAATGCCATGAGATAACCTCCAAAAAAGAACATGGGATCCCTGCGTCAGGTGCAGGGGTCTTCGCAGATGTCGAACAGGAGCGTGACCTTGCCGGTCTGGTCGCCGCTCATCTTCATGAGCCGCTGACGGTAGATCCCGTCGGGCAGGTCGGGAAACCCGGTTATGGAGACCTCGAAGATCTCGCCGGGCCAGAATGTGCCGGGTGCGTGCAGGGGCATGCCGGAAGCGTCCACGTCGTTCGCGTCGATCGTGCCGGATAGTTGCATGAGAGGTTTGGAATTCGCGGCGAGCTTGGCCTGCGCGTGCGATTTCAGGACGTCCCAGCTCTTCGCGTCGGGATCGCTGTACACGCCTTCGCGCAACGGCCACGGGTCGGACCGCCGGCACAGGGTCAGGTCCTCGGCCAGACAGCAGATCGTGGCCTTATCGCTCCCGGCGCCGGTCGCGTAGAACCGCTGTGCCGGTGCCATGCGGTCCACCTTCAGATCTTCTAGGGTGCCGCCCAATGGATGGTAGTCCAATGAGTGCACGGTCTTCTGGCCGAGATACACGTCGCCGTCACTCCCGGCCTCGAACCGGTATCGCACGTGCTGCGAATCCGAAAGATACGGCCTGAACTGCATGTCTGGCCCGCTGGTCACGTTCGTGAGCTTCGTGAGTATCTGCTTGCAGGACTGGTTCTGTACGTCCCAGTCCTGGTAGTCCGTACGCTGGTGGCCGCCTTGCTCGCCGAGCCATGGCAGGTCGATGGGGAGCGTGCCGCCGGGCTTGGCGCTGGTGCATTGACGAATCACCTCGCAGGCGATCGCGCGCAGGGACAGTCCCTGCCATGCATACCCGCCGGGGGCCGTGTGCGCCGCGTTGGTGCCGAACCCGTCCTCGTGCGCGAGAATCCTGTCGCCCAGCACGGTCGGGATGCTGTCCAGCGGGATGCTCACATCCTGCTGACTGCTCGACCTGACGCCGAACACCCCACCGATGATCGGCGTGCCCAACGAGGCGTCGCCGTCCAGGACGCCGTGCCAGAAGAGCACGAGGCCGCGTTTGCCGCACATCAGCGCATCCGCCCGCGCGGTCGGCGTGGATCCCGGTATCTGCGACCAGGGCAACTGGAGCCCGGACACCTCGTCCGCGCCCACGCCCTTGTCCCTCGTCGTGGAAAAACTGGAGTTGCTGACGGTCATCGACCATGTGAAGCCGGGGATGTCGATCTGCTGGCCGAGCAGCCCGGTCATCGTGTCGCACAGGCAGGCGCGCCAGCTCATCTCGCCACCCCCTCGTCCTTGACGACGAGCACGCGGCCCACATACGTGTCGCCATTGTCCTTCACGCCGTAATGCGTCACATAGCCCGGGCCCTGTTCGTTGAACATGGCGACGCCGATGGTGTGCGGGCCCTTCGCAAGCTGGAGGGAGCACGTGCATTCATGCGTCACCCACGAATCCGTGTATTCGATTTTCCTCGTGGTGTACAGATTCCCGTCGACGACGAACCGCACCGCGGCCACGCCCTTCGCGCCGTTTTTGCTCGGCGCGGAGACGCACGCGTACATGGTCAGGAGCAGATTGCGGTCGGTCGGCATCTTGAACGTGTCGATCAGGAACGGCGCCGTGTACGCGGGATTGGATGACGCCTGCAGATCCTTGTTCTCCGCGATCCTGGCGAGGATGCCGAGGTTCGCGCCGTAGGGGATCGCGTAGTCCTGCGTGTCGACCATCGTTGCCGATTGGGTGGACGAGGCGGCTGCCGGCATGCGCATGCTCATCAGCCTCGTGCAGCCGGACGGGACGGACGGGGCTACCGGATTCGCGCTTGGCGTGCCCTGTGTGACGCCCACGGCCACCTGGTTGTCCTCGTCGCCCTGAGAGATGTCGTTCGCCTTGAGCCATATGGTGTCTATGCGAGGGTTCGACGGATCGCCGGCCGAGACGGCGACGGTCTGCCCGCCGTTCCAATACGCTTCCGTGTACCCGTCCGCATTGCCGCGTGAGCAGACGGCCACGCCCGCGGCCACGTTGTAGCGCAGGTCGGAGCGACCCGTCACGTCCAATCCGCACACGATGCCGACGTTCTCCCAGTGCGCCTTGATGATCCGGCGGTGGGTCGGCGGGTCCATTCCCCTGCCGGTCGAATCGGGGGCCACTCCCAAAGCTGTAGTCATAATCCCTCCTTGATCACATGTAGGTGTCACGGCATTCGACGGTCACGTACCCGTCGCCGACGGATTGCAGGTTCACGGCCACCGAGCCGCCCGGCGGCACGGTGGGGAAGCCGCGCTGGCGCAGGTTGCGGCTCACGTCCAGGCCGCCTATGCTCGCCGCGCGACTCCGTGAGTCCAGCACGAGCGGCACGCTGCCGACCGCCTGCGAATAGTCCAGGCTCATGTCACGGCCCGGGAAGGTCAATTGCACGCCGTCCGGCCACGGACCTTGTACCGTGAACACCGGGTAGGCTCGGCTGGAACCGTTGTTGACGAGCGTGCACACGTTCCGCGCATCCACGGCCGAACGCCCATACGACAGCGGATACGCGAGCCCCGCGTCCCCACTCCCATACGACAGGCCCAACCCCGCATCCCACGCCGGAACCAACTGAAAACGCCGCGCATCCCACGACAAACGCTCAGGACGAGGACACACGAAATGCAATGTCAGATCGTTCTCCAACAGGGGATTCCACCGCGAGTTGCGGCCCATCTGCGCCACGTAGCCCTCACAGTATGTGTCCTCGTCGCCGTCGACCATGCGCAGCCTGCAGGAGCGGTGCGCCGCGGTGTTGATGCGGCGCATCAGGGAGAGTAGGTCCGCACGGCTGTAGCCGACCGCCTCGTAGTGCACGGTCACGGTGCGGGCCGAATACAGGATATCCGTTTCGGGCACGTCATGCGCGCCGTCGCCCTGGCCGCGTTCGTGCAACTCCACCTTCGCGTCCGGCAGCGTATCCCAGCCCTCCACGCCGTTGGCGGTGATGTACAGGCCCCGGTCGGACGAATCCGCGGGATTGAACCGGCAGACGAGCTCGTCGCCGGCCCACAGCTCCCCGTAACGCGGGCTCAAAGTCCACAGGTCGTTCATCTTGAGAGCCTTCCCACGAGATGAGCGGCGTTGCGGTACATGATCGACGCCGCCGTATACATGTCATCCGCCGGACGCACGATCTTCTGCTGGAACACGGGCGCTATCGTCTGGTTGACGGTCTGGTTGTTCGTCACCGGCTGGCTCAGCATCATCGGCGAGGGCTTGTAGAACCTCTCGCGTGGAATCTGACGACGGTTCATGGCCGCGTACAAATCGGCACCGTAATAGCCGACCGATTTCACGTTGCTGACGAATTCGCCGCTTTTGACGCGCGCGTTCGACAGGGTGATATTGTCGTCCCCCGTGTAGGTGGCCTTGCCGGGCAGCAGCCCCTCGATGACACGGCCGCCACCGGCGTAGCCGCGCATCGAAACCCCGTAGCCGGTGAACAGGCCACCGGTCTTGCCTGCCGGGCGAACGCCAACGCTTGTATCCGGCACGTTCTTTGTCATGTGGGTCTCGATGAAGTTGCGGACGATGTTCGTGGTTATCGTGACCTCCCTCGGGGTTTCCAAGGGTTCGTTGTTCACATCGCGAATGGCCTGCAATGCCTGATCGTTCTTGCCATAGATGTAGCCGGTCTTGGGATCTACCTGCCAGCCGTTCGCTTCGACCATTTTGTCGAACAGGGGCGTGTTGTTGCCCTTGAGGACGCCGGTCTTGTCGTCGATTTTTGCGCCGCCGGCGATTGCCATGGCGACGTCGAACTGGCTCTTATCCAAGTCCAGGTAGCCGGTCTTGGGGTCGATCTTCGCGTTGGTGGCGTCGGCGATCTTCTGCATCAGGTCGGTGTCGTCACCGGTCAATCGCACGGTCTTGTCGTCGATTTTCTCGGCCTTGACCTTCACCTTGTCCAGCACGTCGCTGGCCTCGTCCGTGATCGTAATCCTCACGTCAACAGGGTTAGCGGCCTCGCTGTTCATGGACTCGATGCTCTGACGCAGCCTGTCGGCCTCGCTGCGGGCCAAACCGTAACGGTCTGCCTGAGCTGCGGCCGCGTCGGCGCTCATGCCGGCTGCCGTGGCGTTGGCGATGTATGCCTGGCGTGCGCGCTCGAGGATGTCGCCCGCCTGCTGGGTGGCTGCTGCAGCGTCGCCGTGGGCCTGGCCTTCCTCGAGGATCTTCTGCGCCGTGCTCTGCGCGGTCGAGGCGAGACCCTGCAGCGCGCTCTGGCTGCCATACGCCTGAGACTCGTATCCCGCCAAAGCATTACCGTTGTCATCGAGCACTCGACCGTTCTTCGCGATGTTCTCGTTGAGGTCGAGTATGCCCTGGTTGAACTTGGTTACGGCCTGATCCGCGGACAGCTGCACGCCGGGCACGCTGAGGAAGCCTTTAACGAGATCGTCGATGGCGTCCATCAAATCCTGAGTGCTGGTCGTAGCGCCTTGTGTTGCGTTTGAGTATTCTCCAGTGGCGTCAGCAGCGCCGTTGGTAGCATTCTCTACTTCAGCGAGTGCGTTGGCTTTTGACTTGGCTGCATCGGATGCCTTGTTATAGTTATCCTTTTCCTCGTTGAGCTGGCTGAGAATGATTCCCGCGAGTTCTTTTTGCTTGCCGCCTTTCGCGATCATTTCATCGGTGACACCGTTGATTCGGCGCATTGCTGCCGAGTTGCCCTGTGCGGCCAACGCCATGTCGGACATCTTGATTCCGACATCATCGAGTAAGCTGCCAAGGGTCTTGTATCCGTAATACGCCTGTTCGATATTGTCCGGAATGATCCAGGAGTTATCGATTTTTGCATTTGATAGATTATCGATGATTTGTTTGCTGGCGTCGCCGGTGCTTTCCAGCGCGGTTTTTAGCGAGTCGGCTCGCTGCTTGGCCTCTGCGGCCTTGTCGGCGAAGGAGAGGAGGGCCGCGCCGGCGACGCCGATGGCTATACCCCACGGTCCACCCAATAACGACACTATGCCGCTTCCCAGGTTTTTGAAACCTGCCATAACGCCTTGAGAACGACTGACGGCGGCGCCAAACGTGCTTAGCTGAGATTCTGCACTGCCGAAAGTCGAACCCCATGCCTGGAACGCTGACGCGATTCCGGAGCCGAGGCCTATAAGCCTTTGCCCTGGGTCGGCGATCAATCCGATGGTTTGCGCAAGCTGGCTGCTGCTCGCGTTCAACGGTGCCATAGCCCTGTGCAATGCGACCGAGCCGCCGGCAAGAGCCGTGAAAAGCACGATGCCCTGCTGCACCGGTGCGGGCAGCAGGCTGAAACCGTCCACCAGCGTGTCAAGCATCTGCACGAGGGAGCGCAATGGCCCTTGGCCGCCTTCGCCGAGGGAAATCATGAGGGATTTAAACGAACCACTGAGGTTCTCGATGTCGCCTTTGAGGTTGTTGTTCCTGGCGGCGGCCTGTTGGGCGGCGAAACCGGATTCGCTTACCGCGTCGGTCCAGTCGTCGATACCTTCCGCGCCCTGCTCGTAGAGCACGTTCGCGGCTCGAATGGCGTCGGTGCCGAAAATCGTGGCCAACGCCTGATTGCGCTGCTCCTGGGACAGTCCGCCCAACTTGTCCTTGAGCACGCCCGCCAAGCCGCTTAGGCCGATGAATTTGCCTTGTGCGTCGTAGGCGTTGATGCCGAGTTCCCGCATGAGGTTCGAGGCCTTCGTGCTCGGGTTGGCGAGACTGATGAGCATGGTCTTCAGCGAGGTGCCGGCGTCCGAGCCGATCATGCCGCTTTCGGCGAACGCGGCGAGCGTGCCGGCGGTCTCCTGCATGCTGATGCCGAACGAGTGGGACACCATGCCGGCCTGATTCAACGCCAGACCGAGGTCGTGCGCGGAACCGACGGCCTTGCCCGCACCGGCTGCCAGCGCGTCGGCCACCTGAGTAGATTCGGCACCCGTCAGGTTGAACTGCTTGAGGGTGGTGGCCATGAGTTCGGCTGCGTCGCCCACGGCCATGCCGTCAGACGCTGCGAGGTTCAACGCGCCGCTCAGACCGCCGGAGAGAATATCCGACGTGCTGAGACCGGCCTTGCCGAGTTCGTTGATGGCGTCGGCGGATTCGGTGGCCGAGTATACGGTGTCGGCACCGGCATCAATGGCGGCCTGACGCAGTTGGGCCATCTCATCGGCGCTGGCTCCGGTGTTGGCTTGCACGGTGCTCATGCTGGCGTCGAAGTCCGCCGCCATCTTGATGGCCGCTACGCCCAACGCGGTGGCTGCCACCCCTGCTGCGGCGACTCCGGTGGTGATGAGCTTGGTCTTGCCTCCGGCGGCTTCCATGGTGGTCGCGGCCTTCTGGCTCTCGCCACTGACTTTGGCCATGCCGGCCGTGAAATTAGACGTGTCCGCGAGCAGGCGGACTGTGATGTTGCGGTTCAACCCGCCTGCCATAGCGGCCTCCTGAGATTCATCTTGGTTTGATTCCCACCGTCAATGCGGACCGCTTCAGCTCGTTCTCGTTCGCATGGTCTTTCTTCCATTCGTCGAGCTTGAGGGACTGCATGAGCGAGATCTGGCAGACTCCGGCCTCGGCGGTGAAATGGAAGGGTGTCTGCTCGTCGTGGCAGACCGAGATGGGCATGCCGCATTGCGGGCACAACGAGTGTTCGTAGTCGTCGAGCGCGAGCATCCATTCGCGTTCGGTCTCATCCCATTCGGTTTCCGGCGTGTAGCCGGTGATGCGCCTATGCTCGTCCCTTTCCACCCGATACGATGGTTCCCAGCCGAGCCAGCGTTTGTAGCTGATGCCGAGCTTCTGGCAGATTCGCAGTTCCCTTACTGTCTGCGGATTATCCGCGAGGCTGATTCGAGTGCGTCTTTTGGGTCGATGAGCTTCGCATTCAGATCACGGATCGCGTACCAGATCGGGGAAATCTGGCCGTCGGACAGTTCGGTCATGACGTTCGCCAGCTCCTCCACCGGGGTTTCCGGCACGGTCTTCCGGGCCATGAGTTTGATGGCGTCGGCGCAGATGTCCTCGATGCGCTGCTTCGGCAGGCCGTTCTCGGTGACGATGTTCGCCTCGAGCACCTGACGCCACTGGGAAAGAGGCAGCGCCTCCAAGGTGATGCGGATGGTGTCGTCCTTCACCTCGTCGCGCAGCTTGTCGATCTGCTTGGCGATGCGTTTGACGGCGGCGTTGCCGCCTTCGGTCACATGCTGCGCCATGGCGCGCTCCAGGCCGGCCCCCAATGCGGCGACCTGTTCGGCCTTCTCCTGATCCAAGATCAGATCGACGTCCACGCGCTTGCGCTTCACTTCCAGAGCCATGATTATCCCTTTCTAAAAGTTTCAGATCGCCTTTCTGGGAATGAGAAGAGAGAATGTTCGTGCGGGGCCAGAAAGGTAAGAATCCCCGCATGGAAGATTTGTCAGCCGCCGGCAGGCGGTGCCGGTGCCGGCAGCGTCGCCTCGCCCTTGGCGCGTGCGTTCGCGCCGCTCGTGGTGTTGTCAACCACGGTGACGATCTGGCCGGACGCGGTGTCCACCACGGTGTCGTAATCCACCATGGGCTTCGCATTGGCGGCGGTGATCTTGTAGCGCCTCTGGAGGCCGGCTGCAAGGGCCTCTTTCACGGTGACGGTCTGCCCGCCATTACGGGCCGTTGCCGTCACCGTCAGAGGCGTCAGCCTCTTGCCGAGGCCGCGATCACCGCCGTCTCGGACTCCCAGCCGGGTGCCTTCGCGAACAGTGGTATCTTGCTGCGGATCATGGTGTTCGCGTCCGGGTTGATGACCTGCTTCTCACCGCAGATCACCGATACGACGGTGAGCTTCTGACCGGCGGCCAGCGGCGCGTCGGTGGCCATGCCGCGACGGCGCACGATATAGCCGGCATTGCCTTCGGCCATGAGGGTGACGGCCTCGTTCTGGTCCTTGTGCTCCGTGTTCGTGTTGTCGATGACCTCGATGCTGATGTCGCCGGCGGACTTGCGGCCCGGAGCGCCGAAATCCTGGATCGAGTTCTCGCGCTGGTCGCTTACGGTGTCCTGTGACGGTTCGAAGATCCAGCCGCCGAGCATGACGTAGTTCGAGATGTCGGTGCCGGCCTCGAGCTCGGCGATGGTCGGCGCCTTGATGTCCTTGATCGTCGGCACCCAGATGGTGGTGATGTTGCCCTCGGCGCTAGTGCCGGGAATCTCTGTACCCAGTTTCATGGCCATAATGTGCTCCTTAAAGCAAAAGGCCACCCCGTATGGGATGGCCTTGAAGACTTTTGGTGAATGATTGGTTGACTATGGTCGGCTCCACGTAAAGCGGAACCTCAAGACGCGCACCTGGTAGCGGCGCGCGGTGTCATCGGCGGTCAGGCCGGCCGCGTACGCGCCGGAATCCTCGTACAGGGTGAGCTGGCCGACCGTGTAGCCCGGCGGCCGGGTGGGGGAGCGGTTCGCCAGCGCGGGAATCAACATGTCGTCACACCAGATGTTCACGCTGTCGGCGGTGGTGCTGACGGCGCGAACCTCCAGGAGCGCGGAGTGTGCGGCGAACCGCATCGTCTCCGCCGCCACATGACGGTCGGTGGAGACGCGCGCGATGATCCACGGCGGCATCTCCGACTCCAACGGCTCCTCCTGCCGGTAGACCCTCACGCCGGACGGCATGGAGGGCAGCAGGTCGAGCACCGCATTGGTCAAGTCCATGACGCTCATAATCCGATGGCTCCTATCAGCATGTCGTCGGCGGCATCGGCCACGTATTCGGCGAGCGTGGGCAGCTCCGTCTCCGCAGCTTCGTAGAAGTCATGGGTTCCGCCGCCTTTCGCGGTGCCGAAGAACGCGATGTTGTCCAAGTCGCTGGCCCCGCCTTCGCGCGGGCTCACGTCCGCGTACACGGTGGTGCCGGTGCTACCCATCTCGTAGCCGATGCCGATACAGCTGATCGCGTAGTTCCATGAGGTCTGCAGGTCGGAGATGATGACTTCCTTGACGCTCTGCGCGCCCTTCTTCACCGCCTGCGCAACCTTGACCGAAGCCATGGCGTGGGCCGCGGCGACCCTGCGGCCGAAAGCGGTCAGCTCCGAAGCGTCGATTGTCACGTCACTCATTGCTGTTGCCCACCTCCTTCACGTTCCACCGGCATGCGGTCGCATGCGACTTCTCGGACTGCATGTTCAGCAACCGGAGCCTCCTGCCCTTGAGATTCGGGTCATTGGCTTCGGTTATCTCGCACACGTCACCAGGCAGCAGCCCAGTGGTGCCATAGGGGAAATGCACGTACATCGACCATACGGGGGTGACGGCACCCAACGCTTCGACGATGCCGCCCTCCGTGTTCTCGGCGGCCAAACCACCCGAAGTCTGCACCTTGCACTTGCCCTCATACACGACGTTTTCCGTCGGAGCCGGAACGCCGGTCACCGGATCGGTGACCGTGCCGCCTTTGTGGGCGACACGGCACCGGTCGAGCATGAGGCTTTCGGCCCGGCGTCTACCAGCCGCCAAAACATGAGCCAGGTCGGGCATCATCCCTCCAACCGGTTGGCGTGATGGTGAACGCGCCTGTCGAACCAGAATCAGAGGGGGCGAGCAGCGCCCACTCGTCATCCAGCAGACCGATGGTCGCCACCGCGTTCCTCGTGCCGAACGACTGCTGATAGTCGTCGATCATCGAACTCGAGGATGTGGCACCCTCGGGGTTGCGCGCATAGCGCGCAACGGCGATGGCCTCCACATAGTCCACGGTTTTCTGGTCGATACGCACGTCGGCTATGAGCTGGTCGAGGTTCGGATAGCGTTTGCGGATGACGATTTCCGCGCCCGCTATCCATGCCTCGATCTGCTTGACCTCAAGCTCGTCGGTGATAGGCCGCCCCAGTTGGGCGGCGACATCCTGCACCGATGTGACCATATCGCGGCCCTCCTGACTCGGTTACTTGGCGATGCCGGCGGCTTTGAGCGCGGTCACGATGGCCGTAGCGCCGGCGTCCGCCGCGAGGGTCACCTGGACGCCGGAAAGCGCCTTTGCGAATGTCGTAGACATGAGCGGCCTACCGTCAGGCGGTGATTTTAACGAAACGGGTCTTGTTCTTCACGATGAAGCCGCACTCGAACTCGGCCAGGAAGCCGAGCATGTTGCGCTGCCACAGGGACACCATCTCTTCGCCGACCTTGACGGTGGCGATGTCGGATGCCTTGATGGTGATGCCGCCCACAACGCCGAACAGGGCCTGACTCCAGTCGCCGGCCACGCCGAGGATTTCCGGGGCGGCGGAGCCGCCGGAAACTGCCGCCTTGTGGCCCCACGGGGACTTGTGGACGGGAGCGCCGAGCACGTTGCCGATGGTCGTGGAGGACACGTCGGGGGTGATGAGCGGGCGGCCGTTCGCGTCGGTGGCGCCGAGAATCTTGGCCTGGCCCTCCGGGCTCATGGCCCAGCCGTTCAGGTTGCCTCCATTGACGGAGATCTTCTCGTACACCTTCATAAAGTCCGCGTAGGCGCTCTTGCCGAGGGAGACGGCCTGCGCGTCGGCGAGCGTGTCCATGCCGTCGGTGGAGGGTGCCGCGATGGCGCCGGTGAGGAACGTCATGTCGACGGTCTTGGCGACGGATTCGGCTGCCTGCGCCTTGATCGCGTTCCACAGTGTCGCCTTGTCGCGGGCGAACTCGGTGGACACGGTGATGATTCGCGCCATCTTGTACGGCTTGAGGATTCGGGAGCCGACGGTCGGGTTGATGACCGGCTTCTCATCGGTCTCGCCGACCCACTTCGCTGGTGCGGCCTCGCCGAGGGTGTCAAAACTGATGCCGGAGCCCGGAAGGGAGACGCGGCGGGCGAGCTGCATGACCACGCTGGACTTGGTGGCGTCCTGCCAGATTTCATCGGACTGCTCCGGGGTCAGTTTGACGCCCGTGCTGGTGCGATTCAGGTCGATGCCTGCCATTTTGGGAACCTCCTTGGTTCGATATTGGTTAGATGCTGATTCCCAGCTTGCTGAGGATTCCGCCGAACTGGGCGGCGTTCACCTGATTGCGGTCGGCTGGTTTGAGTGCTTCGCCGGGCAGCAGCTCCGCCAACCCGTCCGGGTCGGTCTGCTGGCTGTCCGTCTCATGGTCGGGAGCGAGATACGGGTGCTCGGAGATGAGCTTGTCAATCGCCTTGGTGATGGTCTTGTCGTCCTCGCTGCCGTTGAGGTCGGCGAGGAGCTTGAGTGCCAGGGCGGGTTCCCGTAGTTTGCCGGACGCGAGTTTCTCGACCTTCAGCTGTTTGATGGTCTGCGCCTGTTCGGCGATGGTCTTGTCGCGTTCGGCCAACGCGGCCTCGGCCTTTTTCTGTGCGCGGATCGCGGTATTGCGTTCCGTTTTCATGCGGTCGATGGCTCGCTTGCCGGCGTCCCCCAGGTCTTCAGGTTCCGGCTCGGTGCCGGAATCGTCGGTTTCGGGGGATTGTACCGCTTCACTGTCTGGCCTTGCTTCCGGGTCCGTGTCGGTAGGGTCGGCCTTGGGTGCGTTGTCGGTGTTTTCACCGGTGCCCGTTGAGGTGTCGCCGGACAGCATGTCCAACGCCTGCTGTGATGCGGACTGGCTTTCGCCGTTAGCATCCCCTGCGGGGGCGGTGCCGGTTGTTGCTGCTTCTGCCATGATGGTTCCTCCAGTTGCTGGTAGGTGGTTATAAAAAAGACCGCAGCCATGGGCGTGCGGGCGAAATCTTGGTTATCGGAGTATCCAGCCGTAGTTTTTGAGCATGCGATACGCCTTGTCGGGGTCGTCGCCGGCTATCTGGTAGATGGTTTCGGGCATGAGACGGGGGCGGTCCAATCGCGTGTAGCGGCCTCCGCGTTTTGCTTCCCTCGCGTAGCCGGCGTTGCGCATCGCCCAGTTCGCCCAGCCGCGCTTCGTCGTGCCCTCGATCGTGTATTTGATCCGGCGGTCATAGACCTGCGCGGTTCGCACGTCGCCCTTGTGCCGGTAGGCGTTGACGAGCTGGCTCACGTCAGCGCCGTCCTTCCATGCGCGCGCGTTCGCCCTGCTGCCCAGCGTGTGGGCGAGCTCCTCGTCGGACAACGAGTCAAGGTAGCTGTTCGCGTCCGCATAGCAGCCTTTCGGCAGGTCGCCCGCATAGCAGGCGGTGCAATCGCAGTTCGGGTGGCGTTGGAACGCGACGCCGCCGGACGGTTTGCCCGCCAGCACCACGCATCTCCCGCAGCTCGGCGGGGTTAGGCAGCGCACGTAGCCCGCATAGGGGTTGCGGCTTCGCGCGGACACGGCGGCTACGGCCCTCTGCGTGTCGGCGATCATGGTGCGAGAACGCATCACGAGCATGTATTCGATGCCATGCAACGCGACCGAAATCGAGGCCCCCCGTTCGATGAGCTGCTTGCCGCGCACGACGGCACCCCACATGGTGTCCCTCGTGTCCATGCCGTCGCCGTTCACTCCGACGAATCGTTCGGGTTCGACCACGTAGGCAGCCGGCTGCAGGTAGCCGTCGAACGATTCCATGATCGCCGGGGTCGCCTCCAAGGTTTCCCGAGCGGTCTCCAGCTGCGCATTGTCCAGCAGCCGGAACAGGGCCGGCCCCATGCGGTAGAACGCATCATCGAAATCGGGTCTCGCATGGCGTCGCCACAGGGAGACGACCTCGCGAATGGTCCTATTGCTGCGGCTTCGCAGATGCCGCGCCTGCGTCACCGCCTGACGTGGCATCACCTGACCCGCCATCGTTTCCGGCATCGGGCACCTCCGGTTTCAGATACGCGGCCAACGACTCCTCTTCCTCCCGGCGGAGCAGGCTCGTGGCGCGTTTGATCTTGTCGGGGCTCCAACCCAATTCCTCCCACGCCATCTCGCGCGGCAGCAGCGGACGGCCGGCGGGGTCCTGCACCGAGTAGAGCTTCATCACCGCGTCGGCACGCTGGGCGACGGTCGGGGTGCCGGGGTCATGCCACAGAGCCTCGCACTGGTCGAACCGTTTTGCGGTCTCCACTCCCATCATCATCGCGATGGCGATGCGAGCGGTCTCCTTGGCCTGCGCGCCGAGCGCGCGCTGGTCGCGTTCGATGCTTTTGACGAGCTTCGCCTCGCGGGAACGTATCGCGTCGGCGCTGGCCGCGTCGTCGGCGGCCAGGCCGAAGTAGTTCGGCGGCAGGCCGGACGAACCGGCACACAGGCGCGCGTACATGTCCACCATCGCTGTGAAGTTCGTCATCTGGGCGCTGGAGAATTCGAATGTTTTCGCGTTCGCGTTATGCAACGCCCACACGCGGCCGAAATACGCCTCCCAGGCGGGCAGCCGGGTGCCGTTCTCGTCCACGAAATCGCCCTTGGTGGCACCGAGCACGCCGCGCTGGGGCACCGCGTGTGTCTCCTGCGCCAATTGGGCGTTGGTCAGGTCACGTGCGCACGAGTCGGTCAGGTCGATGACGTCGCTGATGCAGGAGACGCCCTGCAGGCGTGGCCACGGCATGTAGGCCGGTTCGCGGGTGCGCCAGTTTCGGAAAGCGGGAACGACCGGCACGATGCCGATGTCGTTCGCGACTTCATTCTCCACTCGCCACGCCGCGTCCATGTAAATGGTGCGTTTGCGCGTCCATACGATGCGGCGCACGGTCATGTCGTATTCGTCGCGGATGCGCTGGTAGGCGATATACACGTCGCCGGTCACCGGGCTGCGCAGGGTGATGATGTCCTCCGGGCTGACGCTGCGAATCTCCACGCCCCCGTCGTCGTCCTTGGACACGACCTTGAAGCTGCGGCCGAACAGTTCGAAATCAAGATAGGAGCTCTGGTCCTCGACCATGCCGAACCGCTGCCACAACTGCCATGCGGCCTCGGCCAGCCTCTCATCGTCGCCTACGCGAAAGCCTTTCATGTCGAGACGGTCGACGCGGCTGTCCGCCACGACGCGCGGCCAGTTCACTATCACCGTGAACCTTTTCAGTTCCGGGGGAATCGCCAGCCCGAGCTGCTTGAGATGCTGAGCGCCGTCATAATAACGGTTCAGCGTATCGTAACGGGATTGGCTGGTCTCAAGGATCAAGTCCATGCTCTGGGCGGTCCCGTAAAGCCGGCCGGAAAGAAAAGCCATCAGTCATCCCTCCTTTTTCACCATCGGAACACGACGATCCTGTTCGAATCGTTACCCCAGTTGAGCGCCCTCATGTCGGACGCCGCCTCGTGCGCGAGGATGTCGGCCATCGCTATATCGATTTTCTGATTCTCGCTCGGCTTGCCGAGCACGTACTTGTCGCCGGGCTTGGCGATCTTGCGCGCCGCCATCATGTGCAGTTTCGCCACCGGGTCGCCGCTGTGGGTGGTGGTGCCGTCGGTGGTGTCGGTCATGAAACGGGTGAGCGCATCATACATGCGGCCGGTACGGTTCGTTGGCCACTGCACCACCACATCCTCGCCGAAACGAACACTCCAATCATCGATAAGCGACTCCCACAAATGAGGGTCGCAGTAGAATCGCCTGACCTTGAAATGATTGAACAGGTCGGAAACGGCGGCGTCGACCTCGCTGCGTGGGATCCGTCCCTCCCATTCGACCGGGTTCCAGTAGGTCGGGCGCCTGTCCACGCCATAGGTCGGCGTGAACCGGTATCCATCCACGGTCTCGGCGCGAATCGCCGACCAGTCGCCGGACTGGGAACCGTCGAAGCCGAGGCATATCTCGGTATCGTCGGCCGGGTACGGGCGTTCGTCGATGCCGTCATCGTAGAGGGCTTCGGGCATGTAGGAGCCGAGGCCCTGCACGAGTTCGCAGCCGAAGAAGCGACGGGCCTGCGCGGGGTCGCGTGGCAGCAGTTCCTCGCATGTCGCCTCGATCGCGTCCAGGTTCACCCACGGCGAGCCCTTGTACACGAACTCGAGGATCCTGCGCCGGTCGGCCCTGTCGGTGAAGTCCAGGTTGGGGTCGTGCCGGGGGAAGAACCTCATGATGTCCTTCGCCGTCGACTCGTAGGTAGACTGGCCGAAGCTCGCGTCCATCGGGTCCCACGGGTTCGTGAGCTCCAGCATGCGCCCGTCCATGCCGGTGACGCCACGCAGCACCGTGTCCGCAACCTCGAACATGCCGGAGCGCTTCGTGTACACGCCCGACTCGTCGCACAGAGCAAAGTTCACGGGATTGCCCAGCTTCGAGCGGGCGGAGGCGGTCACTGGGTCGATGCGCCCGCCGTTGGGCAGGCGGATGAAGCCCTCGCGCACCTTCATCAGGTCGTCCAGATGGCCGTTGCGCACCATGGTCTGCAAAGGCCGGTACACGTTCGCGGTCTGCTCCTCACTGTTGGCGAGCAGCTGCACCAACGCGGTGCGCCGGGGCATGCCCATCGGCTCTCCCGGCCGGTACTCGTAGGAGAAGCCGCACCCACACCCCCAGTCCTCGCAGCGGAACTCCTCGCCGCCTTCGGCCCAGCCGCAGAACACGCAGGGGCCCACGGCCTCGAAGCAGGCCACGGCAGCGCCGAACGGCGACTTACCAAGCTTCTGGCCGCCGACAATCTGGCCGCGACGCCATTGGAACGCGCCGCCCTGCAACGGGCGCGACGCATTGAACCGCGTACCGGCCTTGACGGTGTAGAAGTCCACCGCGTTCGCCAACTGCCAGCCCACGAGGCTGAACGGCTTGTTGAGGTCATAGCCGGAGGGCACCACGCAGTGGGCGCGAGTCCATGCGGCCATCAGGAAGCCCAGCGAGGCTGGAGGCTGCCTATGTTCCGCCATACGACACCTCGCTTATTCCTGCATCGACTGCCATTCGTCGCGCGGATCAGGGAAATCGACTATCTTCGCGCTTCTCCTGCGCGCCTGCGGCTTCTCGTCGGCCACGATGTGCCAACCGTTCAGCCGCAGCCCCTGAGGGGTGAGCCCGATGGAATCCGCGTAGCGGCACAGGGTCGTACGGTCGGCGGCCTTCGCGTCCGACGACTCGCACAGCACGTACTGACGCACGTACAGGGCCACCATGTGCTGCAGGTACTTGTACTGCGGGCGGCTCCACGCATACCCCTGCGGGTAGCGCCACAATTCGTTCCACACGTCACGCTCGCGCTCGTTCCACTGCGCCGAGGCCGCGTCGTCGGGCTCGCGATGGAAGCCGTCATCGTCCTTGAACGTGAACCAGACGACGTACCGCGGCAGCGGGAACTTCGGGTGAGGTCGCCTGTAGCCGTTCGCGGGCAGAGCGAACAGGCCGGCGGCGCGCTGCTGGAACGCCTCTGACGAGGGGTCGGGCATCCTGCCCGCCTTCGCGCGGGCACCACCGCTGGGCATGGCCAATCACCTCTTCCTTCGACGTGTAGGCAGCGGCGTCACGCCCATATTTCTCACTACGTCCCGCTCGTTCGGCTCCTGTTGGAGCGTAAACAGACGGTCGCGGGCCGCCCTCATCTGTCCTGTTCCGCGTAGTATCTACGATTCGCCGCCTCCCAAACCTCTTGGCTGCGGTTCGGGGAGGGTCGGTCCTTGTCTCGGGCCAATCTCTGTCTGAAATGTTTGAAACGCAAAAACTTGCGAGTCCCCTCACCGGCGGTCTACGACCCCCTGCCTCGGGGTGCCTCCCCAGGGGGTGGAAGTGTTTCGTCGTCGTGTTTTCGCCGGGGTATGAGGTTTGTTTTTGTTGTTGGCGTCGTTGTCGTGCGTCAGCGATTCCAGTGTTCGCGCATGCGGTTACTGTTGATTGCTCCGGCTTTTCGGTTGCAGCTCATGTGTTCTGGCCCGTTGTAGCCGTTGCGTTTGTCGTTGTGTCCTAAGTCCCATTGCTGGTCGCGTGTGATTGGCTGCTTGCATCGTGGGCAGATTGGAACGATGCCTTGGTTGATGAGTGCTTGCCATCGTGCGCGTCCGGTTTGGTGTGCTTTGCCGTAGCCTCGTTGTGCTGCTGTGCCTCGCTCGTGCTCGTGCTGGTGTGAGTGGGTGGGGCAGTATCGTGTGCCGACTGGTATGAGTTGCGGGCAGTTGTGATAGCTGCATCTGCGCAGGGACATTGGTGTTCCTTCGTGTGAGCGGGGAGTTGTTGGTGGCTTGGGCGAGATTCGAATTCGCGAGAGAGTGTCAGTGTTTACTCCCTGTCGTGCTATCCCAGCATGACCGGTTAGTCCTCTACCGTACGCAAGCCGTGGCGGGCCGACTGGCACCGGCGCTTTGGACGCTGCCGGCGGAGTACTCTCAGCCCATGAGATATGACTGGATATGCGAAGAGCCCAACCGTTTGGTTGGGCTCTTCGACACTAATCCACTGACATTATGCGGTCACAGTCAGCTCTTTGTCAAGTTCGCCACTGATGACGAGCCGGTAGACGCTGCTGTATGAAATGCCTTGGGGCGTGACATCAAGCTTGCCTCGGGATTTCCACACGGTGAGCGTATGCCTTTTGATGGCGATTCCCGTGTCCGCGAACACCTTGGCTATCTCCGCCGCCGAGCCACGCCGACTGTCATCCCAGCAGAGCTTTTCCAAACGTCTCAGTTTGACGGTCTGCACACGCTGCTCGGTACCGCATATGGGGCATGTGACCCATTGGTCGTTTGCACCTGCGGCGAGCATGGTCCCGCATAGTTCGCAGGTGCCGATTTCACGGCGTTGTTCGGGCGGGTCCAGAACAAGGTCGATTTTCCGGGCGATGCCGTTGATGGTCGCCATGTAGAATCCTGCGTCCGCGAACGTGGCAAGGCGTGCATGGGCTGCGCATGCGATGAGCGTGGCCTCGAGGTCCTCCATGCGTGGATCCCTGTGCCAGTCCAAGGCATCGATGACATCCAAACAACGCCACAGTTCGCGCGCCGTCGCATCGAGCATGTCCAGCAGGTCGAGCACGTCAAGCCTGATAGGCGTCGGGGGAGTGGCCGTCTGGATGCGCACGGGCGAATGCCCGCCCGGATGCAATGTCGCGTCGAGGCTGTCATGCAATGGCGTGACATCATGCGCCAATCGCAGGAGCGTGCCGGCGAAACGCATCTCGCATGCTGCGCACAGTGAATACCCCTCTTCGGTTATCGTCTTGCAGTTCTGGCAGTTCATGCTAAGCCCCTTCCGGCTGGTCGGCTAGAATAATGCTTGCTTCTCATCGCCCTGGCCGACCACGGTTGGGGCTTTCTCATATTTGAGCCGCGAATACGGCATGTCCCAGATGCGTTTGAATTCATCGAGCTCCCTTTTCGTGAGGTTGCGTCCGCCCCACGGCTTGCCCGGCGGACGGTCTCTTTTCGGCGGCTTGAACGGCTTGACGCTCACTCTTGCCAAGCGGCACATGTGACCAGCGAGGTATTGGCCGTCAGGCCTGATGCCCGCACTCCCGCTCACGCTGCGCAGCAACGGATAGCCGACTGATGGCAGCCAGACAACCCGCGTCAACGGCCGGCCGAGGATTATCGCCACCGTCAGGTCATCACCCTCCACAAGTCCGCAGTCCCACGACTCCCACACGCTCTCCCTGTCCTGAATCACATACAGGCCACACCCCTCGCAGACCGTGACCACGAGCGGGCTGGATTTCGGGATGAACGCGCGAAGCCATGCTGGTTTGCGTTCACGGGCCCTCCGCTTGCCGTCGCTCATCGCATGACGCCTCCTGATTGCTGGTCGATAAGCTCGAAGCTCATGGCTTCGATGTGCTCGCCGGTGCAAGCTTCGACGCATAGACGTTTGACGTCACCGGTGGTTTCGACTTTCTGGATGATGGTCTGTTCCGGCGTCGGGTTCATGGTAGCAGCGGCGGTGAGGCTGATGACGGCCAGCACCATCCCGCCGATGATGACGCTGACGATGACGAAAGCGAGCCTGATGGTGGACTCCACGCTCCATTTCTCATGCCTGCGCATTTTTGAGATCCTCCTTGTTGAGTTGTGTTTCGATTTCGATGCACAGGTCGATTGCCTGCTGCCATCCGGTTTGGTAGCCGATGACGAACGCCTCGGCCGGACTGTCGTTGCCCAGACCCGATGAGGCCAGCGCGTTGAGCGCCTGTTGGGTGAGGTCAATCGGTTCGCCCATGAGTCGCCTTCCTGTGCTTGCGTTCCTGCCTCCACACATCGTGCAGGCAGAAGAACATTTCGATCGTGCTGATTGATTCCCAGAATCCGCTTCGCGGGTCGCAGCACCACCATTGCCCGCAGATCGGGCAACGGTAGTAGCATCCTGGCCCGTGCGGGTCACATCGTTGGCTCATGCTTCCTCCGCGTCGCTCATGAGATGCAGGGCCCATCTGCCCAAGGCGTCCAATACTGGTTTCCGCACGGATTCGTCATGCAGCATGCGGGGATGGCATCTGTACAGGGCTGACTGCCCTTCGGCTTCGACGCTGCCGAGGGTGGCTGTGGTGCCGTCTTCCTGGTCAAGCATGATTCTGATTTTCTTCATGATTCCTCGCTTTCCGTGTAGCAGTTCGTGTCAAGCCAGTCTGCGATGAGGCGGAAGTCCTTGGCCCATTGGATGCGGGTCTTCCGTTCCAGCTCGTCCTTGGGTGCCGGTTTCGGCTCTTCGAAGTTGAGCAGTCCGTATTCGGGTTTTTTCAGGTAGTGGCAACGAGCGTGCTTGCCGTTGGCGGCCGAGGCGACCCGCTTGTAGTTGATGAGCTGGAGGATATGCAGCATCTCCAATGCTTTGGTCGGATCGAAGTTCGGCGTCTCGGGGTCTGCGTCGAACCGCTTCCTCAATTCGGGCACGGTGCCTTCTCCGTTGCACAGCTCCCATGCGGTCGCTTCGATCTGCTTTCTGAATGTGAGTGCCATTTTGGTCTCCTTGGGTTTTGAGGGAATATCTAGTGTTGTTGAGGGGTGTTTTTGGGCTTTTCCGAGGGGCGAGCCTTAGCTTTTCCCACACCCGACCACACACGTAGTGTGGTCGGGGAGTGTGGGGAAGAGCTAGTCTCGGTGGCTCAGTTTTTTTGGGAAGAGCTGGGAAACGTTCGGGAAAAACGGAAAATCTAGATGTCGAGGTGGTTCCCATCGTCCAATTCGCTCACCTCCTCCCTGCTCATACGGTCCACGAAAGAATCCGACTTTGGGTCGTCTATCTGCCGGTAGGGGCGTGCCGACCGGTAGCATGCGCGGTTGTGTCTGCTGGCGCGGTTCGTCACATACCCCTCCTCCAGCAGCAGTCTGATGGCTTTCGACATAATCGCGGTCTTGGCGCCGGAGCCATCCGATTTCAAGGCGTCGAACAGTTCCGATTGGCTTGGTTCCTCTATGGCGTTCTCGACGAGCTGACTGATTTTCTCCATGAGTCCGGTGGGTCGGAAGTCGTCGCGTTTCGTCTGACGGTCCTCGCTGGGCATCATGTTGGGTCGTGCGATGGTGACGTGCATGAGTTTCGGGTTCGTGCTGTTGATTTCGATGCGTGCTGCTTCGCGCAGGTGCGAGCCGTTCGAATCCCAACTGACGGCGCAGTGCTCCTCGATTTCACTGATGCGGTCCTTGCCGCTTTTGATGACGATGGTGCCGCGTACGCCTTTGCCGACTGGCTTGGTCATGTTCGCCGAGTAGCTGATGCCGTCGATCAATGCGAGTTTCTGCATGCTGCCTCCGGCGTACCGGCCGCGGTTGTCCTTTGACTTGACGACGTGGTCTATCAATACGACGGCGGGTCCGCAGGCCAATATGAGTCGGGGCATGGTGTTGTACCAGGCGGCGATGTCGTCACCGGAATTCGAGTCGAGTCCTGCATAGGCGAGGCAGCTGGTGACGCCGTCGATGACGGTGAGCGTGGCGGTGTCGGCGTAGCCGAGGGTCTCGCGCCAGCCGTCGAGGCTGGTGGGGCTGCTAGGCTTGGCGCTGGGGCGCACGTAGTGGAAGTGAGCCACTATCTGCTCGCCGGTCACGCCGAGCAGCAGGAGGCGTTTGACCACGTTTCTGGCGCTGTCCTCATAATCGATGTAGATGACATCATGGCTACTCTTGAGTTCCTGTGCGGCGGCTATCTGGGCGATCATGCTTTTGCCGCAGCCGGGTTCGCCGTGCAGGTCGTTGACCGCGCCACGGTAGAAGAGTCCTTGGCCGTCCTCGCGTTGGAACACGGTTGGCGTTGGCGGCAGTTCGACGCCGGACGCCAACTGGGTGAGGTCCTCGAACCGCCAACTGGAGGAGGTTTTATTTGCCTCGTAACTTTCCGTTGAACCGTTTTGAACCTGAGATGCGGTGGTTGAACCGGTTTGAACCGGCGTCGTTCCAACGTTTTGAACCTGCTGTGGGTGACTTTCCCCCATTTGATTCGCAATCGTGTTTTGGGTGAGTTCGTTGAACTCGCCGGGCAGCATGCGTTCGATTTTCGACTGTTCGCACGGGTCCGCGTGCGACTGTATGCCGTTGACCTTCTCCATCGCGCCGGAGAGTATCGCCGCCCATTCGCGTGCCGCCTCACGCTCCTTGCCCGGACGGTCGGGTGCTATCTCGGCGATGAACCGTGGTTTGAGCTGGTTGATGGCGTCGAGCGCGCCGCGATGGCCTTCCTGCGCGAAGTTCACCAATGCCCATACGGCCTGCAACGTGGTGTCGTGGCGACTGCCTTTGCTGGCCGGGTTTGACAGCGTTTTGTTCAAAAATGTGTTGATGGCTTTGCACATACGGGTGTCGTATGTGCCGGTTTCGTGTGAAATCAGGGTATTGAAGGCTGGTTTCGGCGTCGTATGCTCCGGTTTGCGCAGGTAGTCCACCCACTTCCACGGCAGGGTAGCCAGATCGCTGATATGGGGGATCTGGCTGGTGGTCGAGCCGCTGGGAGTGTACCAGCAGTACATCTCGCCGGAAGGGTGAATCGACGGCCAGACCACGCTGTACCTGTGGCCGGGCTGCAGGATGTCGACGCCCTCGATTGCACCGCCCTTCCACGCGAGCCCTTCGGGCACCTTGTAGAACAGGTGGCGTGCCGGCGAGTCGATGCCGTGCGCCGTGCTGCTCCACGTGGCCGGCAATGCGCCCAGTTCCTGCGAGAGCTCGCTGATGCCTTTCGCCCCGTCCGCCTTGACCCGATGGCCCTGCTCCGCGTCGATGTCCAACACGAGCACGCCTTCTGGTATGACGATGCCCGTGTTCGCGTTCGGGGTCGCCTGAGACCAGACCTGTACTTGTTCGTCGGTGACGGGTTTGCGGCTGCGTCCCGTGAAACCGCTGGGCGGCGGGGTCTTGTGGCCTTCCGGCAGGGGGATGACCTGCATCCATCCAGCCGCACGGTACAGGGGTGCGGCTGCCGCGTATCCGTAGATGTCGGTCATCCTTGAAACTCCTTTGACGTGATGTGAATATGTGTGGTGCCGTGCACGCCTTTGCATGCGTGCCGGCCGCTTGGATACGGCTACGGCGGTCGGGACTGGACTCAGTCCTTGTCGGAATCCTTGCTCTTGTGCCAGCCCAGGAGCACGAGTCTCACGCTCATGAGCTGGAGGCTTTCCGAGTCGACGTCACGGAAACCGACCTGATCGGAGGCAAGGGAATCCATGTCCTTCACCAGTTCGATCCACTGGTTCTGCAGGTGTTTCAGCAGCTCGTCCACTAGAACTCACCTGTTTCCGGCATCTGTTCGGAACCCCCGTGGTATTGGGGTTGCGCCTGGTCGGTGACGGCCGTCACCGCTTCGACCGGCACGCCCAACAAGGCGGCGATCTCCTGCGGCGGCTTGCCCAACGCCTTCAACTGGTTGACCTTCATCGGATCCACCTGCTGCTGGCCGAGCTGCACAGGCTGAACAGATTGCTGCTGGCCCTGCTGTGCGGGCGGGTTCCACGGGTCGGTTGGGGCCGGCTGATACCCCTGATTCGGGGCCTGTGCCGCCTGCTGTGCGGCGTACTGCTGCTGCGGGTAACTTTGCTGGGGCTGCTGCTGGAAGGGCTGCTGTGCGGGCTGCTGGGGCTGGCCCATGGCGAGATCGGCCGGCGACTGGTGTTCGATCACGTATTCGAACAGTTTCGGCGGCTGTGGCAGATTGCCCTTCGGCCCGTAGCCGGTGAACGTGGCCGTGAACCGGTCGCCCGGTTTGACCTCACCGGCCTTCTTCAAACCGGCGTTGTGCAATGCCTGCAGCCATGCGCGGCGCTGCACGCCCCACCCCTTGATATAGACGGTGCGGCGTCCGTCATCATCCTCCACGTTCGGGTCGATGATGCCGGTGTCGATGGTGACCAATACCTGCAGGCGAGGCGAGCCGTCGTTCCAGAACGCCGGCTGCTTGGTCTGGAAGTCACGCACCTGGTTCGCGGTCACGTTCTCGATGATGCCGGTCACCCTCGTGCCCGGCATGCTGTCCTTCGTGAACGCGGACTTGCCGGACTGCGAGTCGATCTGGTTGAGCATCTGCTCCGCGCTCATCTTCGGAGCCATCGGAGCCGGCTGATAGCCGCCATACTGCTGCTGGCTGTAAGCCTGCTGTTGCGGATATCCCTGCTGGGGATAGCCGTACTGTTGCTGTGGTTGTTGACCGAACATTGTGTTTCCTTTCGTTATTCGGTGAACTGGTATTCGGATTCGATTAGGGGGATGAGTTGGAGCCATTTGTCGGGCACGTCCGGCCACGGCTTCTCGTCGAACTCGGGAAGCGCGCTCATATCCGGCCACACGCGCCCCTTGCATGAGAAGCACTTGTCGGGGCCCGCCGCGGGCAGTTGCTTTATCCAGCTGTCGCGCACGCCCACGCCGTCCGCCTGTTCGATGATGTCCATGAGGTTGACGAGCAGTTGGGCTCGGGCCAACGCCCATTTGCCGGGCTCCGGGCCGAACCTCGTCTCCCAGGGCAACGCATCACCCAGACTGGTCTTGTTGCGGGGCAGGAAATAGATGCAATTACGCTCCACCAGTTCGCCCTCGTTCTGCAGTCCCATGCCGTAGAGCGAGGCCTGCACACGATACTGCTGGCTGGGGCCGTGCGCCTTGACCTTCGTGACCGTGGTGTTGCCGACGATCTTCCAGTCGATGGTGCTATGGGTCTTGCGATCCCAGAGGTCGATCGAACCGGTGACGTCGTAGCCGCCGTGCAGGCCCTGCAATCGGCCTACGGTGACGCGATATTCGCTGCGCCAGCGCTCCCCGAGTCCGGTCACGCTGTCCTCACTCGTGTAGAGGAACTGGTGCGCAGGCTCCCTGTTCAGCTCGCGGAACATCTGCTCGAAGTGCGCGTGCACGCACGTGCCGATGAACGGCAGCCAACCCGGCGAACGACGCTCCGGCCAACCCGCCAGTTTCGCCGCGAGACAGTGCACGCAGTCCGTGCCCAGTTCGGACGGGCCTATCTCACGCTGCAGCTCACGCGGAGCGTTCTGGATATCCGCTTCGATGAGCTGGCGGATCTCCGGCCACAATCGTGGTTCCTCCATCGTGTCCGTCTTGGTTTTCGGCGTTGCCGGCGGCTTGCCCATATCGGGCGCCGACTGCGTCATGGGCGGCACGTCGACGGGTATCGCGTCACCCTGCTGTTGGGCTTGCGCGACGGCCAATACCGCCTCATTCATGCTCACGGTTCTTCACCTCCTTCAAAAACTCGTTGATCTGTTCCTTGATGTCCGTGAGTGCGGTCCGGCTGAGCCGTGTAATAGCCACCGCCTCGTCCGAATTGTCGAAGCGCAGCGTGTAGGTGCGGTCGCCGTCCTTCGCGATGGCTGCCGGCATGCTGCCGAAGGCCATCGAATGCACGGGGAAGCCGGTCTTGCCTTGCGTCTCCAGTTCGCGTATGGCCTTGTGGATGCGTCTGGCGACGGTGAGGCCCAGCTCGTCGAGCTGCTCGGAACGGATGACGTACAGGTCGTCGGTCAGCTCGTTGCCGTCCTCGTCACGCAGGTCGTAGTCGGCGATAACGCTTTCCACGATCTGGGCGATGCCCAGGCTGGACAGTTCCGCGCTCATGAGACCACCACCATAGGCTTGCCGCTCATCGCGTAATCGGCCACCGCGTCCGCCGACAGCAGCTTCTCCAACTGGCTGAGCGGCCGCGGCCGCAACTGGTAGGCTCCGGGATACTTGGTGGCCGGGTAGGCTTTTTCGAACGTGCCGGCGTTGATGCGGCGCGCGCCCGGCTTGACCTGCACCTTCAGGTTGCCGGCCTGGTAGGTGCCGACAGGATGCGAGTCGAGGATACGGGCCTTCAGCTCGTCGACCTCCTCCTGACGGGACGCGATCTCGGCCTGCAGTTCGACGATGCGAGCCGCCTGCGCGGCGAACAATCCTTGGCGCAATTCCCCGTCCGGGTTCACGGCCTCTGTGTTTTCAATGGTTGATGGAGTCATTTGATGTGCCTTTCACGATGATTTGGGCGTAGGTGGGATACCACGCCGTCTGATGCTTGGTCTGGTTCGCGTGCCGGTTGCAGCAGGTGACCGCCTCGTCCAGTCCGGTGGGCTTGCCGAGTGGCCCGCATGTCCTGCAACGCGGCATCCAAAGACGCCGGTCAGGCATCATGCCTGTCCTCGGAGGCGAGGCGTAGTCCGGCGATGATGTCCGTCGAAGCGTCCGGGTTGCGCAGCAGCTTCGACACGGCCGCGCCTTCCTTGACGGTCAGTTGGGCGACGGCGATGGCCGTCGCGATGGCCGTATGCTGCTCGTTGGTGAGCATGATCTTGTCGGACAGCAACAGCTTGGTGGCCTTGTCGATGAACGTGCTGGCCGCGTTCGTGATGCCGTTCGCCGGCGGCACCAAAGCCGCCAGTTCGAAACTCAGATCCTCGTCCGCTATCAGCACCTGCTGCACCAGACGGGGTTCGTTGATCGGCTTGCTCATGATTGTTCTCCTTGCTTGTTCGGCTCCCGTTCGGGGAGCGGTTTGATACGGATATAGAGGTGCGGCTCGTATTCGTGCCCGCAACAGGTGTAGGGGTCGCCGCTCTTGCGCCTCCGGTAACGGCCTTTCGCCCCGTACACCCACATGTCGGGCATCCTCTTGCACGCATGGGATTCGACGACCTGCGCGTCGTCCACGTAGGCGACGCCGTTCAGCGAGTCCAAAACCAGCTTCAGCAGGTTGTCGAGATCCGGGCGGCCGCGATGGCTCATCCAGAATTCGGCCTCCAACCTGACCGGGCACTGGTATGGTTTCGCCTGCGGGTATTTGAGCCGGAATTCGGCGAACAGGCGTTCCTCCGCCCTGACGGTGCGTTTCGGGGTCATCGCGTGCCCGTTGTAGACGCGGGGACGCCCCTTCGGCACCGGGTCGCCCGGCAGACAAAGAGTGAACTCACTCGGCTGTTCCATCGCCACCCCACTTCAACAGGATTCCCACGAACACGAGCGGCAATACGACCGCCAATGCGAGCGAGCCGGTTATCATCCACTGCGGCGTACCCACCGGACTGGGGATGCGACTATGCGTGCCGGCGAAACCGACCAGCCAACCCTCGAAGAACGTGACCGCCAGCAGAAGCGCGGACTTCTGCCCATCCGACAACCGTGGCTTCGGACGACGCATACGCTTCCTTCTGCGCAATGCCTCGATGCTCATTTCACGGCCCTCGACTTCTCCATGGTCACGATGCCGGCCAGATCAACCACGTCGGACTCGACCTGCAACACCTTGCGCATGATCTTCAGGTCACCCTGCATGTAGGCGTCATAGCCGATCTGATGCGCCACGTCGAACAGGTCGCCCAGCATGTCCGCATACCGCTGCCACTTGTCCGCCTCGGACTGAGGTTCCGGCTGGCGCGTCTCCCCGTCCAAATCCTTCTCCAATTCGACCTCCGTATCATTCAGGAGCTGCTCCATGAGCTCCTCCAACGACATGTCCTCCGGAACCTCGACGCCGATGGCGTGGATACCGCTAACCTTGTGTTCTGACATCACTGATTTCCTTTCTGAATTTGGTTGGTGATGTTGGTGCCGGCATGAACCTTGGACAGTGCAACGCCGGCGCCGTTATTTCTTCTCCCCGGCTTTCGAATCCGGGGAAACCTATTTGCCGTAGACCAGCTCCTTGCGGGTGATCGCGCACTTGTTGTTCCTGTAATCGATGACCTCGCGTGGATCCCACACCAGACGACGGCCGATCCTTTTCGGGGCCGGCGGGTATTTCCCGCCCCACTGGTCATGACACGACCAGATGTAAAGAGTGCTCTTCGAAAGATTCAGGAACTCCGCCACCTTGGCGATGGGCCAGCCGTCCTGTGCTTCTATCTGCTTGGGCATGACTCACCACGCTTCTTGGCGAGCAGGCCGCGCCAGTCCATGGTCGACGCCCATTCGAATACCCGCAGGTAGTCCGTAAAAAAACGCGGAGAACATCGATGGAATCCAGCTAGGAGTGCAATACGCCCTTCGCTTCCTTCTGGTCATCGAACGTCCATTCGCTCCAATCGGGATAGAACGAACCGGTCACCCCGTCGAATGTGGAATACGTCAGGTCGAACCACAGGTCGAACATAGGAACCTTCGCCTTGTACACCGTCAGGAACAGGTCGGCCTCATCGTTCGGATCCCAGGTCAATTCCATGGGGAAGGAATGTCTGTAAGAGTCCGACACGATAGGGTAGGCAAGAGATAGACGAAGCTTTTTCTCAAGGAGAGCGCCGGCCATCACGCCACCCCCGGGAGTCGACCCTGGCTGCGCCCGTAGATGAACCGGTCGATGAACCAGTTCACACCCTTGGCGGTGAACCGCGCGCACTGGCGGTCAAGCTTCCCGTTCGCCTTGCGAGACATGACGGGTTTCAGATAGCCGGGCTTGACGGCCTTGACGGTCGGCGCTTTCGAACGCAGCTCGATATAGCCGGCACCGCGCAGTATCCCGTACACGGTGTCGCAGTTCATCCGCTTGTCGATGGCTTGGAAATGACGTGCGGCCTGTCTTACGCTCATCGTCCCGTCCGCCGAGACGAATGCCTCGCCCAACAGGGCGAGAGGCCTCATTTTCTCGTTGCTGGCACGGAGTTCGAGATTCTCCCGGCGGGCTTCGCCGAGCAGGCGGGATTGGATCTGGTTCGCCTTCGCCAGAATCAACGACTCATCATCCATGCTGTTGGTTTTGAATCGGATGGCGGCACCCTCGTTGAAGTACTTGTCCAATGCGTCGGCGGCTTCGCACTGGTAGGCTTCGATCTTCGAACGTAGTTCGGGCTTGACTTTGCCGGGGTTGATGTTGGCGAGCCACATGGTCATCGTGCGACGGTCAATCATCGCCATCTCACGGTTCTTGCCGTCCGCACCAACCATAGGCATAATGACTACGGTTGCCCACGGCTTCTCTTTCAGCTTGCGAAGTTGCGTCCAGTAGTCCACATCGAGGTTTTCGCACATGCGCCTCAGCGATGCCATCCATGAGCCATCCTTGGCCACGGCTTCGATGGTGTCACCGTGGAACGGGACCTTAATCAGGGAATCGCTCATTTGAGGTCACCGTCCTCCGCATCCACGGCCTCCACCTGTTCGATGCTTTCGACGTTGTTGAACGGGATGATCGTCGTCATGCTCTCGTCTGTCACAGCATCAGGGTCGTTGAGCCATGTGGCCTGATAGAACGCGAAGCTGACGCCGGGAAGAACATCCACATCAGCCGCGGACAATTGACGATGCCCCTTGACCCCGGTTTTGATCAGGGTTGCCACGCAGGGGAAGTCGTCGCTCCACCATGAGGGGAGGTCGAAGGTTTCGATTTCCTTGTTGTCGGTTAGAATGGCGTTGTTCATTTGAACCTTCTTTCATTTGATCTCGGCATCCGTGGCAGCGGATGCCTTTTCTTTTGCCTGGGTGGATTCGATGGCCTCGGCGAGAACCTGAGCCGGATTCGCGTTAAGAGCGATGGCGGTTTTGATGAACTCGCTTAGGGACATGTCGTCCGACTTGAGGTGTTTGCCTACGGTCATCCGGTTGAGGCCGACCTTGGAGGCGATATGCGTCTTCGGCACCTCATCGAGCAAGGCTTTTACTCGGAGGCTCTTCACGGCCGAAGCAGCTGCGTTGTTGGCTGATGCAATCATGGTTTGTATATTGGCACCTGCCAACAAATAAAGTCAAACGCTTCGGCGTGTTGTCATGTGACAACAGTTCTTGTGCGGCGTTTCTAGCTGCTGTCAGGTGATAACATTTGCACATGGCAACAAAGATTGAATGGAACAGTTTCGACTATGCGGCAAGAGACGTGCTGGACGAGCTGCTGGACAAGCTAGGGGTCTCCTACCGCGAAATGGAAAACATGACGCAAGGTGAGGTGACCTACAGCCGTATCAGGGATATAAAGATGGGCAACAAGGCCCCTGTGCGCTTGTCTGAATTTCTTATAATCTGCGATGTTTGTGGCGCAGACCCCGTGCAGACCGTCCGGGGCATCATCGCGGAGGCGAAGCGTATCGAAGAAGAGCAAGAGCGCGAGCGTCGCGTGGAGGAGACGAAACGTATCCTCAAGGACGACCCGATGGCGTTGGCCGCCGATATCGATGGGGAGAAGAGCAAGTACGTCGAATACGGCGACGGGGATGACCCGGCATGAGACACCTACCGTTGAACATGCACGATTCCTACGGCGGCATGCGCATGGCCATCTACGCTGCCGGACTCGACGTAGAGGTGCGCAGCTCTCCCAGCCTACCGGGCAACATGATGGGCTGTTACTGCGAGGCCACACGCACCATCCTCATCGACCGGCGTCTCCCATACGTGGCCAAACGGTGCGTCCTTGTGCATGAGCTCGTCCACTGGTTGCACGGCGACGAACAATGCGGAATCAACGAAACCCGCACCCGCATGGGGACGAACCCGCGTAAATGGGTGATTGATCTCTTTGATTCTGTTTATAGTGGGGATTCATGAGGACAAGAACTGTGATATCGGCCATTGACCTGTTTTGCGGCACGGGAGGATTGTCGCTCGGTCTGAAACAGGGCGGCGTGCGTGTCGTTGCGGGGATAGACAACGCGGCTTCCTGCGCCTACCCATATGAGGAGAACATCAAGGCCAAATTCGTGCGGAAAAGCGTTCGTGAGGTCACGGGCGATGAATTGAAGCGACTGTGGGGCCGTTCCAGTGTCCGTCTGCTTGCCGGATGTGCGCCATGTCAGCCATTCTCGTCGCAACGGCGTGGAGTGGACACGTCGCAGGAACAGTCATGGCCGTTGCTTCTGGAGTTCGGGCGTCTTGTCAGGGAAACGACCCCAGACTACGTCACCATGGAAAACGTGCCCAGACTCCAGAAATCCGAGGTCTTCGAGGAATTCGTGTCGATCCTTCGGGAAACGGGATATCAGGTCGCCCATTCCGTGCTATTCGGCCCCGACTACGGTCTGCCTCAACGGCGCAGAAGGCTTGTGCTGCTCGCCGGACGGGGAACAGACGTCCCTATCCCATCCCCGACAGTCGACAAGGACTCATACAGAACCGTCTCCGATGCGATTCAGGATCTCCCGCCATTGTCCGCCGGAGAGCATGATCCGGACGACCGGCTGCATTTCGCCCGTAATCTCACTCCATTGAACCTCCGGCGGATACAAGCCTCCGAGCCGGGAGGCACATGGAAGGACTGGCCGGAAGAGCTTCTGCTGGAATGCCAGAAAAAAACGACCGGGTCCACGTTCAAATCGTTTTATGGACGTATGGAATGGGACAAACCCTCACCGACCATCACTACGCAGTCCTACAATCCCGGCACCGGGCGATTCACCCACCCCGAGCAGGACAGGACGCTGACTCTCCGCGAGGCGTCACGCCTGCAGGGATTCCCGGACTCGTTCATGTTCACGAAGCCGGGAGAGCCCATCACGTTCACCAACGTCGGGCGGCTTATCGGCAACGCGGTGCCTCCCGTGTTCGGCAAGGCAATCGCACGCCAGATCGTCGCAGTGGAAAAGGAAAAGAGGAATCAGGATAATGAATGATAAATACACGCTGACCGTCGACATCGCCACGGTGGATTCCCTGGGCAGGAACCTGTATTCGAACGCGGCAGCAGTGCTGTCGGAGTTCGTCGCCAACGCATGGGATGCAGACGCCACCCGCGTTGAGATCCAGTTCGATCCGAATAATTCCATCTCGATCTTGGACAACGGGTGCGGCATGACCGACGGGGAACTCAACTCACGGTTCCTGACAGTGGGATACCGGAAAAGAGTCGTGGAAGGCATGGCTTCGCCCAGATTCAAGCGTCCCTACATGGGACGGAAGGGCATTGGCAAACTGTCCGCGTTCTCCCTCGCGGACAAGATGGTCGTTTCCTCGAGAAAACAGGATGGCCCGTCTCACGGGTTCACCATCGACGCGAAGGAAATGGAGAAGAGTATCCGCAACACCGATCCCGCAGGAAGGGAGTACCACCCGGAACCGCTGGCCGACGCCGCCGCGGAATTCGGCGACCGTGCCAACGGGACGAAAATTGTTCTTTCCGATCTGAGGGTGAAACGGGTATCCATTACCGAACGGGCCCTGCGCCGGAGGCTGGCGAGGCGTTTCGACGTCCTCGGCCTTGCGAACCTGCCCGAGGATCAGGGAAGATTCGTCATAGAAATCAACGGTGAGCCGGTCACGTACGAGGATCGCGGCGATCTCCAGAAACTGCAGTACATATGGTATCTGGGGGATTACGAACTGCCGGACGGAGTGCAGGTGTCCGCCGAAGCCGAAAACCGCATCAAAGACACAAGTATCCCGGGGCATGATGACTGGCGTATCTCCGGATGGATAGGAAGCGTTGCCAAGCCCGCCGACAGGGTGTTCGAAGCCGACGACGAGAGCATGAAGAACATCATAGTTCTCGCGAGAAAGAGGCCGATCCAAGAGGGACTATTGGATCACCTCGATTTTGACAAGCATTTCGCAAGCTATGTCACCGGTCAGATCCAAGCCGACTTCCTGGACCAGGATGATCAGGAGGACATTGCCACGTCGGACAGGCAGAGACTAGTCGAGGACGATGAGCGGGTCCGCGCGTTCAATGCGAAGATGAAGGACATATTCAACGCGGCATCGGACAAGTGGTCGGAATTGAGGAGCGATACAACCACCAAAGCCCTTTATGAGAGCGTTCCTGAGGTCAGGGAATGGATTACCTCGCTTCCGTCGGATCGCAGGAGACCCGCACAGAAGATGATTTCGCGAATATCCAGCATTGACGGCCTGAATGACGACGACCGCAATTCCCTGTATCAGTCGTCAATCGCCGCCTTCTACAAACTGCAGCAGAACGATGAGATAGACAAGCTCAAAGACGTTGACACGATGAGTGAGGCGCAGCTATTCACCATACTGTCCTCGTATGCCAGATTTGAGGAACTGGAGTATGGCCAAATAATCAGGACGAGGCTTTCCGTCATCGGCAAGCTGGAATATCTGTTGGACCACAATGAACTCGAAAACAGGACTAGGGATTTCATCGCGGAAAACCCATGGCTTTTGGATCCGTCATGGGAGCGTGCGACGGAAGACCTCGTCAAGGAACAGTCCTTCAAAAGGATAGCGAAGGAACAATTCAATCTGGATTTCAGCGACGACGCCGCCGACGACCGGCTCGACATCAAATACCTGGACGGAGGCGGACGACAAGTCATCGTCGAGTTCAAACGATACGGAAGGAAGGTGAAGATAAGCGAACTGACGCTGCAAATTGAGAAATATGCTCGGGCAATGACGCGGCTGTTGCAGCAAGCTGACGCGCGGGCTGGTTCTGGCTCGCATGCGTACACGAACGATTCAGGAATTGACGCAAGAGTCAATGTGATAATCATTGTCAAGCACGTGTACAGCGACATAAAAGACGAAATAATGCCTGTAAAGGCCGCGAACGATCGCGTTCGCATCTTCAATGCGCGATTCCTGTACTTCTCAGACATGGTCGAGAAGAGCAAGGAGAGATATCAGGAATTCACGGAGAATCCCGCCCAGAATGATCTTGCCGCCAAGGCGATACACGCCTTGGACAAGATAAGCTGAGAGATCCCGTTTTTGGACATGTTCCTTGAGAGGAAGCGAGAAAGATGATGAGCGCCCGACTGCTGATAAGCTCTTCGTTGAGCTACGGGCAGATGCGTATGGCGTTGTACGGATTCGCGCCCGGTCTGACCGTGGCCAGCGCCCTCCTGCCCCGCAGGCTGGACGGGCTCTATCGCAGGGAGCGGACACGATCCTGATCGACCGGCGCATCACCTACACGCGCAAACGCTGCACGCTGGTGCACGAGCTCGTCCACTGGGCGCATGACGACGACACGTCGAAAGGGTGCGAGGGCAGTCGGATCGAACGGCGTTGCCGGCGGCGGACCGCCCTGCTGCTCATCGACCCGGCAGAGTACGCGCTGGCGGAACGCATGTACGGCGGCAACCCCACCAAATGGCCAGCGAGCTCAACGTCACCGTCCAAGTCATCGAAGACTACAGACAAATCCTCAGCGAGATAATCCACTAAGAAAGAAGAAAACCATGAAAAAGACAATCGCACTGCTGGCAGCGGCACTGTTGCTCGCCGGACTGACCGCCTGCGGGGAAAACACCACATCCGACGCGCCGGCCAAAACGGACGGCACGTCAAAGACCGAGACCAAGAAGGAGGAGCCCAAGCCCCAGCCGGCCGACCTGACCGGCACGTGGAAGCAAACCAACTCCAACGACCCGAACTCGTACATGGAGGCCACCATCAGCGGCGACACCATCGAGGTCAACTGGATTGGCACCGACGCCAAGAGCCTCTACTGGAAGGGCACCTATCAGGCCCCGACCGAGGCCGGCGACTGGAAGTGGACCAGCCAGGGCGACACCGAGACCATGGCTCAATCCCTGCTCGCCTCGCAGGACGCCACCAAGGACTTCACCTACAGCGAGGCCGACGGCGTGAGCTGGGAGACCACCGCGCTCGGCACCACCATCACCGTCAAAACCACCAAACAATAAAAAATGCCCTGTCGGCGTTGCAGCGTCAACAGGGCGGTTGAAACATCGACCAGCTTGCTTATTGGAAAGGAGGACGCTTCACCCCTTATCCTACACGGGGCGAAGCATACCCGAAATGCTATTTGCGTTTACGTTTTACGGCGTCAATAAGCTGAGGACCAGCGGAAAAGACGCCAACTATGCTTCCAATGAACGTACCGACATTGTTTCCAAAGGCCGCGCAAACTATAGCGGCTCCAAAGGCCATCCAAGGCAGGAACGAAAAGGCAACGGAAGTAATGAGCATACTGAGGTTTTCGGCCTTATGGTCAGCGGCCTCCATTGCTGTTGCTGCTTTTCTGTCCGATATCTCGACGTCCAACGATTTTTCGGCCATGGCCAGTATGCGATCAGCGGCACCGGGAAGTACCCTCTCATAACCTGCGTATTCTTCGACGGAAGGCAGTGGGCCAGAGCGTGCCGCAATCGCTATCGCGTTGAGGTCGATTCCTTGTCCATCGCTCTGCGCAGGCTGTCGCCCACCATTTCCCAGGCTTTCGTCTGGAGCTGTACTGCTGTCGCCGGCGTGAACGACCTCCGCTCCACCTTGCGAGTCACTACTATTTGCGCGCCCCTCGTCATGCCCTTCAGGATTGGATTGTTGCTCATTATCCATCGACCATACCTTTCCTTTAATTCGCATACTATCCGACCAACCCTGAGATTCCAAGTGGACAGCATGGAGGTGGACTGATGGCGAACGTCACCAGATACAAAACCTCAAAGGGCGAAAACCGCTACCGCGTCCGCTACCGGAAACCCGACGGTACGCAAACCGACAAGAGGGGTTTCCGCCGCAAGATCGACGCGGAGAACTGGGCGGCCGAGCACGTCACCATCGCCAAGGCCACCAACAGCTATGTTGACCCGGAGGACGGCAAACGACGTGTTGGAGACCTCTACGAGCAATGGCTGAAGGAGAAATGGCCGTTTTGGAAGGAAACCACACGGGTCAACGCCACGGAAGCATGGCGACTCTACTGCGAGGAGCGTTGGGCCGATCGTCGGATCGGCACCATCACCCGCGCCGAGGTCCAGGCGTGGATCAGCGACATCATCGCGAGCGCCGGCGCTCCATCCGTGAGACGCCCGTACCAGACCATGCTCGGCATCTGCCGCATGGCCGTCCGGGACAAGCTCATACTCGACAACCCCTGTGAAAACGTTGAACTCCCCAAGCTGCCGAGGCGCAAGAGCCGTCGCGTGTACCTGACCATATCCCGGCTGCTCGCATTCGCCGACGAATGCTCCAGGGGAAAGCATCTGGGAGCGGAGCGGCGGGCGCTCGTGCTGACACTGGGCTTCTGCGGATTGCGCTGGGGCGAGGCGGCAGCGTTGAAGGCCCGTGACCTGGACTTCGGTCGGGGAGTGCTGCATGTGGGCGGCAACCTCGTGTACGTCGGGGCAAGATGGGTCGAGGGCACTCCGAAGAACAGCGAGGAACGCGACGTGCCCATGCCTCTCATCGTCATGGAGGCGTTGAAACCGATGTGCGGGGAACGCGAACCGGACGAAAGGGTGTTTCGTGATCTGCGGGGCGGCCCGATTATGAAGCAGAGCGCGGCAAAGACGACCGGCTGGTGGTATCACGCGCTGGTGCGCCTGGGCTGGCCGAAGGAGGAATGGCCCACACCGCATGACCTGCGCCATACCGCGGCATCGCTGGCCGTGCACGCCGGGGCGAACGTCAAGGCGCTGCAGCGGATGCTCGGCCACAAGAACGCGAGCATGACGTTGGATGTGTATGCGGATCTGTTCGACAGCGACCTGATGGACGTGGCCCGTCTGCTCGACGCCGCAGTGCAGGTGGAGACGGGCATGGAAAAATGTGGGCAAAATGTGGGCAAAAGCGTTTTGGAGCCCGTATGAAACCCTCAGAAACGTTGGAATAACGCCATTCCCGTGAATGGTGGTTCTTCTGCAAGTTAAAAGACGCACTGAGCTGAGAGTGGATGCGTTCTTGGCTCCCCTCAGAGAGGGGAGCCAAGTCTGTCACTTCAGCAGGGAACGACACATGGAGCGGTATTCGTTGACGTAGCCGCCGCCGAAGAAGACGCAATGGCCGGCGATGGGGTAGAGCTGCCAGAGCGTGATACGCTCCTGCCATCCGGCCTTCAGCGGATGTACGGACTGGTAGCCCTCGGTGATTTCGCTCAGATAGCTCATGCCGAACAGGTGCAGCATAGACAGATCCTCCTCGCGATGACCGCCATGTGCCGCCGGATCGATGAGCACGGCCTCGGACTGCCCGGAATCGGCGGTCCACATCACATTGCCGCTCCACAGATCGCCGTGGATGCGCGCCGGCTTGTCGGCTGCGGCGCGGCCCATCAGGTCCGGCAGCGCTTCAATCACGCGCTCAGTCAACTCAACATCGCGCTTATCCAGCTCGCCACGCCTCACACCAAGGTTGACCATCGGGCGCAGCCGTCCATCAGCGAAATAGCTGATCGGGTCGGTCCACTCGCCGGTATCCATTTTCACTGGGTCCTGCAATGGTCCGAAGTAGCATGTGCCGTTATATCCGTCAGGCGCAGACCCGAAATATTCGGCACCAGTATCATGCATATGGGCCAGAGCCGCACCAAAAGCTCGTGCCGCCTGAGGCGTGGGGGACGCGCTACCCACACGTTCGATATCCAGATAATCCTTGCCCCAGCCGTATACCTGCACCACGCGCGGGCCGCCCTGCGCATGAGCCGCTCCCAACCATTCGAGCCCTCGGCCCTCGCATTCGAAGAATCCTTCCGGTGCGAATGCCCTGCTTTTGCGATACGTGGCCATAATGCTCCCTTCGTCGCTTACGTACTATATCCACTTTCATTGTAGAAGCCGTGGATGTTACCGATTCTTAGCGTTGTTCTACACCCCCTTGGGTAGGGTGTTCATCGTCATAGCACATCAAATACTCAGAAATCACGAGGGGTTATGAATTTCTTCCAAGCGATCATTCTCGGCATCGTTCAGGCGCTGACCGAATATCTCCCGGTATCCTCCAGCGCGCATATCCGTATTTTCGGCGATCTGATGCTGGGCTCTGATCCCGGTGCGGCGTTTACCGCCATCATCCAGATCGGCACCGAACTGGCGGTGATCCTCTACTTCCGCCATGACATCATCAACATCCTCACCCATTGGTTCGGCTGCCTGTTCGGCAGGAACGGCAAGGATTGGAAAGCCCGTATGGGGCGCGGCGACGAATACGCCACACTCGGCTGGAACATCATCGTCGGTTCCATTCCGATCGTCATCCTCGGCTTCACGCTGCAGGACGTCATCGAAACCTCGTTGCGCAACCTGTGGATCACGGTGACCGTGCTGCTGGTGTTCGGCGTGCTGCTGTGGGTGGTGGACGCCAAGGCCCGGCAGAACAAGACCATGGACGATATGACGTACCGTGATGCGTTCCTCTTCGGTCTGGGCCAGTCCATGGCACTGATTCCGGGCGTGTCCCGCTCCGGCGGCACCATCACCGTTGGACGTGCACTGGGATACACCCGCGAAGCCGCCGTGCGCCTGAGCTTCCTGATGGCCATTCCCGCGGTGTTCGGCTCGGGGCTGCTGGAAACCGTCAAGGCCGTGAAGAACTACAAAACCGATGCGATGTTCCCCGGCTGGGGGCCGACCCTCGTGGCCATGGTCATCAGCTTCGTACTCGGCTATATCGTGATCATCGGCTTCCTGAAGTTCGTATCGACCTTCTCCTACAAGGCCTTCGCCATCTACCGCATCGGTTTGGCTGTGGTCGTCGCCTTGCTGCTGATTGTGGGCGTGCTGCCGGCCATCGATCCCTCCGTGGCGGCTGCGGCATAAGACAGATCAATAGAAGCAACTCAATATAATGGTGCTCCCGCCGGCGGGAGCCGTCAGCGAAGCTGACTGATGATGGTCACTGGAATATGCCAGCAGAACCACCCTCAGTCTCGCTACGCGAGCCAGCTCCCGACATTTTGTGCGACGTGCACATGCTCCCGCTGGATGAACAGCCCTGTGGGCTGTTCATCCAGCGGGAGCATCACCATATATGGGCTAATTACCCATCTGGCGCAGAAATGCTTCCGCTTCTTTGACCAGTTGTTCGGCCTGGGGCGCTCCCAAAGAAGCCTCCGCCTCGGCTTTCTGCTGCAAGTCGTAGTCGTGCTCCAAATGCTCCACATAATCATGAAGCTGGTCATTACAACGAACCAGTATCGATGCCTGAGCCTTCCACTGTTCGGCTTTCTGCTTCAGATCTGCCGTATCGAAGGTGAAGCCGATATGCTTGCCCAACGCATCCAGCAATCGCATAGTGCCGGCAGAACATTCGTCGCTGCCCAAATATTGGGGGATGGACACCCACATTGAGGAATGAGCAAAGCCTTGCTGCGCGGCGGCCACATCCAGAACAGTAGGAATGCCCACCGGGCCGTTATACGACCGGTCTCCTTCGCACTGACAGTCTCCGTCGCTGACGGCGATGGGCAACGGCCGAGTATGCGGGCAATCGGAGAACATCGAACCTAACGTAATGATTCGATTGACATCCAGCTCATCGGCGATGGCCAGACTCTGGCTACAGTATTCCTTCCACCGATAGTTCGGTTCAGGGGCGATCTGCGCATAGATATGCTTTCCTGCGTCCAACATGATGTCGTAGAACGTGGTCTGCGGCCAGATAAGATTGGTGCGTCCCGAAACATGGCACAGCATAGGACGGGCAACCTGGTAGTCATAGAAATCATCACAACGGATATGACGAATCTCGCGGGACTCATATCGCTTGACCAGATGGCGCACCACGTTCGTCGCCGCCTGACAGGCATCATTCCATCCCTCGAATGCGGCGATCAATACTGCGCCGGTGTCCTTCGCTGCTTCACTCATACCTCTAGAGTAACTGGAGTTCATTGCCTGAAGCGCACGCTTTAGCCATAAGCGAGAGTATGCAATTACAGGCGACACGCCGCAGCTGGACGAACTACACGCATGTGTGTATAGTAAACACTCGTGCTTCGGCGGGGAGACCTCGCCAAGGAAACACACGCGGACATAGCTTAGTTGGTAAAGCGCAACCTTGCCAAGGTTGAGACCGCGGGTTCGAGTCCCGTTGTCCGCTCTAGGTCCGTGAGTTGACAGACCTTACGGTGGGTTAGCCAAGCGGTTAGGCAGCGGCCTGCAAAGCCGTATAGACGAGTTCGACTCTCGTACCCACCTCTCAGACCAGCGAAGCAATTCAATGGGATGAAGTATGACCCGGGCGGTTGGCGCAGTGGTAGCGCACTTCCCTGACACGGAAGGGGTCACAAGTTCGAATCTTGTATCGCCCACGAAAGTCGAAGCAATTCGACTGGATATAACTGAAGAACCGAGTATTCGGGCGATTGGCGCAGCGGCTAGCGCACTTCGTTCACACCGAAGGGGTCGTAGGTTCGATTCCTACATCGCCCACTGGATTCCGCTTCTCACGGCGGATTCCTTTGCGGACATAGCTTAGTTGGTAAAGCGCAACCTTGCCAAGGTTGAGACCGCGGGTTCGAGTCCCGTTGTCCGCTCCACAACGAAACCTCGCTTCGGCGAGGTTTTTTCGTATTGGTTCAGATGCTGGTGGTATTTGTCGTACGCCCAACCTATCGTGTCCTACGTTGATTAACCAGTCCAGGCCTGCACATTAGTACCGCGGGCCCCGATAGCAAAGGACAGATCATGGCGCAAGCTACCATCTCCATAACCGTCAACGGCGAAGCGAAGGAGGTGGAAGCAACCACCACCGGCGTAGAACTGTTCGCGGAAGACAAGAACATCATCGCGGTCAAGATCAACGGCGAAAACCGTGACCTGTACACGCCGCTTGCCGACGGCGACACCGTAGAGCCCATCACGCTCGATTCCGAAGACGGCCTCGCGATCATGCGTCACTCAGCCACCCACGTCATGGCCCAGGCCGTGCAGGAGGTCTATCCGAACGCCAAGCTCGGCGTCGGCCCGGTGATCAAGGACGGCTTCTACTACGATTTCCAGGTTGACAAGCCCTTCACCCCGGAAGACCTCAAGGACATCGAGAAGCGCATACAGCGCATCATCAAGTCCTCCCAGTCCTTCCGCCGCCGGTCCGTGACCGAGGAAGAGGCCCTGAAGGAAGAGGCCGACCAGCCCTTCAAGATCGAGCTGATCGAAGACAAGGAAGCACACCTCGACCCGGCCGCCGCCACCGAGATTTCCGAGAAGGAACTCAGCTTCTACGACAACGTCGACCGTGACGGCAATGTGGTCTGGAAGGACCTGTGCCGCGGCCCGCACCTACCGAACACCCGCTACATCAAGGCTTTCAAGATTGAGCGTTCAGCCGCTGCCTACTGGCGTGGCAGCGAGAAGAACCCGACCATGCAGCGCATCTACGGCACCGCATGGGCCACCAAGGACGATCTCAAGGCATACCAGACCCGTCTGGAGGAGGCCGCCAAGCGCGACCACCGCAAGCTCGGTGCCGAGATGGATCTGTTCTCCTTCCCGGACGAGATCGGCCCCGGCCTGGCCGTGTTCCACCCGAAGGGTGCCGCCGTGATCAACGCGATGGAGGACTACTCGCGCGAGATGCACCGCAAGCACCACTACAGCTTCGTGCAGACCCCGCACATCACCAAGGGCGGCCTGTACGAGACCTCCGGTCACCTGCACTGGTACAAGGATGGCATGTACCCGGCCATGCACCTCGACGAGGAGTACGACGCGGACGGCAACGTGACCAAGCCCGGCTTCGACTACTACCTCAAGCCGATGAACTGCCCGATGCACAACCTGATCTTCAAGTCGCGCCAGCGCTCCTACCGTGAGCTGCCGCTGCGCCTCTTCGAGTTCGGTACCGTGTACCGCTACGAGAAGTCCGGCGAGGTCCATGGCCTGACCCGTGTGCGTGGCTTGACTCAGGACGATTCCCACATCTACTGCACCCGCGAGCAGATGAAGGACGAGCTGACCAGCCTGCTGACCTTCGTGCTGAATCTGCTCAAGGACTTCGGTCTGTCCGACTTCTACTTGGAGCTCTCCACCAAGGATCCGGACAAGTACGTCGGCTCCGACGAGATCTGGGAGGAGGCCACCCGTACCCTGCGTGAGGTCGCCGAGGCATCCCACCTCGACCTCGTGGCCGATCCGGGCGGGGCCGCCTTCTACGGCCCGAAGATCTCCGTGCAGGCCCGTGACGCCATCGGCCGTACTTGGCAGGTCTCGACCATCCAGCTCGACTTCAACCTGCCCGAGCGTTTCCAGCTTGAGTACATCGCGAAGGACGGCACCCATCAGCGTCCGGTGATGATTCACCGCGCCCTGTTCGGCTCCATCGAACGCTTCTTCGCCGTGCTGCTCGAGCACTACGCTGGCGCCTTCCCGGCGTGGCTGGCCCCCGTGCAGGTGCTCGGCGTGCCGGTTGCCGACGAGTTCGCCCCGCATCTGGCCGGTTTCGTCAAGTCCCTCGAGGATGAGATGGTCCGTTGCGAGATCGACTACTCCGATGACCGCTTCGGCAAGAAGATTCGCAACGCCTCCAAGTCCAAGGTGCCGTTCATCCTCATCGTCGGTGAGGAAGACATGAACAACAACGCGGTGAGCTTCCGCTTCCGCGACGGCAGCCAGCTCAACGGCGTACCGGTGGACAAGGCTCGCGAGCAGATCCTCGCCGTGATCGCCAAGCGCGTCCAGGTGAACTCCGCCGACGACTTCAACGCCGCTGTAGCTGAGTAAAGGAATACATGATGGCTGACGTGCGTGTCGATGATCCGGCGGACTTCCCGCCTCAGGAAGACACGGTCGAACGACTGTGGACCCCGCAGCGCATGACCTATGTGCTGCGCAACAGCGAGGATCGTCCGACCAAACCCAAGTCGAAGGAATGTCCGTTCTGCGCCGGACCGAAGAAGTCCGACGAAGACGGCCTCATCGCCTGGCGCGGCACGCACGTGTTCGCCATCATGAACCTCTACCCGTATAACGTCGGGCATCTCATGATTTGCCCGTACCGTCACGTCGGATTCATCACCGAACTTGACGACGCCGAATTGTTCGAGTTCGAGAAGGCCACCACCCTCGCCATGAAGGTGATGGAGACCGTCTCCCATCCGGACGGATACAATATCGGCATCAATCAGGGCGAGGTAGCGGGCGCGGGGGTCGCGGCCCATCTGCATCAGCATGTGGTGCCGCGCTGGAACGGTGACGCGAACTTCATGCCCATCGTCGCCCAAACGCGCACCATGCCGATTCTGCTGTCCGATCAGCGGGATGCGTATGCCAAAGCGTTTGCACAGCTGGCTTCCGACTACCATCTGCCGCTCGTCTGATACCGGCACGATACCCTCATGCATCTGGTCGAACCAGCGCATGATTCAAAAAGACAATCGAAAACATCACGGGTATGTCTGATTAACGGCCTACAATCGTTTCGTTTGACATCATCCGTTTATTACTGCTAGGAGCATTATGTCAGGTCATTCCAAGTGGGCGACCACCAAGCACAAGAAGGCCGCCATCGACGCCAAGCGCGGCAAGCTCTTCGCCAAGCTCATCAAGAACATCGAAATCGCCGCCCGCCTCGGCGGTGGCGACCCAGACGGCAACCCGTCCCTGTACGACGCCATCTACAAGGCCAAGAAGGCTTCCATGCCGGCCGACAACATCGCCCGTGCCGTCAAGCGTGGTGCCGGTGACGAAGACGGTGCCGCCAACTACGAGGACATCGTCTACGAGGGCTACGCTCCCGCTGGCGTGGGCCTCATCATCGAGTGCCTGACCGACAACCGCAACCGTGCGGCCGCCGAAGTGCGTTCCACCCTGACCAAGGGCAACGGCTCCCTGGCCACCTCCGGCTCCGTGTCCTTCAACTTTGAGCGCAAGGGCCAGATCGTGGTTCCGTCCGAAGGCGTGGACTTCGACAAGCTGTTCGAGACCGCAGCCGAGGCTGGCGCCGAGGATGTCACCGATGACGATGAGGTCTACACCGTCATCACCGGCCCGTCCGATCTGTTCACCGTGCGCAAGGCTCTGCAGGACGCCGGTTTCGACTACGATTCCGCCGACCAGGTCATGCAGCCGAAGAACGAGGTCGAGCTGAGCCTCGAAGACGCCCGCAAGGTGTCCAAGCTCATCGACAACCTCGATGATCTCGACGATGTGCAGAACATCTACTCCAACTGGACCGCCTCCGACGAGGTGATGGCCCAGCTCGACGAGGAGTAATCCTCGTGATCATCCTCGGCGTCGACCCCGGGCTCACGCGCTGCGGGGTCGGCGTGATCGAAGCCGGCGAGCACCGCCGGCTTTCGTTTATTCACGTGGACGTGGTGCGGTCCTCGCCGGACATCACCCAGGATCTGCGTCTTTTGGCCATCTATAACGGCCTGTCCGAGAAGATGGATCGCTTTGCACCCGATGCCGTGTCCATCGAACGTGTGTTCGCCCAGTCGAATCGCAACACTGTGCTCGGTACCGCGCAGGCGGCCGGCCTTGCCATGCTCGCCGCCGCGCAACGCGGCATCCCCGTGGCGCTTCATACCCCGACCGAGGCGAAACTGGCCATCACCGGCAACGGGCAGGCGCAGAAGGTGCAGGTGGAACGCATGGTGACGCGTGTCCTGAACCTTACCAAGATGCCGACGCCCGCCGACGCCGCCGACGCGCTGGCCTTGGCCATATGCCATGCCCTGCGTCCGGCGGGGGCGCTGCAGGGCGGCGAGCGTGAGCAGCATCTGACCGCCGCGCAACGCCAGTGGGCCGAGGCCGCGCAAAACTCCACGCGCCGACGCAAGAACAGCGATCGAGGTATGTAGTATACTTTCGAACAGATGTTCGAATCCTGAATACCGAAACGTTCAAGGAGTACCTGTATGATTGGCATGCTGACCGGGCGGGTGGAATCGGTTGAAACCGACACCGCATTGATCGACGTCGGGGGAGTGGGCTATGAGACGCGCATGCCCGCCACCGACTTGGGCCGCCTGCACGCCGGCCAGGACGCCTGCGTCTTCACGTATCTGAACCTCTCGCAGGATTCTGTCACACTGTACGGGTTCCTCGACCGGGACTCCAAGAGAGTGTTCCTGCAGCTCATCAAGGTCTCCGGCATAGGACCGAAGGTGGCGCAGTCGCTGCTGGGCACGATGACCCCAAGCCAGCTGGCCCGCGCCATCGCCGACAATGACGCCGCCGCACTGGCCAAGGCGCCGGGATTGGGCAGGAAGGGCGCGCAGAAGATCATCCTGGAGCTCAAGGGATCCGTCGATCTGAACCAGTCCGATGACGCGTCGGCCGGCAACGCTCCATACCAGCCGACCGTCGACGCCGGCGTGGAGCAGGTCGTGGAGGGGCTGGTCTCTCTTGGCTGGCGTCAGCAGGACGCTCAGCGGGCCGTCAACGAAGCCTGCGCAGAGAACGATGTTCCCATGCCGCTGGCCTCCGACGATGCGCCGCGTGTGCTGCGGCTCGCCTTGGCCCGTATGGATAGGGGGCGCTGATGAACGAGACGACGGATTACGGCGCCTCCAACACCGGTGCCAACGAGGAGTCGTTACGCATGGTCTCCTCGCAGCCGATCGGCAACGAGCCGGCCAGCGATGAGGAATTGCGCCCGCATGTCCTCGGGGGATTCATCGGCCAGCCCCGGCTCAAAGCCCAGCTGCAGCTGTTCCTCGACGCCGCGCGCAAGCGGGACGTGCCGCCCGATCATATCCTGCTCGCCGGCCCACCCGGTTTGGGCAAGACCACGTTGGCCATGATCGTGGCCAACGAGCTCGAAGTGCCGATTCGCGTCACTTCCGGGCCTGCGGTCCAACACGCCGGCGATCTCGCCTCGATTCTCAGTTCGCTTGATACCGGTGAGGTGTTGTTCATCGACGAGATCCACCGCCTGCCGCGCGCCGCCGAGGAGTTGCTGTACATCGCGATGGAGGATTTCCGCGTCGACGTGATGGTCGGCAAGGGTCCGGGCGCCAGCTCCATTCCGTTGACCCTGCCGCGGTTCACCGTCATCGGCGCCACCACGCGCGAGGGCATGTTGCCGAGTCCGTTGCGCGCACGCTTCGGTTTCACCGCACATCTTGACTTCTACCCGCACGACGAGCTGCAGAAGCTCATCGAACGTTCGGCCAATGTGCTGGGCGTGAATCTTGGCGACGGCTCGGCTCGGGAACTCGCGTTGCGTTCGCGCGGCACGCCGCGCATCGCCAATCGTCTGCTGCGCCGTGTGCGCGATTGGGCGATCGTGCATGACCTGATCGAGGTGCGGTCGGATGACGTCAAGGAGGCCTTGGCCTTATACCAGATCGATTCGGAGGGTCTTGACCGCCTGGACATCGCCGTACTCGACGCCATCGTGCGTAATTTCAATGGTGGGCCCGTGGGACTGAACAACCTTGCGGCCATGGTGGGCGAGGAGTCGGAGACCGTGGAAACCGTATGCGAGCCGTATCTCGTGCGTGAGGGTTTCCTGATCCGCACCCCGAAAGGCCGCGTGGCCACTGAGAAGGCCTGGCGACACCTGGGGATTACGCCAAGGGATGATGTCAGCAAGCCCTTCTAGACTTTTCCTGTTTGCACACTTGGCGACATTTCGTCAATGCCGTTCATCTGAAGGAGTTTTCCGTGGAACAGTCCATTATGCTTATCGTGATCATCGTCGTTTTCGGCGGCATGATGTGGTGGCAGTCCAAGAAGGCCAAGCAGCAGCAGCAGGAGAAACAGGACTTCCGTCGCAACCTGCAGCCCGGCACCGAGGTCATCACCATCGGTCAGGTGATCGGCAAGGTCGTCGAGGTCGATGAGCAGTACGAGGAGATCGTCATCGACTCCGAGGGATCCAAGCTGCGTTTCGGTTTCAACGCCATCGCCCGCGAATACATCCGCCCGGCCTACGTGTCCGATGCCGAGGTCGACGAGAACGGCGATCCGCTTCCCGACCAGGATGCCGGGACCCCGACCGCCGACGAGTCCGGGCAGACCCCGATCGAGGCGTCCATCACGTCCGGAGAGAACGATGCGGCCGAGGACATCGACTCCCCGGCCGCCGCAGACGGGACCGCCACGAAGTAGGCCGTACGATTTGGCGGCGTCGCAGCACATCAGTACAGGAGGGTGAATATTATGGCACAGTCGGACATCACCATCGACGCATTGGACAAGGTGGGACGGCAGGACGCCGAATATCTGGTGTCGTTGGTGCGTTCCATACCCGGGTTCCCCAAGGAAGGCATCATCTTCCGTGATTTCATTCCGGTGTTCGCCGATCCCAAGGGCCTGAGAATCCTGCTCGAGGCGCTTGAGGCGGCCCTGCCGGTGCCCGCGAGCGAATTCGATTCCATCGCCGGCCTCGAGTCGCGCGGATTCCTGTTCGGCCCGGCTCTGGCCGCCCGCATGGGCAAGGGGTTCATCGCCGTACGCAAGGCCGGCAAGCTGCCGCCCGAGACCATCGGCGAATCCTATGATCTCGAATACGGCTCGGCGCGCGTCGAAATCGAGACGGATGCCGTGCAGGCGGGGGAGCGGGTACTTATCGTCGATGACCTCATCGCCACGGGCGGCACCGCCAAGGCCGCCACCGATCTTATCGACAAGGTGGGAGGCACCGTGGCGGGTTATGGTTTCGTGATGCGGCTCGAAGGCCTCGACGGCATCGACAAGCTTGGCGGCAAGCCCGTCAGCTCGCTGATGGCGATGCCGGCCTGAGCGTTCGTCTCACCCAACATACATTCGGTTTTTAAGGTCCGTCATGTACTGTGTACAGTTACATGACGGACCAATTACATAGTCAGGGAAGGATCGATGGATCTTTACGAATATCAGGCGCGTCAGCTGCTCGAGGAACAGGACATTCCCACCCCGAGCGCCATCTTCGCCCAGAACTCCCATGAAGTCGCGGAAGCGGCGGACGCAATCGGCTATCCATGCGTGATCAAGGCGCAGGTCAAGATCGGCCATCGCGGTCAGGCTGGCGGCGTCAAGATCGCCCACAACCGCGACGAGGCCATTGTCGAATCCGAGTCCATTCTTCCGATGACCATACACGGCCACAAGGTCTCCGGCGTGCTCGTGGCCGAAGCCAAGAACATCCTGCATGAGTACTATGTGTCCATCTCCGTGGATCGCACCTCGCGCGACTTCGATGTGCTGGCCACCGCCAACGGCGGCACCGAGGTGGAGGAGATCGCCAAGGAGCATCCGGAATCCGTCAAACGCCTGCACATCGACGCGCTCGGCGATTTCGATCTGGCCGCGGCCACCGAGATGGCCCGCAGCATCGGCTTCTACCATGCCGACGTCGATCAGGCCGCGCAGATTCTGCTGAAGATGTGGCGCGTCTTCAAAGACAACGACGCCACACTCGTGGAGATCAACCCTCTGGCCAAGATCGGCGACCCGGACGACGAGTCCACCAAGCAGCTGAGCGCCTTGGACGCCAAGATTTCCCTGGACGACAACGCCGCCTTCCGGCATGGTGGCTGGGAGCGATTCGTGGATTCCGTCGTCCCCGACCCCTTCGAGCAGCGCGCCCGTGAGCACGGACTGCATTACGTGCATCTGCACGGCGAGGTCGGCGTGATCGGCAACGGTGCTGGACTCGTCATGAGTTCCCTGGACGCCGTCTCCGGCGCCGGCGAGGAGCAGGGCAGCGATGTCAAACCCGCCAACTTCCTGGACATCGGCGGCGGCGCCTCCGCCGCGGTCATGGCCGAGAGCCTGCAGATCGTCCTGTCCGACCCGCAGGTCGAATCCGTATTCATCAACATATACGGCGGCATTACTTCCTGCGTGGAGGTCGCCAACGGCATTCTCGACGCCGTCGCCAAGCTCGGCGGTTCCAAACCCATCGTCGTGCGCTTCGACGGCAACGCGGCGGCCGAGGGTCTGCATATCCTCGCCTCCGCGAACAAACCGAATATCCATGTGTCCGAAACCATGGAAGACGCGGCGGCCAAGGCCGCGCAGCTCGCCGGTGAGGCGATTCAGTCCAAGGAGGTTCTCTGATGCTGTTCATCGAAGACGGCGCTCCGGTCATCGTCCAGGGCATGACCGGCCATCAGGGCATGACCCATACGGCGCGCATGCTCAATGCCGGCACCAATATCGTCGGCGGCGTGAATCCGCGCAAGGCCGGGATGCACGTCACCTTCCCCGGTGCCCAAGGTGGCGCCGACGCCGATATCCCCGTGTTCGCCACCTGCGCCGACGCCCGTGAAGCCACCGGCGCCAAGGCCAGCGTGGTGTTCGTGCCGCCGAAGTTCGCCAAGTCCGCCGTGGTCGAAGCAGTCGAAGCCGGCATCGAACTCATCGTGGTTATCACCGAAGGCATTCCAGTAGCCGATTCCTCGTATTTCGTCGAACTCGCGCTCACCAGGGGCGTGCGCATCATCGGACCGAATTGCCCCGGCCTCATCACCCTCGGTAACCCAGGCGTCAACCTGGGCATCATCCCCGACGGCATCGTCGGCCGCGGCCCGCTCGGACTGGTCTCCAAATCCGGCACCCTCACCTACCAGCTCATGGGCGAATTGTCCGATATCGGCTTCACCGGATGTCTCGGCGCCGGCGGCGATCCGATCGTCGGCACGACGCTGCTGGAAGCCCTGCAGGCATTCGAAGCCGACCCCGACACCAAGGCTGTCATGATGATCGGCGAAATCGGCGGCTTCGCCGAACAGGACGCCGCCGCATGGGCCAAGGAGCACATGACCAAGCCGGTCGTCGCCTACATCGCCGGTTTCACCGCCCCCGAAGGCAAGCAGATGGGCCACGCCGGCGCCATCGTCTCCGGTGGCAAGGGCACCGCCCAGGACAAGAAGAACGCACTCGAAGCGGCGGGTATCCCCGTGGGCAAGACCCCGGGCCAGGCCGCCGAAATCATGCGCGACATACTCGCCAAGGCCGACATCGACTGATCGGTTCCGACCAATCGTGATGAAAGCCGTGATTCGCCAATGGGTGCGGGGAGCCATAGTCGCTCTCGCATCCATGGCCATCTATGCCATTGCATTAGGCTGCTATACAGCGCTGATGTTATTGGTCGTCTCCATGGAAGAGGGCGCCGACAATCTCACCGTCGGCACAACCTCGCTGACACAGGCCGTTGTGCTTCTGAGTGAGGGATCGGGCTTTAGAACCGATTCGTTCACCCTCACCATCACGCCATTGATGTTGACTATACTGCTGATATGGCTGATCAATGCACTCACCATGCGAATCAAAGCATACGGGCCGCATGCGTATGTTGCCGGATTGGTTGTTTGGCTCGGGTTGAACGAGGTATTCCGGCAATCCGTACACCTAGGTCTTGTCGATGACCAGTGGCTTGTGTTGCTGAAAGCAGCCATCGTATTCTCGATCGGTTTCCTATGCGCAGCCGTACCGGAATCAGCCAAGATGCGAGCATTCAGGGACTGGACTCGCAAGCAGGTGCCGGCGGACATACGCCACTGCCTGAAAATCGGCGTCGCCTTGGCCGTCGCGATACTGGGCATATACCTGGCAATTGGATTGATTACCGTCATCGTATGGGCGGTACGCAACCATGCCGCTGTCGTATCGTTGTTCGGATTGTCCGGGATGGAAACCGGTTCACGAATTCTCACCACCGTCGCCATGCTGATCTGGCTACCCAACGTCATGCTCTGGGCTGTTTCCTGGCTCTTCGGCGGCGGATTCGCCATCGGTGATTTGGCCAGTTTCACGTTATGGCTCGGCCAATCCAAAGAGCTTCCTGCAATACCGGTATTCGGTATTCTTCCCGAACCGGTCAGCAGCGAACTATGGCGTACCGTTGCCTTGAACGCGCCTCTCGCCATCGCTGCGCTCGTGGGCCTGCTGGCTGTATTCCTGCCGCAAGGATTCGCCTGCAGACCGTTGAATATACGGAATGCGTCCACCCGCGGCCCAGTACTGGTTTCGCTGATCTACTCCGCTGGGTCATTCTGCCTGAGCGCGATGCTGATCTCACTGGCATCCACATTGCTGTTCGCTCTGTCCAATGGATCGCTTGGCGATCATCGTCTCGCTCACATTGGCGTCGACGTCATGGCCTCCACCAGAGTCGTCGGTCATTCGACCGCATTGGGATTTACCGCGGCATGGCTACTCGCGCTGATTGGCACAGCGCTCGTTTTTTCGATAGGCTGGTTGGTTGGGAGGATCAATGATTCCCGCACCACCGCCGCGACCCCGAAGACCGTCATCGTCCGTCAGGCGCGGTCCCTGGCGTCACAACCACAAGAATCCAAGGAGGAACAGGATGACAAACACGAACCGACCGATCCGTCGGGCACTGGTCTCGGTCTTTCATAAGGAAGGCATCGAAGTACTCGCGGAAGCGTTCGTGAAGGCCGGCACCGAAGTCGTTTCCACCGGTTCGACCGCCAGGAAGCTCGCCGAGCTGGGCGTCAAGGTAACCGAGGTGTCCGATGTCACCGGATTCCCCGAATGCCTCGACGGCCGCGTCAAGACGCTGCATCCGTACATTCACGCCGGCATTCTAGCTGATATGACCAACCCCGAACACGCCAAGCAGCTTGACGGCTTCGGCATCAAGCCGTTTGATCTGGTGGTCGTCAACCTGTACCCATTCGCCGACACCGTTCGCTCCGGTGCCAACGAAGCCGACACCATCGAGAAGATCGATATCGGCGGCCCCTCCATGGTGCGTGGCGCGGCCAAGAACCACGCCACCGTGGCCATCGTCACCGATCCGGCCGATTACGCCTTGGTCGCCGAGCGTGTGGCCGACGGCACCGGCTTCTCCCTCGACGAGCGCAAGTGGCTTGCCGCCAAGGCATTCGCCCACACCGCCGCCTATGACGCCACCATCAACGAATGGACCGCCAAGCACTGGCCGAAGCCGGCTTCACTGGACACCGCCGAAGTGGACAAGGACGATCAGGACACTGAAATCGATTCCGCCAAGTTCCCGGCACGATTCACCCGCACCTGGGACCGCGCCCACACCCTGCGCTACGGCGAGAACTCCCACCAGCAGGCCGCCCTCTACATTGACCCGCTCAACCAGACCGGTTTCGCCCACGCCGAGCAGCTCGGCGGCAAGCCGATGAGCTACAACAACTACGTGGACGCGGACGCCGCCTGGCGCACCGTATGGGATATGGCTCCCGCCATTGCCGTGGCCGTAGTCAAGCACAACAATCCGTGCGGTCTGGCCATTGGCGCGACCGTGGCCGAGGCCCACAAGAAGGCTCACGCCTGCGACCCGATGAGCGCCTACGGCGGTGTGATCGCCTGCAACTCCAAGGTCACTCTTGAGATGGCCGAAAGCGTGCGCCCGATTTTCACCGAAGTCATCGTCGCCCCCGACTATGAGCCGGCCGCGCTCGAACTGCTGCAGACCAAGAAGAAGAACCTGCGCATCCTCAAGGTGGCCGAGCCGCCGAAGGGCCACGAGGCCATCCGCCAGATCGATGGCGGCCTGCTTGTGCAGGACACTGATCTGATCAACGCCGTCGGCGACGATCCGGACGCCTGGAAGCTCGTGGCCGGCGAGGCCGCCGACGCCGACACGCTGAAGGACCTCGTGTTCGCATGGCGTGCAATCCGCTGCGTGAAGTCCAACGCCATCCTGCTGGCCCACGACCAGGCCACGGTTGGCATCGGCATGGGCCAAGTCAACCGCGTGGACTCCTGCCATCTGGCCGTCGAGCGCGCCAACACACTGGCCGATGGTGCCGATCGCGCCACCGGTGCGGTCGCGGCATCCGATGCGTTCTTCCCGTTCGCCGATGGTGCCCAGGTGCTTATCGACGCGGGCGTCAAGGCAATCGTGCAGCCTGGCGGCTCCATCCGCGATGAGGAGGTCATCGAAGCGGCCAATAAGGCCGGCGTGACCATGTACCTCACCGGCACCCGCCACTTCTTCCACTGATCGGGACTCTCTGAGGAGAGCAGCTCAGCCAAAACGCACAAAGGTGGGATTCCGCCTGGACCCGTTGACGGGTCCAGGCGGAATCCCACCTTTGCTATTCGCCTGCTATTGTGGTCACGTAACCGTTCGACAGAAGGAATCGCAACATGCACAACCATCCCTATGTATCCGAAGCACATGAGGGCAAGCCATGGTTTGAATGGTGCGTACTCGGCGTCATCGCCGTCGTCACACTGCTGGTTGCTTTTGGATATACGATGGCCGCCACGGTCATACTTGCCGTGACGGCCATCATCACCGGGCTTGTTCGCCTGATTCTTCAGGACAAAAGCCCATGGAAAGTGCGCTCAGTGGCGTTCGACTCCTTCATCGGCATCGCCTTGGGAATCGGCCTGCTGATTACCTACTTCAGCTTCTTTGGACTCTTCGGCAACATCTTTTTCCGCTGAATCGCCATCAGACGAGGCGGCCTGATCGAAGAATTCGCCATCGTCGAGTGTGTCCGCGTTCGCATCGGCATCCGTCTGTGGAAGATCGGCGGCAGCCGGCACTTTGGGAGTGGTCATCATCTGAGCGATGATCATGACCAACGCCACCACAGAGGCGGCCAAGACCGGGCTAATCCAGAATACCCACAGCTGCTGCAGCGGATTTTGCGTAAGGCCCTCATTCATCGCGGCCAGTGCGATACCGGTGGAACGGGCGGGATTGAGACCGGCACCGGTAACCGGGTAGCTGATGGCGGCGGCCAGACCATAGGCAAGACCCAAGGCAATGATATGACGGTCCGAGGACTCGCCGTGATCACCCAGAGAAGACATGGCGGTGGCAACGACAATCAGAGAGGCAACGACCTCGACGACAATCGCCAACGTAATCGAGAACGTAATGCCATACTGGGTCAGCAGCGAGTAAGACACGGAGCCGTTTTCGAAACCGTTAACGGCCGGAGTCAGCCACACTTTGGCAGCTACCTGCTCGGATGTGGGCAGCAGCTTGACCACGGCGAAGCCGGCGGCGATGGCACCGATGACCTGAGCGATCACATAGAGGATGCCATCCAGGATTTTCGTCTTGGAAACCAGCACGGAGGCTACGGTGATGGCCGGATTCAGCTGACCACCGGACACGCGGGAGAAGATGGCGGTGACTGCGGCATATGCCAAGCCGGTAGCCAACGCGAAGAACACGATATTGATGCCATATACGGCCGAACCCCATGTGGAGAAGGCGTAAATCGCAAAGCACAGCAGGAAGCTGCCGGCCGATTCGGCGCACACGCGCAGAGCCAGCGGCTGTTGCTTGGTTTCTTCCATGATTGTTCATTCCTTTTCATCTGTTGGAAGACGGGCGAACCCGCACAAACGGTTGCCAGTCTAGCAGCAGTCCTACGTTGCGGTATGATATATGGGTTGGAATTGGCTGGGATTCCAGTCCGCCAACTCTAAAGTATGTATACAAATCGACAGTCTCTGCGATGACAGAATCTGTCCGGCCACGTTGGGAGAACGATGCCAAACGCATATTCCCGCGCTGCGAAAGCGCAAGACGATTCCAATTCCATTCGACTCCAGAAGCTGCTTGCCCAAGCGGGATTCGGTTCCCGCCGCAAGTGCGAGGACATGATCACCGAAGGCCGTGTCGAGGTCGACGGTGAACTGGTCACCGAGCTCGGAACTCGCGTTGACCCTCATAAGCAGCAGGTGCGCGTAGACGGTTCACGCGTACGCGTCAATCCGAACCACGTCACTCTGGCACTGAACAAGCCCCGCAAGGTGCTCTCCGCCATGGACGATCCGAAGGGACGCTACACGTTGCGTGACATCGTGGGCGACAAGTACGAGCGCATCTTCCACATGGGCCGTCTCGACTACGATTCCGAGGGTCTTATCCTCATGACGAACGATGGCGAACTCTCGCAGCACGTCATGCACCCCAAGTACGAGGTCGAAAAGACCTACGTCGCCACGCTGGAGGGCAAGATCTCCGGTACCGTGTGCCGCCGACTCGTGACCACCGGCGTGCAGCTCGATGACGGTTGGATCAAACTCGACCACTGCGCCATCATCGACGCCTCCCGTGATTACACGATGGTCAAGGTCGTGCTGCACTCCGGCAAGAACCGCATCGTGCGCCGCATCTTCGGTTCGATCGGTTTCCCGGTCAAGCGTCTGGTGCGCACTCAGATCGGCCCGATCAAACTCGGTGATCTGAAGCCCGGTTCCTACCGCGTGCTGTCCCAGACGGAAGTCCGTTCGCTGTCCAAGGAGGTTGGCCTGTGATTCGCGTTGCCATCGACGGCCCCGCCGGCGTGGGCAAGTCGTCCACGTCCAAGGCGCTGGCCAAGTATTTCGGATACGCCTACCTTGACACGGGCGCGATGTATCGTGCCTGCGCTTGGTGGTGCTTGAAGCAGGGCATCGATCTGGACGCCGAAACCGTGGATGAGCGTGTCATCACCGAAGCGGTGGGCGAGTTCTTCACCGGCGACCATTTCGATATCTCCGTGGACCCGGACAACCCCTGCGTATTCGCCGACGACGAGGACATCTCCGAGGCCATTCGTTCCTCCGAAGTCTCCAGCCATGTCTCCAAGGTGTCGAACGTCATCCCGGTGCGCAACGTGCTCATCGCCGCCCAGCGCGCCTACATCGCCCGCGAGGCGTCGGCCGACTCCTTCTCCGGGGGTTTGGGCATCGTGGCCGAGGGCCGCGATATCACCACTGTGGTGTCCCCGGACGCCGAGGTGCGCGTGCTGCTGACCGCCCGTGAGGAGGTCCGTCAGGCCCGTCGCACCGGCCAAGCCGTCAAGGGCGTGGGTGCTGAGGATGTGGCCGCGCGCGACAAGGCCGATTCCAAGGTCACCAGCTTCCTGACCGCCGCCGATGGCGTTACCACCATCGACAATTCCGATCTGGACTTCGCCCACACGCTCGATCTGCTCATCGGTCTGGTCGAGGACGCCATCGAGAACCAGGAATACGAGCAGTATGCCGCCAATCTCGAAGGCTATGAGTTGGACGAGGGCGATGAGGATCTGATTTCCGGCCGTGGTTTCACGGAAGGTGCGCGCAAGGCCGGCCCCAAGCCGGTGGGCGTGCTGGCTATTGTAGGCCGTCCGAACGTGGGCAAATCATCCTTGGTCAACCGTATCCTCGGCCGCCGTGCCGCCGTTGTGGAAGACACGCCGGGCGTTACGCGAGACCGTGTGAGCTATGACGCGGAATGGGCTGGCACCGACTTCAAGCTGGTGGACACGGGCGGCTGGGAAGCCGACGTGGAAGGCATTGAATCCGCCATCGCCTCACAGGCACAGGTTGCCGTGACCTTGGCCGATGCTGTGGTATTCGTTGTCGATGGTCAAGTGGGCATGACCACCACCGATGAGCGCATCGTCAAGATGCTGCGTGCCGCCGGCAAGCCGATCGTGCTGGCCGTCAACAAGATCGACGACCAGGCCAGCGAATACCTTGCCGCCGAATTCTGGAAGCTCGGCCTCGGCGAACCATACTCGATTTCCGCCATGCACGGCAGGGGAGTGGGCGACCTGCTGGACGTTGCGCTCGACAAGCTCAAGCAGGCCGAGAAGACTTCCGGCTACCTCACGCCTTCCGGCCTGCGCCGCGTGGCTCTGGTGGGCCGTCCGAACGTGGGCAAGTCGTCTCTGCTCAATCAGCTGGCGCGCGAAGAACGTGCCGTTGTCAACGATTTGGCCGGCACTACGCGCGACCCCGTCGACGAAATCGTCAACATCGATGGCGAGGACTGGTTGTTCATCGACACCGCCGGCATCAAGCGACGCCAGCACAAGCTCACAGGCGCGGAATATTATTCCTCTCTGCGCACGCAGGCCGCCATCGAGCGCTGTGAATTGGCGCTGATCCTGTTTGATGCATCGCAGCCGGTATCCGATCAGGATTTGAAGGTCATGTCCACCGCCGTGGATGCGGGCCGTGCAATCGTGCTCGTATTCAACAAGTGGGATGCGATGGACGAGTTCGACAAGCAGCGTCTCGAACGCCTGTGGAACACCGAATTCGACCGTGTGATGTGGGCCGAGCGTGTGAACCTGTCCGCCAAGACCGGCTGGCACACCAACCGTCTGACGCGAGCCATGGATAAGGCCTTGGAATCCTGGGATCAGCGTATTCCTACAGGCAAGCTCAACGCCTTCCTCGGCAAAATTCAGGCCGCCCACCCGCACCCGTTGCGTGGTGGCAAGCAGCCGCGAATCCTCTTCGCCACGCAGGCATCCACGCGCCCGCCGCGTTTCGTGATCTTCGCCACCGGCTTCCTCGAGCACGGCTACCGCCGCTACATCGAGCGTTCGCTGCGCGAGGAATTCGGCTTCGAAGGCACGCCAATCCAGATCTCCGTGAACATCCGCGAAAAGAAGAAGCGGAAGTGACACGCGCGTAATTTGCCAGATTTCATATATCTGGTAGATTATCTATTCGGTGCTTTTGCACCATCGGGCCGTAGCGCAGTTTGGTAGCGCACTTGACTGGGGGTCAAGGGGTCGCGGGTTCAAATCCCGCCGGCCCGACCGATTAGCCCCGGAATTCCGCCACTTTTGAGTGGTTGTCTTCCGGGGCTTTTCCATTTTCAAACAACATGAGACAACATGACGACGGACTTACCTTTGTAAGCCATTCGTAATGGATTAAACATGGACTTCATCTTGGCGTGTTATTGGAATTATCACCGACAATTCACCGCCTCCGCACCCCCGTCGTATGCGTTTGCGGCCTATAGGAACTTTTGTGGTGCTTTAGACTGGTTTTCGTTGTCAGTCGGTGGTGTTGGGGTATCGCGTGGTGGTGTGGAATTCGTTCCAGTCGATACCGGTCCCGTATGCGGGCGCGACGCTGTCGTCCGGTTCGGGCGTCGTTGCCTTTTCGCCCTTCCGCAGGGCGTCGGGGATGAATGACTCCGGTCGTGGGTGCGCGGTCTTCATGTAGCATACCCATTCGCACGCGCGGCGCATGTGCTCCTCGGGCAGCCCGCGATGGTTGCGCAATACGTCCTTGACGACCGAGTTGACGCCGCCCTCCAGCCGGTTCGTGGTGCGCGCCACCGGACCGCCCTTCAGCAGTTCCGGCTCGAGATAGGCGAACAGCCTGCCCTCGCGGAACAGCCTCTCCAGCCGCCGGTAGCAGCGCCGCAGCTCCTCGTGCGTCCACCACCACCGGTGCCTCGACGCCTTGGGGTTGGACGGGTCGTCGCGCGCGTAGGTGCGTTCGGCGATGAAGTCCTTCCACCGTTCGTGCCATGCGTTGAGGGCCTCGCCCCACCTGACGGCCTGCCCGGCCGTCTCGACCGAGGTGAGCCTGTCGGACAGCCTCTTCAGCTCGCGGCCGGCCTGGAGCCTGGGCCTGGACGTCAGGTCCGTCCTCGTGTTGCGCTGCACGTGCACCAGGCAGCGCTGGATCCTCGTTCCCGGCCACGCCTGCGTGCACGCCGCCTCCGCGCCGCGCAGCCCGTCGGTGATGAGCACGTCCGGCGCGGGAAGCCGGGAGAACAGGGCCAGGTATGCGGCCTTGGACTCGTGCGCGCACCACTGCCAGTCCAGCACCTCGCCGGTTTGCCCGTCGATGGCGATGATCAGGCACCAGCCGTGGCCCATGTACGTGCCGTCCGCCATGACCGTGTGGCGCCTGGCGTCCGGCGGGGCGATGCGCGGGCGGATGCGCCAGCACCATGCGATTCGTTTGCGCAGGGCGCGGGCGTCGCCCGCGGAGTCCGCCGCCCTTTGGGATGACGGCCCCAGCAGCCAGGAAAGGAACTCCTCCAGCGTCCGCTCCCGCCTGCGCCGCCGCTGCGGCATCGTCGAGCTCAACCGGCAGGCCGGGCATTTCCACCGCTGGACGCCCTTGCCGGTCCGCCCGTTCTTCTTCATCGCACGCCCGCACACGGGGCATCTCTTCGCTTTGCTGGATGGTGTTCTCACGCCATCCAGCCCACCACCGGGGGCGCATCATTTTCCACGCGACAAAAATGACAGGCCGACACGCCTGCTCCCACAAGGCCGGGCCACGGTTATAAGCACCACAAAAGTTCCTATAGGCCGCGTTTGCCCCAAACAGGGGCTAGACTGGTTCCTATTGATTTGACGAAAGGGACCCGAATTGACCGAAATAAACGATAAGGCCCAACTGGATATCGCCGCCGCTGACGACACCGACGCCGTCACCTCGGACACCACCGAAGAAACCGTAAACACCCCTGAAGTGGATGAGACTTTCGAGCTTTCGGCCGCCAAGATGCGCGAGCATGGCATGAGCGAAACCGCCATCAACCAGTTCCGCCATTTGTATGACGTATGGCGCCATGAAGAAGCCTCCAGCTGGATTCGTGAGGACGACATCGAGCCGCTTGGCCACGTGCCCAGCTTCCACGACGTCTATGAGACCATCAACCACGACAAGGCCGTGGACGCCTTCGCCAAGACCGCATTCCTCAAGCTCAATGGCGGTCTGGGCACCTCCATGGGATTGGACAAGGCCAAGTCGCTGTTGCCGGTGCGTAGGCACAAGGCCAAGCAGATGCGCTTCATCGACATCATCCTCGGCCAGGTGCTCACCGCCCGGACCCGTCTGAACGTGGAACTGCCGCTGACCTTCATGAATTCCTTCCGCACTTCGGCGGACACGATGAAGGCGCTCAAGCAGCATCGAAAGTTCAGCCAGCATGACGTGCCGATGGAAATCATCCAGCATCAGGAACCCAAGCTCGTGGCCGCCACCGGCGAACCTGTGAGCTACCCTGTGAACCCGGAGCTGGAATGGTGCCCGCCCGGCCACGGCGACCTGTTCTCCACCATCTGGGAGTCTGGTCTGCTTGACGTATTGGAGGAGCACGGCTTCAAGTATCTGTTCATCTCCAATTCCGACAATCTCGGTGCGCGCCCCTCGCGTACGTTGGCCCAGCACTTCGAAAACACAGGTGCCCCGTTTATGGCTGAAGTGGCCATCCGCACCAAGGCCGATCGCAAGGGCGGCCATATTGTGCGCGACAAGGCCACTGGTCGCCTAATACTGCGTGAAATGAGCCAGGTCCATCCGGACGATAAGGAAGCGGCCCAAGACATCACCAAGCATCCTTACTTCAACACCAACTCGATCTGGATTCGTATCGACGCTTTGAAAGACAAGCTCGCTGAATGCGATGGTGTGTTGCCGTTGCCGGTGATTCGTAACAAAAAGACAGTGAATCCCACGGACCCGAACTCCGAACAGGTGATTCAGCTGGAAACCGCCATGGGTGCCGCAATCGGTCTGTTCAACGGTTCCATCTGCGTCCAAGTGGATCGTATGCGCTTCCTTCCGGTGAAAACCACCAATGATTTGTTCATTATGCGTTCCGATCGCTTCCATCTGACGGACACGTATGAGATGGAAGACGGCAACTACATCTTCCCGAACGTCGAACTTGATCCGCGATACTACAAGAACATCCACGATTTCGACGAACGGTTCCCCTACGCCGTGCCATCTTTGGCCGCAGCCAACTCGGTTTCCATTCAGGGCGACTGGACATTCGGACGTGACGTCATGATGTTCGCCGACGCCAAACTGGAAGATAAGGGCGAGCCAAGCTATGTGCCGAACGGCGAATACGTTGGCCCGCAAGGCATCGAACCGGACGATTGGGTGTGATTTACAACACGGTAGAACGATAAAAAAGATATTATTTTTGTGAAATGGCGCTCAACTGCGGAAAAAGCCTCTAAGATAGAGTGAGTGTGGGGAAACTCATACGCACTTATAACGAAACAATAACTATACGTGAGGACTAATGGCAGAGGGCACAAGCGGACGTCGGCGTTTTTCCGACAAATGGGGCAAGCACGAGCTGGACGTACTGGCTGTGTTGTCATCCGCGTTCCCGCAATGGCTCACATCCCGCCAAATTGCGCAGCGCGTCAAAGCTTACGCCGACTCGTATGGAGAGCTGGCAGATCAGGCCGCCAAGGCCGCGTTCGCCAAGCAGTTCCAGCGTGATCGCGCCAAGCTCGCCGCTATGGGCATCGCCATCGAATCACGGCAGCCTGAGTATTCGTCCAAGTCGGAAGGCCAGGACTTCGCGTCCTACCGTCTGCAGTTGGGCGACGAACCGCGCATCCGTCTGATGTTCGAGCCGGAAGATATGCCGGTGCTTGCCGCCGCCAACTATCTGGCTCGTTCGATGTCGATTTCCTCCGAACCGGATCATTCCCAGCTCACCCAACAGGCGTCGCGCACCACGCCGCGTGTGCCGCAGACCCCTATTCCCGGGCTCGGTTTGGATTCGATTGCGCCTGGCTTGGGCACGCAGCCCATTCCGGACTCGCTGGTCAAGGTTATCGATTCGCGTCGCTTTGCCGCCACCGTTGATGTGGACGGCGAACACCTGAACGTGGCCTACACCGATTCCGACGATTTGGCCATGTTTGTGCTGGAGCATCCGGGTGCCACGATTGTCAGCCCGCAGGAGGCTGTGGACGCCTATCATCGCCGCCTGCACGCCGCCAGCCGATTCACTCTGGCCGACGAATCCGCCAGCCCTGTAAGCGCCTCGGTGGTTTCCCCATCGATTAGTCGCGATGTTCGTGAGCCGGGTGATCCCGAGTCGATCAAGGCCCAGAACAAGAAGAACGGATCCGCTTTCCAAACGGGCAGCGAGGTGGATCGTCGCCTGCGTCTGATGCTGTTCCTCTCCGCTCACTTGGGTGAGGAATTCTCGATGAGCGAGCTGGCCGAACGGTTCATTGGCAAGCCGAAGAACGAGGACGAGCTCAAGAAGTACGTCAACATCATCCACAAGGACATCAACACCCTTACCACCGTCTCCGATGACGGCGAGATGGCGGGCAGCCAGTTCTTCGATATCGACTGGCCGCTGCTGGATGCCGAGGGTATTGTTTCCGCCACCAATTCGTTGGGCCTTGAACGTCTTGCCGGCATTTCGCCGCAATACCTCAGCATGCTCACCGCCTCGGTCAGTTACTTGGCGCATTCGCCGTTACTGCCGGACAAGCAGCGTGGGCAGGCCGAATCCCTGTATGAGCGTTTGCACCGCCATGTCAGCCCGGGCCAGACCCCGTGGCTGAGCCTGACCGGCTATGAGCTGGAGCCCCGAAGCTTCTCCATCGTCAAGCGTGCGATCAACACCGATTCGTTGTTGGACATGGAGTATTCCGATGGTACCGGTAGTACCCGTCGCAAGCTGGTGGCCCCCGCCAAGATCTTCATCGACGAAGGCGTGTATTATGCCGCCGTCTACACGGATGTCGGTTCCGCCGCCCCCAAGGACAAGAAGGCCTACGTCTCCAAAGACAAGACCATCGACAAGGCCAACGGCAAGCCGCGCATCTGGCAGGTGCTGCGATTGGCCCGTATCGAAAAGGCGGAATTGGTCAAGCCCACCAAGCAGATCAACATCCCGAACATGCCGGTGAGCGAACTGCGCAAGTGGAGTTTCGACAACGGTACCGACGCGGTGTTCATCACCGATCAGCGCGATCTGGCATTCATCAAGACATTGCCGGGCGCTACCGTCGAACAATGCGGTGCCGGTGAAAAGGTGCATCTGACCGTTTCCTCCGATTCCTGGTTCGTGGCCTTCTGCATTGCCCACGCGCGTCATATCACAGCGGTCGCCCCGGAAACGTTGCGCACCATGATCGTGGCACGTGCCGAACGCGAACTGAGCATCAGCGAGAACAAGTAAGGAGCCTTTCATGCCTTGGTGGATATGGCTGATTCTGGCCCTGTTCATGCTGGCCATGATTGTTGCCGGACTGATCTATACAGCCCTTCATGGAATACGTGCCTTGAAAGACATGTCTGACATCGGTGGCCAACTCGGTGAACGTGTGGCCGCGATGGGGGAGTCTGGCATTTCTGCCGACACCAGCGAGCCGCCTCTGTTTACTCAGCCGCTCAGCGTGGCACAGAATCGTTATGCCGAGGCCCATGCGGACGTGATTCGTCGCAAGGCCGCCAAGCGCGAGCGCCACACCCAAGCATGGGCCCGCTGGAAGCGATTCAACAACTAACGGAAAGCAGCAATGGCACGTCACCAACACCATAAGGGCAATGCCGATTCCCAGACGCTGAGCCCTTCGCAGCGGTACGCATCATTCCAAAAAGTCCAACGCCATCGGGCATCCGCAGCAGCGCGATTCGCCGAATCCCTGCCCTTCGAACTGGACGGCTTCCAGACCGAAGCTAATGATGCGCTCGAAGCCGGCAGTAATGTACTGGTCGCGGCCCCAACCGGCGCCGGCAAAACCGTAGTGGCGGATTTTGCCATTTACCTCGCCCAGGAACGCAACGTCAAAGCCTTCTACACCACACCGATCAAGGCGCTGAGCAATCAGAAATACCATGATCTGGTCGACGTGTACGGCCCGGACAAGGTGGGCCTGCTCACCGGCGATACCTCGATCAACTCCGAGGCTGACATCGTGGTCATGACCACCGAAGTGCTGCGTAACATGCTTTACGAGCGTTCAACCACGCTGAACGCACTGCGCTATGTGATCCTTGACGAAGTGCACTATCTGGCCGACCGATTCCGCGGGCCCGTGTGGGAGGAAGTCATCATCCACCTGCCCAAGACGGTCAAGATCGTCGGCCTGTCCGCCACCGTGTCCAACGTGGAGGATTTCTCCAACTGGATCGCCTCGGTGCGCGGCGACACCAAGCTGGTGATCAGCGAACACCGCCCCGTGCCGCTGGAACAGCACGTCATCGTGCAGGCGGACGAACACACCGAGCCCGAGGTGCTGGATCTCTATCGCCGCGACGGCAACGGCGAGCAGACCACCAAGCTCAACGCCGAACTCATCAACCGGCTCGACCAGCTGGACCGCAAGGCCGCACGCCGGCGCGGCGAGGAACGCCCCGATAAGCGCAAGAGCTTCGGCAGAGGACGTGGTGGCAAAGGCGTCAAGAACCGTGCCCCGAAAGCGGAACGCCACACCCCGCGCCGCTGGGCCGTGGTGGATGAGCTTAACTTCCTGGGAATGTTGCCCGGAATCTACTTCATCTTCTCTCGCAACGGTTGTGACCAGGCCGTGGAACAGTGCATCAACGCCGGACTGAAGCTCACCACCGATGAGGAAGTGACCAGGATTCGCCGCATCGTGGATGAGATGGTGGAGGGGCAACTCACTCAGGAAGACCTGAAAGCCCTGCAGTTCTCCAAGTTCCGCTTCGCGTTGGAAGAAGGCTTCGCTTCGCACCACGCCGGCATGATCGCTCTGTTCCGCCAGATAGTCGAACGATTGTTCGAAGAAGGTCTGGTCAAGATGGTGTTCGCCACGGAAACGCTGGCCTTGGGCATCAATATGCCGGCCCGTTGCGTGGTGGTCGAGAAACTCGAGAAGTTCGACGGCACTAGTCATGTGGGCCTGACTCCCGGAGAATTCACGCAGCTCACCGGTCGTGCCGGTCGGCGCGGCATCGACACCATCGGCCACGCCATCGTGGTCGACCATCACGGTTTTGTGCCCGCCACGGCCGCCGCGTTGTCATCCAAGCGTGTCTACCCGTTGCACTCCAGCTTCCGGCCCACGTTCAACATGGCCGTGAACCTGCTCAACTCCAGCGACTACGAGACCGCGCGCGTTACCCTGGACCAGTCGTTTGCCCAGTGGGAGGCCAACGAATCGGCCTGGCAGTTGGAATCGCAGATCAACACACTGAAGAACGCGCTGGCCGGATACGAACAGGCGTTCGCATGCGAACACGGCGACTTCAAACAGTTCATGACCCTGCGTATGGAGCTGAGCGATATCGAGAAGGAAGGCCGCCGCAAACTGAAGCACGAAGTGTTCCTGACCGATCAGGAGCGTTCACGCGCCTTCCAGAACCTCGACCAGCGCATCCGCGATTTGCGCAAGGCGGAACACGAGCATCCATGCCGTAATTGCCCGGACCTCCAGCAGCACCTCAAGTGGGGCCACCGCTGGGCCCGCGAGACCCGCGAACTGCAGCGCGTCACCGATCGCTACGACTCCCGTACCGGGTCCGTGGCACGTCAGTTCGATCGCATCTGCGATATTCTCACCGGGCTTGGTTACCTCGAACGTCATGAAGATGCGGCCGGCCACATCGACATGACGTTGACCGAGAAAGGCTCGCTGCTGCGCCGCATCTATAGTGAACATGACCTGGAACTGTGCGAGGCGCTGCTCGCCGGCACGTTCGACAAGCTCGACGCCAACGGACTGGCCGCTGTGCTCTCTTCACTGGTATACGAGGCCAGACGAGGGGGAGACAGTGAACCGAGGCACTACCCGGGCGGCATCTCCGGGCCCATCGCCATCGCTTCGTCCAAGCTCAAGGGCATCTGTGAAGACATCGATATCCTGTGCGAGGATCACGGTCTGGACGAGATGCAGCGGCCGGACTCCGGCATACTCGACATCATGTATGAATGGGCGGATGGCGGTTCGCTGGGATCGTGCCTGTACGGCACCGACATGACCGGCGGCGACTTCGTACGCACTGCCAAACGACTGGCTGACGTGCTGCAGCAGATCGCTGTCGCCCAGCCGCTGCCGTTCGACGGGGGAGAGCGGCTGGCAGGCCTCGCCCACGAAGCGGCCGACCAGATCAATCGTGGCGTGGTGGCCTACTCCGGCGTGGACTGACGGGGCTGTTTGACGGGAGTTTGTCAGCCGACGTCGGAAGCTTGGAATAGCGGCCAAGTCCGAACGGTTGCGTAAATTAGTAGGGTTAAAGATCTTTCAAGGAGGATGCCGATATGGCAGAACGTAGCCTCAGGGGCATGAGCATCGGAGCGAAATCGCTGGAGTCCGACGACAACGTCGATTTCGCCGCACGAAACGATGTGGCGTATGTATGCCCGAAGGGCCACCGCACCATCCTGCCGTTTGCCGAGGGTGCCGAAATCCCGGACGAGTGGGAGTGCCGTTGTGGTTCCGTGGCCCACCGTGAGGGCGACGCCGACCGTGAGGGCGACGAAATCAGCAAACCCACCCGCACCCACTGGGACATGCTGCTGGAACGCCGTAGCGAAGAGGAACTGGCCACCCTGCTCGAAAAGCGCCTGCAAATGCACCGTGACGGTTGGATTCCCGACTATGAGTGATCTCCTACTGAACAACACGTGAACTTTATGCCCAGTCATCCCGACTGGGCATAATCATTGTTGGAACAAGTCGCATATTGTTTGACGACCATTCAAAGCAGTCGACATGAACAAGGGGGAGTGGAATCTCAATGGCACAGCATCCGATGAAAGTGGTCCTGTTGGATCTCGACGGCACGCTTACCAAGTCCGACGGCGGCATTATCGGCTCCGTCATCAAGACCTTCGAAGAACTTGGACGTCCGGTTCCGGACGCCGCCGAACTGCGCCGCTTCATTGGACCGGCGATCATCGAATCTCTGCGTCGCAATCATGTGCCTGCGGAAGATTTGGATCGGGCCGTGGATATCTACCGCAGCTACTACGGAGACCGTGCCGTGTTCGACGATCCGAACGAGCCCGGCAACAAGGTGCCCGGACGACTGGTGAACGTCGTATTCCCAGGCATCCGTGAACAGCTGCTCAAACTGCATGCCGACGGTTATTACCTGGCACTGGCCAGCTGCAAGCCCGAATACCAGTGCATTCCTATCTGCGACCATTTCCACCTGACCGAACTGTTGGACGGCATCTATGGTGCCTCCAAAGACAATTCCCGCCTGGACAAAGATCAGGTGATTCGATACTGCTTCGACAAAATCGCGTTTGATGCCGCAGCGGGGGACAAGGCCGTGATGATCGGCGACCGCTACACCGACATCGACGGCGCCCACGCCTGCAATCTGGACGCCATTGGCTGCCGCTGGGGCTACGCTCCGGCTGGTGAGATGGAAGAACACGGTGCCTACGAAATCATTGAGCAACCTGAGCAGCTCGAAGACGCCGTGAACCGATACTTCGAGATGCACTGACTGATTGCTCCCACCGGCGGGAGCTTCTAACGACGCTGACTGAGGGTGCTTACTACATGAGTAGAAGCACCCTCAGTGGCGCTAGGTGAAGCAACCCCTGCCAATCGAAGCGTTTCTTCAATAACCAATCTGACATAACGTACATTAAGCCAGCCGGCACCACGGAATGGCGGAATCACGCGCATCTGGAGAACATCATACACGGCATGTGTGCCTAAGTGTGCCTATCCCGTGTCGGGCTCACAGCAAGGCCACCCAGTCCTCCAGATCCGTCCTGCGGATGCGGGCCGTCGTGGACCCCTTCTCGAAATGCCTCAGATCGCCGTGCACGACCGCGGCGCGCACCACCTTCTCCGGGATGCCGCACAGGGCCGCCGCCTCGGGGACGGTCAGCGCGAGACGATGCTCGACGGGGACGAACGGCTTGTCGGCCATGTCAGGCTCCTTACGACGGGAAACACGATGGACACCCATGGATATGCGTTTCCCGCAAAGGACGTCTGGGACCCGCGTCCGGAGGCGGACGGACGCCATGCGTCACATGACGGCCGACATGGACGCCTTCTCCCTCAGCTGCGCGTACGCGTCATGCAGGATGAGATTGCCCGGCACGGTCGCCAGCAGGAACGCGAGCACCGCGGCCACGACCGAACGGACCAGGCCCTTCACCAGCCTGACCGCCACCCTGAACGCGATCCAGGAGACGAGCAGGCCCACGGCCAGCGTGACCGCGCCCCTCGCCCCGACGGGCAGCATGCCATACCAGGCCACGACGGAATCAAACATGACGGAACCCCTTTCCGGACATCCTTCACCGAACCCGTCATATGCGTCCCGGCTCTGACGCATACGCGCGTGCATGGAAACCCCATTGCACGACTACCAGAAACAGGCCATCCGGTTCGCCCTGAAGGCGTTCGCCTCCCCGTCCCGCGGCTGCGGCCTGTTCCTCGAACCCGGGCTCGGCAAGACGCTGACCAGCATCGCCGTCATGGACATCATGCACGCGGCCGACCCGCACGCCCGGTTCCTCGTCATAGCGCCCGCATTGGTGGCCCGCAACTCGTGGCCCGACGAGCTCGAACGCTGGAAGGGCATGCACTCCCTGACATGGGCGGCCGCCGTCGGCACGCCGCGGCAACGGTCGAAGGCGCTGGACGCCGACGCGGACGTGACCGTCATCGGGCAGGACAACCTCAAATGGCTGGACGGGAAGGTGGGGGACTGGCCGTGGAAGGGCATCGTCGTCGACGAGCTGTCCGGCTACAAGACGCCGAGAAGCAACCGGGGACTCATCCTGCGCCGGCACGCGAGACAGGCGAAATGGACGCTCGGCCTGACCGGCACGCCCGCCACCAAAAACCTATTGGACCTGTGGGGCGAGATCGCGGTCATCGACCGGTCCGAAACGTTGGAACGGTCCATGACCCGCTACCGGGACCGCTGGTTCACGCCCGGACGCTACATCGACATGGGCGGCCGCCGGCAGCCCATCGACTACACGCCCCGCGACGGCGCCCAACAGGAGATCCTGGACCTCATCGAACCGTTCTGCCTGAGCATGAAGGCGTCCGACAGGCTGCCCGGGCTCCCGTCCATGATCGAGACCGACCATTGGCTCGACATGCCGAAACCGACCCGGGACACGTACGACCGGCTGCGTCGGCAGATGGTCGCCGACCTGGATGACGGGACGACCGTGACCGCCGCCAACGCGGGCGTGCTCACCGCGAAGCTCGCCCAACTGACGTGCGGATGCCTGTACCCGGACGCGGACGATCCGGAAGGGACGATCCGGCACGTGGACGACGTGAAGCTCGACGCGCTCGCGGACATCATAGGCGCGGCGGACGGGCCGGTGCTCGTGTTCTACCAGTTCACCGACGAACTGGAACGCATGCGCGCACGCTTCCCCGGCATGCGCGAGGTGCACGAGCAAGGCGTGCTGGAGGAATGGCGCAACGGCCGCGTCCCGCTCCTGGCCGCCCACCCGCAGGCCGCGAAATACGGGCTGAACATCCAGGACGGGGGGCATGAGATCGTGTGGACCAGCCTGCCCTGGTCGTTCGACGACTACCGTCAGGCATGCGACCGATTGCACCGGCAAGGGCAGAAAAGGACGGTACGCGTCCACCGGTTATTGGAGTCGAACACCGTGGACCGTCGCAAGCTCGACGTATTGACCGGCCGCATGATGCTGCACGAGGCGGTCATGGACGCAGTGGAAGGAGAGACGACGGGCATCAATATTTGATATGCGAATCAAGCAGGGAGACCAGTCCGGGCGGGATCGCGGCGAACATGTCCGGAACACACACGGAATCGACCATCGCGCGAAGCGATGGTATATCCATGCAGGTCACACCACCCGGCCATACGGCAGTAGTCATGTCGGGGGTCCCATGCCCGCCCGGCGGGGTCACGCACACCACCCAATACGATACGACGCCGTATCGGGCCAGCAGACCCTGCCACCGTTCCCGCTGCTCCCACATGTTCGGGCTCATCGATGTCCACGCGCGGCCCTCGGAGTCAAGCACGAACGCGCGTCTCGCCCGGCTGACGCGCGCCAGATGCCACTCATCCACATTCACCATTCTTTTGGGTGGGGTTGCCCGGTATTTCAATGCCGGGAGGAACCACCCTCTTCTTTGTTCCATTCTTGTCTCATTACGCGCATAGTGATGTAATCGTAATCATGTCCCAGAAGGTCGTGATAGAAAGCGTGCAGATACGGGGAGCCGCCCCGTATCTCGGCATGTGCGTGGCCTCGGACGGACGGCAAATCCCCCTGTATTCAACCAATCCCGACATAGTGATGCGTTGGCTGTGCGACGGGTGGCGTTGCCGATACAACCAGTTGCGTTCCCGTAGAACCAAATGGGATAAAAACCTTGGCATGAGCATTCCGTTGGGCGGGAAGCCGGACATGCGCTCCGACCGTCAGGTAAGACTGGAGTGCTCATGGTTCGCAGCCATCCCCGCAATGGTGCTGCAATCCCCGAACAGGATAGAGAACACGGACTGGTGGAGCGCGAACAAACGCCGCAAAACATTGAAGAAGAAGCATCGGAACCCGGGCATGACGCCCCGGTTCAAAAAACGGCGTGACGACCTGTATTTCGTCTGCTGGCACAACAAGGGCGCGAACGCGAACTACCGTCAGTTGAACCGGCGTCACGGCGAGGTCGTCATCACCGGACAGAACCCCGGCGCATATCGTCTGGACGGCCAACGGTGCCGGTACAGCATCCACATCCGCGTCCGCGTCAGCCAACCCATCCGCGACTATACGAGCGTCGACGTGAACTGGACGAGACGAACACTCGTGTTCGTCAACGACCCGCTGCCGATAGGCCGTGAGCGCACGGGTGCGATGGTCGGATTGGACAGGGGTTGCGTCCACACGCTCGCCACGTCCGACAATCGTTTCATCGACCTCCCCAAAGACCGGTTGAACCATATCGACAAGGAGATACGCCGCCGTCAGAAGGCTCAGGCGCGACGAATCGCCATGTCCGGCGAAACCGTCAAACAATACCGGCGTCATGCGAGCCGCACCTACGAGCGTACCGGTCGGGAAATCAGCCGACTGTACGCGAAGGCACACCGCATCATAGACGACTGGCAGCACAAGACCACCAGCATGCTAGTCCGCGAATACGACCTCATCGTATTGGAAGACCTCAACCTGCAAGGCATGAGCCGCAAAGCCAAGGCGAAACCAGACCCGGACAGGCCGGGCGCGTTTCTACCCAACGGACAGTCGGCGAAACGTGAACTCAACCGCAGCCTACGCGCCGCAAGCCTCGCCGGAATCGTCGGCAAACTCGAATACAAGACCCGGCTGACCGGACGAAACCGTCTCATATTCGTCAACCCCGCGTACACGTCGCAGACATGCAGCAAGTGCGGGCATTGCGCCAAGGAGAACCGCGAAAGCCAAGCGGACTTCGAATGCAGGCAATGCCACGCGCGCATGAACGCTGACCTGAACGCGGCCAACAACATCCTCAAACGGGGATTGAACCATCTCCTCGGCTTGGACGAAGCCGGGCACGCCGAAACGGAGCCAGACGCCCAACCCGCCTATCGCGGGAAGGACGCTTCCGCCATGACGTGCGAAACCTCAACACGATAACAACACGTGTTGGAATCCCGGTGTTTCAACACCGGGAGGACGTCAAGTAGCTCGTATCCGAACCGCCCATGATACCGTTTCCCCTCCGTCATGGATCTCCGTCAACGTCGTTTCGGCATGGGATATGTCCTGTCGAACCAGTCGCCTGCCTGTTCGGCCATGGCGTCCGGATCATACCCGTCGCCCCACGTCCCGGCGTCGTTGCGCGCCGATTCGACGAACATGCCGCGCGCGTAGTCGCGGGCCTGGGAGCGGGTCATGGTCTCGCCCTCCAGCGTGTACGTGCGGCGGCGCGGATGACGCACGAAGTCGGCGTACAGGCGCGCGTTCGGCCCGGGGAACATGCCGGCGACGCTCGAGATCGACCCCTCGACCGGATCATCGCCCAACAGGCGGCGGATCTGGCCCGCATGGCTGGTGTTCATGCCGAACTCGTCGTGCCAACGGCCCGGCTTCAGGCCGTGGGGCAGGGTGGGCGCGTCCACGTGCCGGTCGCGCATGGCGTCCATGCCCTCCGCCCGGTCGGCGCGTTCCGCCTCGCCCATGCGCCCGTCGCAATAGGAGGCGGGCGGCGTCACGTCCATGCCCCGGACGCGCCCGTGCCCCCCGTCATACGTGCCCGCATACCCTTGCGGAAGCCCCTTCGCCCTATGGCTTCTCCCGTGCCTGTCCATGACCATGTCGGCCTCCCCTTCCGTGTATCCCGCACGGCCTATGCGGGAACGTTCGCGAGAATGTCGGACACGGCGCGCAGATACTCGCCGTACGTGCCCCCACGGCCCGGGATCCGGTCCCATGCGGCGCGCAGCATGTCCGGATCATGCACGCCCCCGGCCCGCGACCAGCGGCCAAGCCGCATGCCCGCCCGGATCATGCCCATGCCCATGCCCAGCGAGTGGAGGATCTCCACGGCCCCCAGCATCGGCCGGCCGGCCGCCAGGGCCTGGCTCGCCCGCGGATCGTCCAATATGAGGTCGAGGCGGCCAGCCACCCCGTCCAGGACGCCGCCCGCCGCCTCGAGGCGCGCGGACCTGACGTCCACGCCCAATACGGCCAGCTCCGTGTCGGTCAGACGGTTCAGCATGGCGGGCGTGATCCCATGCCGTTCGAGCCATTCCGCGGTCACCTCGAACGGTTCGCCGCCCGCATGGTCCATAAGCGCCGGATCATGATCCTCGTCCACATCCTCCAACGGGGCGAAACGACGCCGCTTCGCCCCGAACAGCGCCTCCCATTCCGGCAGGCCGCCGCATGCGAGCAGGTTCGACGAGCCCGGACGCGAGTTGCGCCCGTCATGGTAAGGCAGGAACACCATGCTGCTCACGCCGCGCTCCATCTGACCATGGACATGCGCGTCCACCGCCTCGTCCCACAGGCGTTCCCTGACGGCGCGCGGGGGACGCCCCGACGCATGATCGTTGCGGTATTCGGCGAGCCGTCGCTCATAGGCGGCGCCGGCGCGCAGCAGTTTGACGCTCACGCCCAGCTCCCTGTGGAGGATCGCCTCCTTGCTGCACCGTTTGCAGATCATGGTCAGGAGCGTGGGCGTGACCGTCTGCCCCTTCGCCATGCATTTCATGGCCTGGTCCTCTATCCATTCGCGCACCAGGTCGGAGGCGCGCGCGTCGTCGCGCAGCAGTCCGGCGACGCGGCCCGCGGGCGAGTTCGACCTGGTCGGGTCGGCGTATCGGCTGATGATCCTCTCCCATTGGGCGGGAGTGCATGCAAGGTTATCGTCTGACATGCGGGCGCGTATGCGTCCCGGGACGCATACCATGCGTTTCGCCACCACCCCGCATCCCGGTCGGCGCAAGGCGACACGCCGTACGCGGACGACCCGCATAGCCGGACCTCATGTTCGACGCTTTCGACGAATCATGGTGGTCGGCCGGATCGGCCCTCAACTGGTGGGACAGCCGCGTGGCCGACCCGCCCGCATGGCTCCCCGACCGGGAGAAGGCGCTCGCATGGCTGGAACGGCATGCCCCCGTCACCGGGGCGGCGCTCGCGCTCATCCGCTCGCACAGGACCTGCGAGACAAGCCAACTCCACGAGCTCGACCCGAGACTGCCCGCCGACCCGCGGTCCACGCTGTGGATGATGCTCGCCGGCATGCGCCTCATCGACCTGGGGTTCCCCATCAACGTGAACGGGCGCGGCGGATGGGGACCGAAAAGCGCGGGCTTCATGGCCGTCCGCCTGCCCGTCCACCACGCGATCGACCCGGAGCTGCGCCGGCTGGGCCTCACGCCCGTCGAAATCGCGGACATCGGGCCGGGGCCGTTGCGCGGGCAACGCCAGTACGACCGGCACAACCTGATCTGCACGGGGCTCGCCGTCCGCGCCCGGCGCGACGGGTGGCTGACCGCGGGGGAGGCGTGGTGCCGGTTCGACCGGATCTGCGACGATCCGCTCATGGGGCGGGGAGGCCCCGATCTGGCGCTCATCGGCGAGGGCCTGCTCGCATGCGTGGAACTGACCGCGTCCACCGGACAGTCATTGGAAGCGAAGTTCCGCCGGTGGGACAGGATCCTCGACCATCCGGCCTGCCGGAACACGCATGTCCTGTGGCTGTCGGCCGGCCGCGGCGACGGGAACACGGGGATCCTGGAACGGTTGGACGGCTTGTGCGCGGCACGCTCCCGCCAGCATGCGGGCGATGCGGCGTCCGTCATGGCCGGCGGTTTCATGACGGACGGGTGGACGCCCTCACCCGGCATCCCCGTCCCCCTGGGCGGGTGGATGGGACATGACATGGACAGGCTCGGCCGCGTGTTCGGCCTGCCGAACGCCGCCTCATGGCGGCTGCCGGAGCGCATGCGCGGGCATTGGCATGGCTGAGCGACAGGCGGGTGGCCGGAACGCATATACGGGGGTATGACCGGAATGGATTGGGATCGCGCGGCGGAGAGCATCAGCCGTGAGGGCGGGACGCGCATGATGGACGCGTACGCCATGCTGGAGCATGATGCGGAAGTGTTCGCCCGCGCCGCCAGATGCCTGGAAACACTGCCCGGAACGGACCGGATTCTAATGGAGGACGCGTTCCGTCTCATGGGACGGTTCGGCGGCGGCCTGACGCCCGCCCAGGCGTCGATCCTGTGCCGTGCGGGCATGCTCGCCACCAGGCGGGCCGCGGCCCTCGACCCGGCCGCCTAGGCCGGTTTTCCCCATGCACGCGGGAAGGCCGGATGCGGGGAGAACACACGCCCCCCGCATCCGGCCTTCCCGCGTGCATGGGCATCCGGATCACATGGTCGCGTCCGTGTCCCCGTCCGGATCATGCGGCTTATGCCGGGACGCGAACCATGCGCCGACGGCCGCCAGGACGGCGGCGACGGCGATCATGATCACGCCCGTCACGCCCGCGCCGGTGGCGGCGAGCCCCGCATCGTATTCGACGTGTACCTTGTAGACGACGGACGTCAGCCCGTCGGCGCTGGTCACGGTGAGTGTCGTGTCCGCGCCGTCCACATGCTTGGTGACGCTCATGCCCGTCTGCTTGTCCCACGACGGGGTGACCACGTAGCGTTCCGGGTTGGCGACGCCCACCGTGTATTCGAGCCTGTCCGGCGAGAACCCGGCGACGTCGCGCCCGTCGACGCTCAGCCCGGTCAGGCCCGCCCTGTGGGTCGCCCCGGTCAGGTAGGTGACCGTGACGGTGCGCGTCCGGTAGGTGACGCCGTCGGGGGCGAGCACCCCGATCCGGTATTTCCACGTCATGCCGTGGTCGCGGCCCGGCGTGATCTTCACGATCTGGCCCAGGTATGACTCGTAGGCGAACGAGCCGCCCTCCGGGATCAGGTATTCGTCGCCCTTCTCCGCGTGGTACGTGCCGTCCTTCGTCCATCCGACGCTTTTCAGCGTGGCCGTGTCCGGGCCGGGAGCCTCCCGGGTGCCGCCCGTGTCCTTCGGATCGGAGGGTTTGAACGCCTCGTCCGCGGTGGGGGTCCTGTGGTCGCGGACGAGCGTGACCGTGTACGTACGGTTCCCGCCGTCCGGGCCGGTCACCGTCCAATGCTGGACGGTGCTGTGCGCGGTCAGGGTCGTGTCGGACGCCTTCACCGTCTGTCCGGCCTTCGCCCTGGGGCTGACCGTGACCTTGTCGTCCTCGCCCGCGGTGATCGTGTATTCGAGGATGTCGGGATCCCACCCTTGGATGGGCTTGCCGTTGACGAGCAGTCCGTCGAGGGCGGCGTCCGGCGCGTCGACGGTTCTGGACGGCTGTTCGAACGGCTGCCGGATCGTGAATTCGCGGGTCACGATGGTGCCGTCCGTCCTGGTCGCCCTGATCGTGCCGGTGAACACGCGCATCCCGTTATCGCCGAGCCCGGTGGGTTTCAACGTGACCGTCGCGTCGTCGCCGCTGGTCACGGCGGGCGTGTACTGGTCGCCGGCCGCGGCGTGGGGGAGCGTGGGCAGGGTCACGTCCAACGGGGTGTCCGCGGCGGTCGCGTCCTCCAGGTCGACGCCGGGGATGGGGGTCGTGTTCCCGTCGGCGGTCCGATGCTCCACGCCGATGCTGAGTTTCGCGTTCCAGGCGCGGCTGGCGGTCAGGTTCACCGTGAGCGTCTGCCCGTTGTCGAGCGTGCGCGTGGCCGTCCCGCTCATGGTCCATACGGGGCCGGCCGCGCCCGACGGGTCGAGCGTGGCCTTGCCCCAGGCGACGGGGAGCGTCGATCCGTCGGACAGTTCCACCTTGTCGGTGACGGGCATGTTGTCCCTGTCGAGCCGGTGGCCGGTGTCGGTGACGGTCCATTCGGAGCCGTTCTTCGAACCGGTGAAACGGGTCCCGTCCTTCAATGTGATCTCCGTGCCCTGGACGATGCGTATGGGGATGCGGAACGATTCGCCGCCGTGGGACGCGGTCAGGACCCGGGTCGTTTCGGTGACGCCGGCCAGCGTGTTCCTGATGTCGGGTGCGGCGGCCGTGGTCGACACTTCGATCCGGTTGGACGTGCTGCCGCCCGTGATCTTCTCGTCCGTGCCGGGCGCCTGGTCCAACGGGGCGGCGGGCGTCCATGTCCTCGACGCGTCGTCGTAGGTGAGGGTCCGGCCGTGGAACGTCCAGTTGACGATGCGCAGGCCCGCGACCGCCTGGTCGAGGCCGTCGGCGGCATTGGCGAGCGTCTGGTCGCCGGCCGTGCCGGCGTCCAGTTTCCTCGCGTCGCCGATCGCCTTGTCGAGCGCGTCGAGGCTCGCCTGGTCGTACGCGGCCGTCGCGTCCTTGTCGGCGCGGATCGTTTCGGCCTTCTTCAATGATTCCTTGAACCGGTCGGCGGCGGACACGGCGCGGAACGTGTAGGTGCGGGACTGGTTCGGATCGGGCGCGTCGAGGGTGACGGTCAGCGGATCGTCCTTGGAGATGGATTGGGTCCATCCGTCGGGCAGTCCGGCAAGGGTGACCGCGGTCGTGCCGGCGGGCACGTCGCCCCCCTTCCCGTTGGCCGGATCGAATCCCGTGACGACGCCGGTGCCGCCTTTCGCGTCCCTCCACCGGGCCGTCACGCCGGCCAGGCCGGCGATGGGCGTGCGCTGTCCGGTGCGGGTCGCCGCCCCGCCCGCCGTCGGCTGGTCCGCCATGGCGGGCGCGGCCGTCCCGCCGGCCAGGGTGGCGGCGGCGAGCGTCGCGGCCAGGGTCCTGCTGATTCGTTTGTCCATGGTTCTCCTTTTCCGAATCGTCGTGCGGGCCTGGAACCGGCCCCGCACGCGTCGGCATGCGTCTATGCGCGACTGCGCAACGCATACGATGGGGCATGGATGATTGGCATGACAGGGTCCTGGCCCTGCTGGACGGGTCGGGGGACGCGCGTCGGGCCGCGTTCGACCCGAATCCTGTGGTGCGCGCGCACGCGGCGGGCATGCCGCTGCCCGACCGTGTCGTGGAGCGTCTGGCGGACGATCCGGCGGCCTGCGTGCGCGCCCGCGTGGCCGCCCGGCCCGGCCTGGACGCGGCGCTGATGTCCACGCTCGCCCATGACCAGGATGCGCGCGTGCGCCGCGTGCTCGCGACCCGGACCGATCTGGACGCGGAGACGCTGCGCGTGCTCGGCACGGATCTGGACGCGCGCGTGCTGGAGGCGGCCGGCTTCCCGGAACGGGCGCGCCTGATCCGCATGCTCCCCGTCGAGCCGGACGGGCCGGACGCGCGGAGGGGGTTCGGATGGCGGCGGTGAGGGAGAACACGGTGGAACGCCGGTTCAACATGCTGGCGAGACGGCATGGGGGACTGTCCCTGAAATGGGTGTCGCCCGGACGATTGGGCGTGCCCGACCGTCTCCTGTTCATGCCCGGCGGCAGGCTGTATCTCGTGGAACTGAAACGGCCGGGAGGAAAGCCCAGGGCTAGCCAGAACGCCATGTTCGCGAAACTCGAAACACGCGGCTTCCACGTGTGGGTCGTGGACGATCCGGACGCGTTCTTCGACATGATCATGGGGGATGGGGTCGGATAGTCCGGGGCGCGTCTTCACGGCCGCAATGCATGCGCGACGGCCCCGCCTCCCTTCCGGAATGCGGGGCCGTCGCGGTTTCCATATCAGGCGAGATCGTCGGCAAGCGTCCGGTCGGTGAACCCCCAGTCCGCCACGTTCTCCAACGAGGGATCGTCGATGACGCCGGTCAGGTCCCGGTCGGTGGCGAAATCCATGCGATGATTCACCCACGTGTTCTCCCTGATGGTCATGATGTCCAGATCGTCGTCGTCGGATTCGCTTTCCATGATCGCGTACACATGCCACCCGGCGGGCACATGCTCGCGGGGGAGGCGTTCGCAGTCCATCGCGTACCCGTTGACATGGCTGCCGTCCGCGAGCGTGAAGTCGATTTGGCGGGCCAGGTCCGGCCGGTCGAAGATCGCGGCCAGATCATGCGGGTCCGGCGTGTTCCGGGGCGCGGCCACATCCCCCGATACGCCGGCGGCGTTCTTCGGCTCGTACCGGCCGCCGTCGGGCGTTCCCTTCGGCCTGTGGCTCCTGTTGTTCCTGTCCATGACCATGATGGTTTTCCTTTCCTTTTCAGCGCAGGCCGCTCAGGACCGGATTGCCGGCCAGTATGGCATGCATGTCGGAATCGTCCGGATACCGGTCGCGCAGCACCTTGAGGCTCGCCAACGGCAGGCTCGGATTGCCGGCCAGGTTCAGGTCGGTCTGACGGTCGCCGCGTCCGGCGAACGAGCCCAGCAGCTCCGACGGCGTCCTCGGATTGTAGGCGAGCCGCCTGTCCAACATCCGGATTGTTCAAGGATGCAAGGCTTGAGGCGAGCGCGAAGTCGAGCTTCGGGCTCATGGCCGCGCCGAACGCGGCCTCGTACCGGTCGTAGGACACGTGGCTCTTCCAGTCGGCGAGCGTCGCCATGTCCATGCGCGGATGGCTCCACACGCGTTCTCGGATCCACGGGTCCGTGGTCCTCTCGTCGATGGCGTGCAGCGCGTCGGGACCGCAATGCGGATGGCGGAGCACCTTGCCCGCGAACACGCTGCTGTCGCGCGGATGGATGTTGACGGCGAGGGCGAGCGTCGAATCGTCCGCCGCCGGGTTCGCGGCCACGCGGCCGGCCTGCTGCATGTGCGGGTCGGCCCACAGGCTTTCCTTGACGAGTTCGGGAGCCGCGTGCGGGTTGGAGCCGACCGCGTCGACGGCCGCGTGCCTGACGCCCGGGGTCTGGTCGCGCATCCAGCCCACGCAGCGGGCGCGGAACGCGTCCGACATGACGGGGCGCATGCAGGCGCCGAACACCGTGTCCGCGCGTGCCGAATTCGACTTCTGCCGGAATACGAGCCTGTCCACGTCATCCTCCGTGAGGTTCGGATTCGACGCGAGGTACGCGTCCACCTCGGGCCGATGGGCGGCCATCAGGCCGGTGAGGTCCGGGCCGGAGGCGGTGCGAATGTACTCGATGTCATCCCTGGTGAGGGGTTCGTGCGCGCCGATGATGCGGGCGGACGGGTCCGCGTCCATGGGCGGCATCACATCATCCGGCCCGGCCGAACCGTTTTTCGTCTCGTATTGGCCGCCGTCGGGCGTGCCCTTCGGCTTGTGGCTCCTGTTGTTCCTGTCCATCACCATGATGGCCTCCCGTCGGTCGGTTGCGTTTCGCCATGTTCCTATGCGTCCCCGAGCAGCAGGCCCGGCCAGTCCACGTCCGGCGGCGTGGTGAACGCGAGCATGTCGAGATCATGGTGCTTCGGTTCGGATTCCCCGTTGGCGAGCATGAAGCAGAAGATGCTGGGACTGGCGGGCAGGAGCCCGGCGAGCACGCCGACGCCCCACATGGCGGTCGCCGTCTCCGCCGTGTTGTCCGGGTCGCCCTTGTACCGGGGCCGGGAGTCCGGGTAGCGGACCTGGCAGACGACCCCGCAGTCCGCGCCCGGCGATGCCTTCCACACGTTCCTGCATGCGCGCATGGCGCGCGTCTGCATGGTCTTGCGCTCCCGGGCCGTCAGGCGCATGTTGCTGGTCAGCCATGAGTCCTCGCCGAACGTGGCATGGGCCAGGGTCGCTTTCGAACCGGGCATGAGGGCGAGCAGCCGGGACAACGGGTCCGTGTCCGGCCCCAATGGGATCACCCAGATGAACAGTTCCGCGCGTCCGCCCGGCAGGGGGCGGGGGTCCCTGAGATAGCAGGTCATCACGCGATGGTACGGGTCGTCGTCCGGCCACAGCCCCTCGTCGGTGCCAGCGTCGATCAGGGGCTTCAGGGTCTCGGCCGCCAGTACGGGGCTTTCGCGTCGCCCGCCCACGGTGACGAGCATCATGTACCGGTTGACCCGGGGCGCGCCCGCGGCCTTCATCTCCCGCCACACCTGCCGTCCGTAGGCGCGCAGGCGTCCCCGCCGCCGTTTCCGCTCGGTCACGTCCTCGTCGCCGGTGGTCGTCATCCACAGGGAGGCGGACACCGTGAACGGGACCGTGTATGGTTTCAAACCGTTCATGCGGCGCGGCTATGCCGGCCCCGGGCCGTGTATGCATTCCGGCCGGCCTGTATGCATCCGTATGCATCCGGGGATGCATACATTTTTTCTTCCCGTTTCGGCTTGGTTCCAACGTTCCGGGGATGGTCCGGGGGCGTGTATGCATTGTATGCATCATTCCCTTATAGAGGATTCGAGAAAAGGGAAGGAAACCCCTTATATTGATGCATACAATGCATACAAGAGAAAGGAATTCTATTTTTTCCTTTATATATAAGGGTTTTCGGGCTTTTTCCGGGCTTTTTCTGTATGCATCCCCGGATGCATACAGATGCATACACGCATACAAACAGGGTCGGAAGAACTTCACAATATCGTAAACCCTGATGGAACCCGTCCGCGGGGACGCATGCCCTCCTGCATGAACGATCGCATCGCATTCTCCACCGAACACTTCACCGTCCACCGTCTCGACGACCCGGAACGCCCCTACCGGATCGACAACGGGGCGGGCTCCACGCGCCTCGGCGAACCGGCCTGCGTGACCATCCGCATGGACTACGGCAAGGCCCGCATCACATGGACCGGCATCGGCGCCAAGGACACCGGCGACGCCCGCCTGTTCGCCGGCCTCGTCCGCGAGGCGTGCGACGTGGCCGACCGCATCAACCACAGCCGCGAAGGCCGGCAGGCCGCCCGGCTCGGCGACGACTACCTCGAATCGTTGGGAATCGAACGTTGAACCGTTTCGAACAGGCGCTCACCCCCTACATGGACCGTCGCGTGCTCGCCGCATGGGTGGGCGGCAGCCACGCGCACGGGCTCGCCCGTCCGGACAGTGACATCGACCTCCATCTGGTGCTCGCCCCCGAACCAGACGACATCCTCCTCGGCCGAACCGACCGTACCAAAGGCCTGCATGGGCCAGACATCACGATCACCACGCCCATCCCGCTGCTCACGGGACTGGCCAAAGGCGCGCCCAACACGCTCGAAGCGTTGAGCCTGCCCAACGACTGCCTGCTTCTGGACGCGGGCCTCCTGCACATGCTCGCCCCATTGGCGGGCCGGCTCACCAGCCGGAACACCATCGACATGGCCCTGGGCAACGTGAAAGGCAACCTCCACCTGCTCGCCCGCGACGGCCTCGACGAACGGAAACGCCGCAAGCTGCAGGGCGAAACCATGCGCCTGCTCGCCTCCATCGGACACGTGACGGCCGGCCGGGACACGGACACGCCCTGGCCGTGCCGTCTCGACGCCGACCTCGACGTTCTGAGGGAAATCCGCGAACATGGCATGGATGACGCGGAGCTCGCCGCCCAACTGCCCGACATGTTGGCATACGCGTCCTCCCGCCGTCTCCACGCACCCGACCGGAAGACGATCCGCGAGACGGAACGACTGGTCGCCGGACTGATGAAAGGCCTGGTCGACGGCACGACGGCCACGTTCCCCATGGAAAGCGTGCCCGCCATGCTCGAAATCCGTTCACGGATGCGTCCTCATACGTCCTGAACACTGATTGGGATACGACCCGGTTCGATCTCGACTGGTTCAAAGGCATCAACGCGGCCATGACACGCACCGCGGCCATGCTGCCGGGCGTGTTGCGCGACAGAGGAAACGTGATCGTCGGCACGAAATACGGCACGTACACGCCGACCGTCCCCGACCCGATCATCCTGGATTCGTGGATGGAGTCGGGCGCATCCGATAAGGGCGATCCCCTGGACGCGGCATCCCACCTGTTCGCCCGGCTCGCGAAGGCGCAACCGTTCGGCGACGGCAACAAGCGTGGCGCGCTGCTCGCCGCCAACGGGCTGCTTGTCAGGGCCGGTTCGCCGCTCATGCTCACGGTGCCCGTGAAGGAACCGGAACGCACGGGGTTCAACGATCTGCCCGGCGCCCGGTACATGCATGATGATGATCGGATCATCGTTTGGCTGGCCGATTGGAACAGGGCGGACCCGGAGATCGGGACCTGGATCAGCCCCGGCGCATGATGCGCGCCAGTTCGGCCGCGTCCATGAGCGGGCCGGACGGTTCCGGACCGGTCGGGCGTGCCGGGACGCCGGATGGCATCGCGTCATCATCCGTTCCACCATCCGATTCGGGATCGGCGCCCCCGCCGCCGTACTCGTCGAGGCTTTCATCCCATCTGTCCTTGATGGCGCCAAGGAACGGGAACAGGCGGTAGGTGTCCGCATCCCTGAACCTGATGCGGTCCATAATCACGGTGTTGAAATGCGGGTCGTCGGCCGTGGTCTGGTCGAACGAATCCAGGTACGCGGACCGGTCGATGCCATCGGGCAGCCCGAGATGGTCGCACATCCACTTGCCCAGCGCCTTCGCGTCGTCCGTCCCGTCCGGCAGGACGGGGAAATACGTCTTGAACACGAACGGTGATTGGCCTTCGAACTCCGCGGAGCCGACGCCCTTGGACACGCCCTCGTCGAACACGTTCTGCGGACATTCCGGCACGCTTTCCGCGATGTTGAACACGAGGCCCCGCTGGTTCTTCGACGCGCGGGCCCCCATGAGCGCCTTGTTGCCGATCGCGCTTCTCAGGCTCGGCGGCATGCCGGTCGCCGCGGACGCTACCTGGTTCAGGAGAATGACCCGGTACCCGTAGGCTCGGCCCACCAGCACCAGGTCGGTGACGGTCCTGAGGATCAGTTCCTTGACCTGCGCGTCATGCTTCTCCTCCCAGACGGGCGGCAACGCGGTCTTCGGCAGGCTGCCCGCCGACTTGTGCCCGACCGTCAGCTGGGTGAACTCGTCGCAGACGACGAGCCGCAACGGCATCCGCCTCTTCTCCTCGTCGGTCAGCTGGTACCAGTTCTGGTAGCCGCGCCGGCGGAAGAACTCAGCGCGCGGCCCGCCCTTGTCGATGTCGGCCATGCACGTCTTCAATACGCCGAGCGTCTGGAGCAGGCTGTCGCAGCCCCAGCCGTTCTCGTGGATCCAGGGGCGCGCCCAATAATAGTCGGCGGCCTTGGTGAAATGGTCGCAGACGAACAGCTCCACCTGTCCGGTGGCCAGCTGGTCGGCGATGATGTCGTTGCCGAACACGCTTTTGCCCGCGCCCGGAAGGCCTCCCAGATAGATGCTGGGGGAGGCCTTCCAGTCGAGGATCGCGGGCTCCGCCGTTTTGCCGGGTCTGGCGAGCCTGACGCCGAAACGTGTGCGGTCCCTGTCCGCGCCCAGATGGTCGAACGGGAGTTGCACGAGTCTGGGGAACGTCCTGGGCAGGCCGGGATGGATGTCGATGGTCCCGTTCTTCGGATCGGCCTCGAACCACCATCCGAGGCGTCCGATCTGCTCGCAGGCGGCATCCACCTTCGCATCGTATTTGTCCGCCTGGTAGACGATTCCGTCGTCGAGGATGGCATGCCATCCGCCGTCCTCGACGGGCGTCATGCGCAGATCCCAGTCGTGCAGGCCCATGGCGGCGGCCAGCTGCCCGCGTGCGGTGGCCTGCGCGTCCGTCAAACGTTCGAGCAGCGCCTTGCCCTCGTACGGGTGGAACACGGTGAGCCGGTATCCGGGGTATTTCGTCTCGTACACGGCCTGCACCTCGGCGCCCTTGCTGGGCTTCGAATGTTCGGCGCTCAGGTTGATTTCGAGGCTGGAGTCGTCGCGCATGTCGACGCTGGACGACTGCCGGTCGACAAGGACGGCGACATGCCGGTCCCGGTCGATGAACTCGAGGCGGGCGGCCTTGGCCTCCGGATGCCCGGCCTGCCATTTCGCTATCTGCCGGTCGAGTAGAGCCCGGTGGCTGCCGTTGTTCGCCGGATCGAAGTCGACGCTGCCCCCCGCCCGGGTCTTCACATGGACGGGGTACTCGTATTCGAATCTGATCATGCGGGCCGGCTATGCCGGGCCCGGACGCATTCGGGAAGGCATGCGTTCACCCGTCAGTTCTCGATGGGCTTCCATTCGCCGCCGTTCGACTCCTCGAACCGTCGGCGGGCCCGTCGCTCCCAGGCGGGCGAGCCGGGCTTCTCCCGGCAGATCCAGCTCATCACGCTCGACGGTTTGACGCCGTTCGCCGTGATGATCGTATGGTCCACCGGATACGTGCTACCGTCGCTCATGTGCCCGATTCCCGGCCGGTCATGCTCCATGCGGAACGTGTGGGTCTTCGCGTCCGCCGTCACGTATTCGATGCCCGGATCCCAGCGTGCCAGGGCGAGCGCCCCGGTGACGCCCCGGTGTTTGGCGGCCAGGCGCAGCATGGCGGCCTGGCCGACGTCGGGGCCGAGTCCGGCGAACGGCTTCACGATTCTCTCGTCCGGGTCGAACACGTCAGGATCCGCGGCCATGAACGCCCGGTACTCGTGTTCGTCATCGCACAACGCGTCGCGCAGCTGCCGGTAGCGTCGGGTCGGTTTCCTCCCGTCCAACAGTTGTTGCTCCAGTTTCCTGAACTCCTTGGATTTCCGGTATTCGCGCCCCGCCTGCGGGTTCCAGCCGTCCTCCTGGAGTTCGCGCAGCGTGTCGGCGAACGCCATCTTGTCATCGAACGCGCTGCCGTTGATCAGTCCACGGTCGACGTTCTTCTTGTACAGGTCGCGCATCTCATCGTTCAACGGATTCAGATGTCCTTCCGTTGCCGCAGCATATCGGGCCTGTTTGGTCTGGGTGCCTTTCCATGCGGCTTCGTAGCGGCGTTCGGCGGCCTCCCCGTCGTAGTCGCTTACCCAATTCTCTGGTTGTGGTCCCTTCCACGTGTCCGCCTGTTCGTCTGGCCGTACGGGCTCCAATCCGAGATTGCGGAGCTCCCGGTTCGGGTCCAATGCGGTTTCGATGATGTGTTGCCGGGTTTCCTGTTCCAATCGCGCGCGATCATAGGATTTCACCGGTATGCCGTCATAGGCGGCCTGTATGTGGTTGATGACATAGTCAGCGTGCGAGCCGTCCGGCATCCGTGGATCGTATCGCAGGTTCGCCACGATCAACGGCATGTCATCCTCTTCGTCCGGCATGGCCTGCCGGCCGACCAGCAGGTTCAGGCGGGTCGCCGCATAACCCGCGTATGCGGCGACGTCCGGATCCATCATGATCGCGTTCATCGCGTCGTCCATCGCATCGTCCAGCCGACGTCCGCCGGCCGACGGCGGGACGATGTCGTCGCCGGCCGCCTGCGGGCCGATCGTGTCGAACGTGCCCGCCACCCCCTGGGGCAGGCCCTTCGGCCTGTGGCTCCTGTTGTTCCTGTCTACCGTCATGGTCGTCTCCGTTCTACGAATACCGGATCTTGTTCCGGCTGCCTGCTATACGGGGCGGGGTCGCATGTTCCGGCCTGCATCCTCCTGGACGCAGGTTGACATCCTCCCCACGGCTAAAGCCGGGGGATTCCCTTCACAGCCCGGACTCCAACGGAACTTCCGGCCTGAGTTGAGGGGGTTGACGCTTCATCGGGCCGCCAATGCGGATCCTCCACGTCCAAGGCGGTATCCCCGCCCGTTTTGGCTAAAGCGCGGCTGAGAATGTTTTCAGCCGCGTTGACGTCCGCGTTCGCCCTATACCCGCACTTGACGCAATGGAAGACCGCTTGGCTCTCGCGGTTCCCCTTGGCGACATGCCCGCACTCATGGCAGGCTTGGCTGGTATAGGCGGCGGGGACGATGGCAAGACGGCCGCCATTGGCGCCCATCTTGTCCTGAAGCCGCTTCGATATGCGACCCCAACAGTTGATTAAAATCGACCGGTCGAGCCCGGCCTTGGCCTTCGCGCCGTTATGGAGGTATCGGCCCGGATTCGCCGGATCCGGCCTCGGCTTCGGCCGCTTCGTCATGGCTTGGACGTCTAGGTCCTCCATGGCGATGAGAATGTTGGCCTTGGCGAGCCTTGTCGTGGTCTTCTCGATCCAGTCGTTGCGGCGACGAATAATACGGCTGTTCAGGGCGTTGAACTCGGACAAGGTCTTCCGACGGCGCTTCGACTCGAACTTGGCGATCCTGCCGCCTCTGGCCTCGTTGGTCCGGTCCTGGCGGGTCATCCGGCGCTGGAGGTATTTCAACCGCTTCAGCTCGGCCTTCGACGGCTTCGGCATGTCCCTGAAGGTCCTGTCGGACAAAGCCAGAGTGTGCACGCAGCCACGGTCGATGCCGACCATGCCGTTGCCCATTCTTGGCAATGGCGATGGCATATTGACGAACACGAGGCTACGATGGGTCCAGTCGACATGGACGCTGGTGTAGGGCCGTATCGGCTGGCTCACGCGCACATGGATGACGATGCGCCAATAGAGCTTTTCACCGGGCTTGCGCCATCTTGTAGGATTCATGCCGGCGATGACGACCACACCGGACTTCCGGCCGGTCCGATGAAAAAGCGCGTTGCCTGTCTTGGAGGCGTTGCGCCAGCAGACGAAACCAAGGCCGCGATGCCGCGACTTGAAACCGGGAACACGGCCTCCAATGGTCTTCCTGCGTTTGAGTCCGGCGAACCATTCGGTATTCTCGATTCTGTCCGTGCTGGACAGTATGGGCGCCGGAATGCCCGCCATCCACGAGCATCGAAGACGGGCCTCTTTATCCGAAAGCAAATCAGCCACGTTGGGGCCACCCAAAGGCTCCTTGACCCAGTCGATGATCCCGCCGGCCTCGTCCTTGACGGGCACGTTGTGCGGGCGCTGCTCGCGCCTTTGGTTGAATCGGGTGCGCCATCCGTCGCACAGCCATACCATGACGCGCTCGGGATTACGGGTCCAACAGGGATTGCCGCAGTGGTCCACTCCCAGGAAGACGCTCGCGCCAACGTGCTTGACGCCGTCGATGCGGACCTTCTGGCTCATCGTGGACCACCTCCTTGCATCACGGTCCTATGCGTCCCGGCCTTGAACCCCAGCGCTGAAGCGCGGGGCATGAATTTTTTCGGTCATGGCGTGCACGGCTGGTTCACGTCGAAACCGTATTCGTCCCCGCATGACATGCCGCCGAACGGCATCCGGGGGGGGTGAGACGGCAACGGTCCTGCCGTCTGACAGCCGACCGGAAAACCGTGCCCCTGACGCATACGACGGGGCATGGGGTCATCAAAACACCACCGGTGGCTGACCGGCGCGAAGGCGGCGAAGGCCGACGAATTCTACACGACGTACGAGGCGATCGACAGGGAGCTGAGACACTACAAGACGGATCTGAAAGACCGTCACGTGATCTGCGACTGCAACGACCGGCCCGACAGGAGCATGTTCGTCTCATGGACGCTCGACCACATGAACGAATACGGAATCGCGTCCCTCACCTGCACGAGCTTCCAACCCGACCATGGCACCCTGTTCGACGACGGGACGCCCGCCATGCAATGGCATGTCGACAACGACGGCCGCGGGGGGGGGTATTCGATCGCGGACCTGGCCGCCCGCCCATTGGACGGCGACGGCTCCTTCGACTCGCCCGAATGCGAACACCTGCTCGACCGGCCCGGCGCGATCGTCGTCACCAACCCGCCGTTCAGCCACGCCATCCGGTTCATGCGCATGCTCCGCCGGCATCCCGCGACCGACTACCTGATCGTCGCCAACCTGAACCTCACCACCGCCAACGACGTATTCCCCATGATCAAGGAGGGACGCTGCCTCGTCGGCCTGAGCATCCACTCGGGCAGCATGTTCTTCCGACTGCCCGACGACCGACCGAAGACGGGAAGCATGATCCGGCCCGACGGCACGGTCGGCGTCAACAGCATCCGATGGCTCACCAGCCTCGCCGCCGCACGCGCCGACAAGACCTGGCCTCCCACGGGACACACGTACCGGGGACATGAGGACGAGTATCCGGAATATGATGCCTACGACGCGATCAACGTGGACTCCATGCGCATGATGCCCGACGATCACGACGGGCCGATGGGCGTCCCGTTGAACTTCCTCGAACATTGGGCGCCCGGCAACGGGTTCATGCTGCTCGACAACCTCGACGACCCGACGATCGACGGACGTCGCCTGTACAAGCGACTGCTCGTCAGACGGACGCGGGACGCATGATCCACGCCGCCCGCGCATGCAGGCGGAACCCCGTGGGATAAACCGCCGTCCACGAACAGCGTGATACGAATCTTGTTGAAGGACGAACGGGACGCCGGCCGGTTCCTCACGGAATGCCGTCAACGGGGACTGGACGCGCGCCCTGAGGAACGACGCCCCGTCGGCACGGTCAAACGCGTCGGGCCTGAACCCGCCGCCGGCTCGACGCGCATCCGGGCCGGCGGCATATCGGCGTCGCCGCCAACCGGAAGGCCACGAACGCGGCCGATGGAAGATCCGCAGCGGACAACGCCGCGGATTCGAAAACCACGAATACGAGGCCCGGACCATCCGCGAGAACGACGAATGGCATGTGTACGCGCGCCAATGACGTCCCTGTTCTAGAACCCCGTGTCAGCGAACACGGAAGCCAATCCCATCGAATCCACGCGATCCCACACCATATCCGGGATCGTGACCGTCCGGCCGTCCGGCGCGACCACATGATCCGACCGATAGCGTCCCGCACGCGCGCAATCCATCAACGCGCACGCCACATCCGGCCCCGTCACACCCGGCATGAACGCGGGCGACGCCCACACGCCCCACAACCCCGACAACGGGCCCACCGGCACAAGCCGAAGCGAATCGGCCTGCACGCGCGCCGGATCATGCTCCAGCAGGGCCAGCGTCCAGGCGCGCGCATCCAACCGGGCCATGCGCGCGCACCAGGCCAACGCCAGCGCGGACCAGCCCGCCCGGCGTACGCCCGCACGCTTCGCCAGCATGGACGCGAACATCATGCCCGACCCGTAGGCGGACACGTCGAACCCCAGCAGTCCCGCATGCCCGCGCGCCCACAGCCAATCATCCCGACCGGGCGGCGACGGCATGCCCACGTCGGGCAGACGCGAGGAGGGCGGCGCCCAGTCCAGCCAGGATGATTCCAGCAGGCCGGGCAGCAGCCGCGCGTCCATGCCATGGATCCGGTTCGCCGCGTCCGCGATCCGAAGCAACGGCAGGTCGTCCGGTCCGGCCGTCATGTCGTCGAAACTGACGGTGATCATGCACGCCTTCCCTTCCATCGTCCCTTGCGGATCGGGTATGCGTCCCGCATGAAGGGGATATCCCGGCGTCCGGGCATGGAAACCATGCCGAAACCCGGTTTTTTGCAAGGAAAAACGATCCCTCCCCTTGATGTGATGCTGTTTGGTGGTGTGGTTTTTGCCGTGGTGTGGTGTCCGTCATGTGTGTTCTTGGTGTCGGTGTCCTGTCTTTTTTCTTCTCTGATGGCTGATGGGATGGTGTCGTATCGTGTTTTCCTCTCCTGTTTTTTCTTCTTTTGCTCTTCTTTTCTTTTCCTTTTCTTTGTTTCCTTTTTTCGTTTTCGTCCGCGGCATGCGCCGGACGGCGCGCATGGCGCCCCCTGTCAGCGGGCGCGCCTGGATTCGCGGATGATGCTGGACACGCCCTGGAACAGTCCGGTGAGGAACCGGATCCAGGCCTGGCGCATGCGCGGGTCGGCGGCCGGGCGTCGTGGCCTGTCCGCGTCGTCGGATCGCCTGGGCGGTTCCGGTTCCGTGTCGGGTCGGGGTTCATGCGGGTGCGTGTCTTCGCGTGCGGGCGGCCTGTCGGCGGGGCGTGGGGGGGGGAGCGGCGGATCGTCGTGGACGACATGCCATCGTTCGTCGGCCGCCTGTTCGATGCAGGCTCCGTCGGGGAGATGCGCGATGTTCGATTCGGTCCGGTAGGAGCGGCGTGCGTGGGTCGTGTCGTCCACGCATTCGACGTGGGTTTCGTTCCCTGTGCGGCTGACGCGTGTGGGCGTGTATGAGCGTCGGATGTCGAGGTGGGCGGCGCAGTCTTCGGCGATCAGGTCCGTGTCCACGGGGTGCGGCCAGACGGGGCGTGTGTCCGGCATGGCGTCGGCGGGCGGGTTCGTGCCGGTCGTCTCCCAGGGGTCGGGTCGGGGGATGATGACGCACGCGCGGTCCTTGAACAGGGGTGTGGCGTGGCTGCGGATCCAATCGTGGTCGTGCATGTGCACGGCGAGCATGCGGCGCGTGTCCTCGTCCGCGTGGGTGAGGATGACGAGCCGTTGGAGGCGTATGTCGTCGCGTCCGTAGCGCATGTCGATGGCCTGCTGGGGAATGGTGTGTTCGCCGAACCGCCATGCGATGTCGCCGGGGGCTGGGGCGGGCATGGTCCGGGCGAGGCGTTCGAGTTCCATGAGTTCGATGCGGTCTGGCGGTTCGGGCGGACGGACGTCGGGATCGGGTCCGGCGCCCGTCCCTGGCTCGAATGTTCCGGCCACGCCTTGGGGCAGGCCCTTCGGCCTGTGGCTCCGGTTGTTCCTGTCTGTGCTCATGCGGTGCGCCTATGCGTATGGGCTGGGGATGGGATGGTTGGGGATGCGTGTCGCCACCCGGGTCCAGGGCGCGTCGCGTTCGAGCGGCGTGGCGGCCACGCCTTGGATGGGGCGCAGGCCGGTCCGGTCGCGTATCCACAATGTGTTCGGCCGGTCGGCGTCATGGTAGATGCCGTAGCCCATGGTGGCGGGCGCGTCCAGGGGGTCGCCGAACCCGGTGATGAGACGGGTGTCGTCGCCGTGGATCAGGTAGTGGCGGCCCTGCCTGTTGCGGACGATCATGCTCGCATGATCGGGTTCGAACAGGACGTTTTGGACGCGTCGGCTCCGGTATTGCATGCGTGGCTTCATGCGCGTCCCCTTGTGGCGCGTGCGATCGCGTCGGCGATGTCATGGCGTGCCACGGGGTCGGCGGCCGTGTCCCATCGGGTTTCGACCATGATGCTGGCGAGACGTATGTCGTGTATCCCGTCGGGGGTGATGGCGCCCCGGTGTGCGGTGTTGACGCCGACGGTGAGGCCGCGGCCCATGAGGAGCGCGGCGGCGCGTGCCCCGATCGCCCGAGATGCGGGATCGTTGTTGTGGCCGATGATGGTCTGGGTGCGCGGCTGGTCGGCGTGCAGTTCGAATGGGTGCGGTTCCCCGGGGTAGGTGTGGACGTCGATGATCGTGCATCGTCCGTACGTGTCGAGCATGGTCCGGCATATGGTGTCGAGCATGCGGTGCCATGGCGTGTACAGGAGGCGGAACCGTTGTCCGCGTTCCCTCATGCCGGGTGCCTGTCCGGGCTTGTAGAGGGGATGCCCGTCGATGTCGCGTGTGGGGATGGCGCCCATGCCGGCCTTGTTCATCTCCTCCCGGTCGTCGGGGTATCGTTCCGGGTCGCACCACATGCGGGTCGTGTGGTCGAGCATGATGGTCGCGTGGAGTCGGGCGGCGATCATGAGGCCGAGCGTGTCCGCATGCCGGTCTCGTACCTGTTCGCATGTCTGGTCGAACGCTTCCGCGTCCGCCAGGCGGGTGCGGTCGAACCCGTCGGGGACGAGCCGGCCCGCGTGCGGCGTGTGGACGAGCATGGGCGTCGTGCCCTGCCGGATTTCGAAGAGTGGCTTGTCGTTCATGATGGTTCCGGCTATGCGTCCCGGACGGCATGGCGCATAGGGGCCGTGTATGAGCATTCTCGACATCGGCACGGCCGGCTGGCGCGCGTTCTGGAGTTCCGTGACCGCGCCGGGCGCGTTCGGCGTGTACTTCATCGTCCTCATGGTCGCGCTCCTCGTGGGCTTCGCGTTCAACCGCACCCAGTCCGCGTTCTCCATGGGCCTGCGCGTCCTCGCATTGCTCCTGTCCGCGATCATGATCATGGGCGTGCTCGGCGTGCTCGGCCTGAACATGACCGGATTGACGCCCATGATCAACTGGCTGCTCGAACAGGTGCAGGCCCCCGTCTACATCCCGGAGGCGTGACCATGCGGCGTGGCGATGGGGGAGGCCCGTTCCGGCGGTTGCTGTCCATGATCGCGACCATGGTCATGGTGGGCGTGCTCGTCGTCGTGCTCGTCTCCTCGGGAGGCTGGCGGACCGTGTCCGAGACGTTCGGCATCGGGAACCCGGACGCGTCCACGGCCGCATTGACCGAACCGAGGAAGGGGGATGCGGGACGCAACCCGGACGCCAAAAGCCTGTCGGGCCTGCTCTCCCTGTTCGGCGTCCATACGGGCGGGGAGGCGGACGCGGGGGCGAAGGACACGGGGAAAACCCCGGACACGGCCCCGACGGGGGATGCGGCCGCATGGCGGACCCAGTTGGACGCGGCCGGCCGGATAGGCACGGCGAACGCCAGGCCGGGCGGCTACGACCGTGAGACGCGGTTCGGCGGCTGGGCGCCGTCCGGCTGCGGGAAGGCGACCACGAGGGACACGATCCTCGCCCGCGACCTGACCGGCGTGAAAAAGGACTCCTCATGCCGGGTCGTGTCGGGCACGCTGCACGACCCGTACACGGGCGGGACCATCGGGTTCAGACGGGGCGTGAAGACGAGCGCCGACGTGCAGATCGACCACGTGGTGTCCCTGTACGACGCTTGGGCGTCCGGCGCCCGCGACTGGGACCAGGCGAAACGCGTCGAATACGCGAACGATCCGGACGTGCTCCTCGCCTCGGACGGGCCGGCGAACATGGCGAAGGGGAGCGGCATCGACGTGAACGGACGATCCGAATACCTGACGCAGCATACGGGCGCACCCGACATCTGGATGCCGGACAACAAGGCGTACCGGTGCGACTACATGGCGAAAAGGGTGTCGATCAAGGCCAAGTACGGGCTGACGATGACCGCTCGAGAGAAACAGCAGACCATCACCTACCTCGCGCAATGCGTGGCGGGCAAAAACCAGTAGCAAAGGAGATTCGACCATGGTCATGGACAGGAACAACAGGAGCCACAAGCCGAAGGGCACACCCGACGGCGGCAGATTCGAGACGGGGGACACGGGCGGCGCGTCGGGTGACGTGGCCGCGCCCGGCATGGATCCGGCCACGTGCCTGACCGTCCGGGGGTTTGACGATGCGAACCGGCGCATGGACGGATGGTACGGGCGGCTGGCGGGCCTGGAGAAGTCGGGCGATGACCACGATATCCGGAGGATACGCGGATGGTCGGCCGCGTTCGACCGATGGCAGAGAATCCACGGGGACGAGGTGGGCGCGTTCGTCGCCCGGCGCGGCGATCTGATCTCGTCGGACAGGGAGGCGGCCGCGTTCATGCTCGCCCGCCGCGACGTGCTTCGCAAGACGTACCCCGAATTCGGCGAGCTCGACCGGCGGGTCGACGGGGAGATCCGCAGGCTCGAACGGGAGCCGAAACCGTCGAGGGAGTACGTGGACGCGATCGACGCGTTCGAATCCTACAGCAGGACCCATGCGGACGAGATCGCCGCATACGAGGAGAAGCGCGGCAAGGAGCTGTCAAGCGCCAGGGAGGCGGCCGCCTACATGCTCGCCAAGGCCGGGCTTCTCAACGAGTCGATCAGGCGGGGCAACATGCTCGCCTTGGCGGACGAGCATGACTGGGGGGCGTTGGGCGACCGGATCGCGGAGGGGGATGGCGCGCAACAGTATTCCCATGCGCTCGCCGGCCGTTACGGGCTCGATCCGGAACAGGAGCGGATCCTCATGGAGGACACGGACGCGCATCTCGGCGAGGAAAGAGACCCGGGACAGGCGGCTCGGGAGATGGACCGGCGCTACCGTCTCGCCGCCCGGCTGCTCGGCAACATCGACTGACGGGAAAGGGGATTGGGGGAATGGCTCAGCTGATCATCGGCGGCGAATGCACGACCCTGCGGGAGACGGACCCGGACACGCTCGCGCTCATGGCCGTGCATGCGGCCAGGAAACGCGGCGTGAGGGCCGCGCTCGCGGACGACCGGGGACGCAAGGTCCTCATCGTCCTGCCCGCCGGCCCGTTGGGACCCGCCATCTAGAAGACTTCGGGGATGCGGGTCAGCATATGCTCCCGCATCCACTGCTAGACGGTTCTCGGTCATCTGGCTCGCAGCAACGGACCAGCCGGTCGCCGAACCCGCGTCTGAGCGCCGGATCCAGGCCGATCACGCCGATTCCCGCAGTGAACGTGCCGGCGACATGCTGGGGCAGCCCCTTGGACTGTCTGTCCTGACATCCATTCTAACCGTTGCCGACGGCATGCGTCCCCGCGGGGGCCGCCATGCTTCCGCGCCGGATCGGCGACGGAACGCATCTAATAGTGGATGTACTGGTATTCGTGCGTCTGTTTCGCCTCGATGGCGCGTCGGAACGGGCCGACCTGCCCGTTCACGTTCGCTTCGCTGATCTCGATGGAACCGTCGCCGTTGACCTTCTCCACGATGGCGACGTGCCCCCATGCGTTGTTGACCTGCGCGGGAGTGAACACGATCACATCCCCCTGCCGGGGGGTGTCGTCCACCCAATAGCCGAGCGCCTTGGCGGAATCGGCCCACATGCCGCCATCGCCCAGCCGGCTGCCGACCGGCAATCCCAGTTGCGTGCGCCGCACGTACGCCCACCATGTGCATTGCCCGTACGCGTATGTGTTGCCCGTGTCGCCGGTCGCATGGTCCGGATCGAATCCGGCCGGCGTCCGGTCCTCGTCGCGCCCGTTGATCAGGTCGCGGACCACTGGATTGTCCGCGTGGATGATGGTGAGCCTGCCCTTCGGCCGGTCGCCCATATCCCATGTGCCGTCCGCCGTCAGGTCCGTGCGCGTCCGGTCGCGGTCCGCGGCGGGGAACGGGTCGGGACGGCCCTTCACGCCGATCGAGGCGCGGACCGTCGTGTCCGCCGTCGCGGGCGCGGGGTTCGCGAGCCATGCGCCCATGCCCGATGCCGCGAGTGCGAACAGGAGGAGCAGGGCGATATGCCGCTGCCTGGCGCGCCCGCGCCGCAGTCTGGTCCGGTCCCGTCTCGTGTCCGCCGTCATGTCCGTCCTCCCATGCCGGATCCGGGTATGCGTTCCGTTCACCGCGAGCCGTCCCCCGATCCGGAGACGTCCGATCCGCCGGAGGCTTCCGAAGGCGCGCCCGTGTCCCCCGATCCGGAGGCGGGGCGGGCGCCGGGCGCCCGGTTCCCATGCTCCCTGAGGGTCGCGCCCGTGCCGGGAGCCCCCCAGGCGAGGATGCGCGGCGTGCCGTCCGGGTCGGCGACCAGCAGGTCGTACGAGTATTGGGATTGGGCGGCCGAACCGTCGCCCGCGTCCGCGTGCGCGACGGTGACGGTGACCCTGAGCGCCGCCCGGTCCGATTTGCGTTCGTTGCGGTCCACGTTCCCCTTGTCCAGGTAGGCGCCCCCGTCGATGGTGGCCGCCGTCACCGACCCGAGCCCTTGCGCCCGATACCAGGCGTTCGGGTCGGGATCGTTGACGAGCACGGTCAGCATGTCCGAATCGGAGCCCATGAACGCGTCCGCCCATTTGCGCACGGTCGTGTCCAGCATGTCGGACGCGGTCAATTGTCCGAGCGTGTCCTTCCACATGCCCGTATCGCCCTTGTCGTCCGCGCCCGCCAGGTCGAGGCGTTCCACGCTCGGCCAGCCGGACAGGCGCCCGTCGGGCGTGATCGTGGTCCTGACCCGCCACCAGCCGTTCGCGGAGTCCACGATCAGCGTGTTCACGCTCAATGTCATGTCCCTGGACCCGTCCGACACGGTGGCGTGGGATTGTCCGTTCCAGCTGACGATCCGCGCGTCCGCGCCCAACGCGCCCTTGGCGAGCCATTGCTCCGTCAGCGCCCATGATTCGACGCGTCCCGCGGGATCGAGGTCCGTGGCGGGGGCGGGTTTCGACGCGGCGGGCGGGTTTGACATGAGGTAGGCGACGATCAGGAGCAGCATGATCGCGATCCACCGCTGCCATTTGAGCAGCCGCAGGCCGGTGAGGCGGAACGCGCGCCTCGAGAACTGGCGGTCCGGGTCGCCGTCGCGTTTCGGGTCGGGGGCGCGCCAGCCCGCGTCCTCGTCGATTCTTTTCCTTCGCATGATGCGGCCCCCTATGCCGCATAGGGGGCCGCATCATGACGTCGGAAGGAAAGGATGGAAGCCATGCGAAGCGTGGAAGTCGCCGCCGCACCCCAGATCGTGCAGCCCATCAGGGACGGCGTGTCGAAGCTGTGCGGTTTCGTGACGGGCAACGCGGCGCTCGCGACCCTGCTCGTCCTGGTCGGCGCGGGCGTGATCATCACCTGCGTCGTGCTGCTCGTCCTGCGTAAATGGTGGCCGTCCACGCAGATCGGGCAGGCGTTGCAGGGGGGAGGCACGATCGGATGGTGCTGCGCGGGCATCACGTTCGGCCTGTGCGGCATCCTGCCCTCCCAGATCCTCCCGTTCGTCGCCGGGCTGGTCGCCATGCTGTTCCAGATCGTGTTGAACATCATCGCCCAGGTGTTCGGACTGTAGGATCATGCTGTTCGATCTGACGTCGGTCAGCGGCCAGCGCGTCTCGCAGGTCGACGAACTGCATCTGGGCGGACGCCAATGGGTGTCCAGCACGAACCTGTTCATCGCCGCGACGGGCGCGGTGGCGGGCGCGGTGCTCGCCACGCTCGTACGCGTCCTGCCGGCCGCCGCCGGCCAATGGTGGCCGTACCTGCTGATCCCCGCGGGCATGACGGCCGCGCTCGTCCTGTTCGTCCGCCGGCGCAGCGTGGCAGGGGAGCGCAACATGCGGCGCATCGACCGGATCATGGCGCGCCGGCACGGCATGGATGGACGGTTCGTCCGTCCGGGAAGCCTCGAACCGTACGATCCGGGCGGCTATGAGCTCATCGAATTCCACGACCACGTGATCGACCGCTGACAACGAAGGAGGATCCCGCATGGGATTCATGTCGGACATGATCGTCCTCGCCACGCAGGACGCGGGCGGCGGGGGCGTCACGCCGGGCGCGCCCGCCAATGTGGGCATGCTCAACACGGACGTGGTCTGCAGGGCGCTCGACTGCCTGCCCGTCGAGCGGTGGGCGACGGCCACCCTGTCGGGCACCAGCCGTGAGGATTTCGCGTCGAGGATCGTGAACATGCTCAACTTCACGGACACCATCGGCAATTCGCTCGGCCACATGATGAACGCGTTGGGCAACGGCATGTGGGCGTTGGCCGCGAACCTGGCCGACGGTGGCGTCCTGGGCGGTTCGGACAGGGCGATCGCCGTGGCCGGCCCGGCCGCGAACACGATGGCGGCCGGCATCTACCGGGCGCTGTTCGATCCGGCGACCATCGGATTCTTCCTCGCCATCCCCATCCTCGTCGCCATCGTGGCCGGGATCGTCGCCGTCTACATGCGGCAGGGGACGGGCGTGCTCGCCAGACGGCTCGTCTGCCTGTTCCTCGCGTTCGGCCTGTTCTACATGATGGGCGCGACGAGCGCCGCCCATCCGACGGACGCGTACCCGGGCACCCCGTACTGGCTGGTGTCCACGGCGAAAAGCGTGGTCGACGAGGCGGGCGGCGGCATCACGAAGGCGTTCAACAACGCGTTGGAGGGGACGGGCGGACTGGTCGCCGACCCGTCCGACCAGTCGAACATGGCGTCCTGCCGACGGTACACGTCCGTATTGAACCAGGCGGCCCGCAAGAACCGGAACGCCATGTCGGACGGCGTGAACCTCATGTGGGAGGAGACCGGATTACGCGCGTGGATGCGCGGCTCCTACGGGACGGGCGAGAACGCGAGCAACGTGTTCTGCCGGATCCTGGAATACCGTGCGGGCGCGGACGCGCAGGCGATGAGCGACATCACGACCGCGGGCATGGGCGGCGTGAACGCCACCCAGCAGAACGCGATCGCGTTCTGGCCGACCATGATGAGCACGGCGAAGGACCTGCGCGCCCAGTACACGCTGAAACTGCCCGCGGATTCCACCACCCAGATGCTCGACCGGTGGGTCATGCTGTGGAACGTGTGCAAGGTGGATGCGGACGGCTCGTTCAAGGATCGCGCGGGCTTCAAGTTCGTCGGCGCGATCGAGAAGAAACCCCTGGCGGGCTCCGCGGCGGGCGTCGTCAGCCGGAAAGCGGGCGGGCCGCTCGCATCCTCCTGCGAGGCGGCTTTGACCGGCGTCGACCCGGACGGGAACGACACGTATTATGTGACGCGCGGCGACGGGGACAAGGCGAAGCCCGTCGTTGACGATTCGGACAAGACGAACAGGCGCAGCGAGATCGCGAACCTCGCGCTCCTGTTCGACGTGAACACGGCGACCAGCGGCTGGCAGCAGCTCGTGTTTACGAACGGCGGCGGGAACATGCAGCAGAACACGGCCGCCTACCGGCTCATCGACCAGCAGCACGGGAAAAGCTCCCTGGGCACCCTGTCGGAGGGGTTCCTGAACGGCGTGGCCGGCGAGGTGAACCTGATCGTCTGGGGATTGGGGTGCGGCAGCCTGCAGACGCTGAGCATGCTCGTCGCCTGCCTGGCCGCGATCGGCCTGTTCCTCGCATTGCTCCTGCTCGCCGTCAGTCCGGACGCGGGCCGTCGGGCGGTCGGCAACGCGCTCGTCCAGATGCTCGCATGGGTGGCGGGCCCCACGGTCGTCGCCCTGTTCGGCAGCCTCGGCATCCTGTTCACCAACATCGGCATGACCCTCCTGGGCATGGTCGACGCGGACGGGAACACGCAGGGCGGGGTCCTGCGCCTGCTCGTCGCGGCGATCTTCCTGCCGGTCCTGTACGTGAAGGCCGTGAAGCTCCTGTGCGTGAAGGTGTGGAGGATCGGCAACCCGTTCAGCCTGCCCGGCCTCGCCCAGCTCGCCGGGTTCGGCAACGCGATGAAACGGGGCCTGACCATGGCCGCGGGCGCCGCGATCGCGGCGGGCGTGTGCGTGGCGACCGGCGGCTCGGCCGCCATGGCGCTCGGCTCCGCGGGCATGGCCATGAAGGACGGTGGGCGCGGCGGGCTCGCCGGAACCGTGATGAACGGGGTGAAGGCGGGCGCGTCCCCGGCCATGCACGGCATGACGGGCGGCGGCCGGTCGGCCGGCGGGCACGGGCCCAGCCAGGCGGACAAGGCGGCCATCGCCGCGGAGGCGAAGGAGACGCGGGAGAGGGCCGAATATCTCGCGGACCGTCCCACCCCGGACGAGAACCGGCTCGCGACCACCCGATACGAGAACAAGGTGCGCGCCGAATTGGCGAAATCCCTGCAGGGCGACGAGCTCGAAAGCCAGGTCAGGAAGGTGATGCGCTCCGACACGGCGGCCGAGGACATCGGCCAGCTCGCCGAGGACATCCACGAGCAGGCGAAGGCCCCGCAGCCCCCGTCCCGGCCCGCGTTCGCCCAGGTGTCCCCGCAGTCGCGCATGCGCGCCGCGAACGGCCCCGCGAACCGGGCGGGCGAGCGGCCGGCCGGGCGGCCGGGGGCTCGCCCCGACGCGCCCGTCCGGCCGCCCGCCCCGTCGAAGAACAGCCCCCTGGTCGACTTCGGGAAAGGCAACAAGCTGACCGTGAACAACGGGTTGGACGAGCGGACGCTGATGCGCGTCGGCGAACGCCTCTTGGACGACATGCAGCGGCGCGGCCGGACGCGCCGCCACGCGGCCGGACGCGCCGCCACGCCGGCCCGTCCGATCCGCATACCCGCGCCGAACAGCGGGGCGACGCGCGCGCTCCTGGAACAGGAACGGGCGCGCGGCATGGAGGAGCGGCGGTTCAGCCGCGCCGAACAGCGGGGCGACATATCAGACGAGAGCAACGATCCGAACTACCGGCGGTTCCTCGCCGAACAGCGGGCGAACACGGCACGGCATAGGAGGGGCGCATGAGCGAACACAACCCGTATCTCCTGTCCGACCCGCGACTGCTCGAAGCCAACCGGACCGACGTCGCCTACCAGCTGGGGCATGGCACGCCGCCCGGCTGGCTGCTCGCCCCCGGCACGGGCCCGCTGCCCATACCCGAACCCATGGCCGTCAGACCGGATTCGCCGCGCACCATGGAACTGCTCGCCCTCCCGTTCGCATGGCTGCCCGACGAGATCTGGGCCCGCTACCCGCATGAGACGGACCCTGGGTACGCGACCCGCATCACCGTCGCCCTGGACGCAATGGGCCTGCTCGCCGACACGGGGGACGGCGTCTGGTACGCGTCCGTGGAGGACACGCCATCGGACGCGGACACGGCGGCCCGCACGCTCGCAGCCCTCGACGGGGACGCGGACGACGCGGGGACGATGCTGATCATGGAGCGGATGCGCGCGCGCATGCTGAAAGCCTGGCCCGGCGGGTATCCGGCCGGCGAGCAGATCGGGTTCGCCCGGCAGACGGCCGGCCTGGCGCTGACGGCCAATCTGGCGTTGACGGGCATGCGCGCCCTCGACATGGACGCGCACGGCGACCGGGAGGGGGCGACGGGCGTGATCCGCGCGGCCATGCGCGTCTGGCCCGGCCTGTTCCCCGACCGGCCCGACCGGGACGCGCTCGCCGCATGGGTGTCGGACCTGCACGGGGACGCGGTCGCGGCGATGCGGCTCCTCCATCGCATGGGGTTCGCGTCCGACACGGACATGGAGGCGTTGCGATGAGCCGCGAATCGGAGGACAGGGAACGCGACAGGTTCGCGTCGGACACGGACCGGTGGTCGCCATGGGCGGCCCTGATCGGCGTGGGCGGCCTGGCAGGCGCGTACTGGACGCTCCTGGCGCGTCGCATGCGCGCCGCATTGTCGGAGGATTCGCCCGAATACGCGGCGGACACGACCGTGGACCCGTGGCATGCGGGGGAGCATGCGGCCGGCCTGATACGCGCGTTTCGTGACGTCCGGATCATGGCGGGCGCGCGCCTCGTCCCGATCCTGTGCCTGTCCGGCCTCCTGATCGTGCTCCTGATCCTCATGAACCTGCGCATGCCGAAGCCCGACAACCCGTTCGACCGGGATCCGGTCCGCCTGTTCCCGGACGCGGACCGGACGTGGATCCGCATGGCGGCGGGCGGCCGGTGCGAGCATCGGGGCCTGTTCGGCCTGCTGCGATGCCGGGGGCCGATCGAGCATATGGACCATCATTACCCGTGGTCGAGGGGCGGGGCCACGGACCGGCACAATCTGGTCGGCCTGTGCGCCCGCCACAACCTGCGCAAATCAAACGGGATACCGACCCTCCTGTGCACGTGGCTGCTGTACCGGGCGCGCCTGAAATATTTCCCCGCCCGCCTGCGCGGCTACGCGTGGCCGGACGGGCGGGCGCATAGCGTGCGGGACGACGACCGGAAGGAGCTGGAATGAGCGTTGACAGGAACAACAGGGCGCACAGGCCGGGCGGCCTGCCGCAGGGGTATGCGGGCACGTTCGCGCCCATGCGGGCCGGCGGCGCGGGGGACGTGGTCCCGCCCATGCCGGCCCGCCGACGGGCGCAAACGCGCGGCGTGGAGGACGACGCGCGCGCCTGGGGTTTGAAGGAGCGGATCGAATCGCTGGCGGACCTGGGCGACGGGGAGCAGGCGCGCCGGCTCGCCCACGAGGCGGGCGCCCTGTGCGCGGGCGACTCCATCCCGTTCGCGGACGGCGCGTACGCGGCCCTGTTCGACGGGCGGGAGCTGACGACGGTGCGCATCGACGGGCCGGACATCCAGGACGTGGGGTTCAGGCCGGAAAGCATCCGCGCGTGAGCCGGGGACGCATACCGGGGCGTGACGGCGCGCCGACGCCGCCGACATGGACCAATCGTGAAAGGAGCCATGGGACATGGCAGACCAGAACCAGCAGGCGGAACGCCTGAACTTCGTGACCGTGCCGGGAATCGCTAACTTCCCGCACCTGTTCGAACCCGATTCGAAGAACGGCAAGTACACGCTGACCGTGCTGTTCGACAAGAAGGATCCCGCGGTCTCGCAGATGATGCGCGACCTGCAGGCCAAATGCGCGGAGGCGATCCGGCGCGGCATCGACGGCGAACCCGGCAGGGACGGCAAGTCGTACGCGCCGTTCTCCGGCCACTCCATGGACGACAAGGAGTGGGTGGGGCGCCTGCGCCTGCCCGTGGAGGACGGGGACACGGCCAAGTTCGACCGCGGCGACAACGTGGGCAAGCTGAAGAAGGACGTGTACGAGGAGTATGAGGGCCGTTGGGTGCTCAAGACCGGCACGAAGACCGATCTCGCCGCGGCCGGCTGGGTCGTGGATTCGAACCGTCGCCGTCTGACCGCCGCCGACCTGTATTCGGGCGCCATCGTGCGCGTCAACGTGTGGCTGTACGCGTACAAGCAGGACAATTCGGGCGTGGGAGCCATGCTCAACGCGGTCGTGAAGACGGGCGACGGGGAGCGTATCGGCGGGGAGACCGATCCGCTGGCCGCGTTCGGCCTGCCGGACGCGCAGGATGCGTCGAACCCGTTCGCGGGCATGGGCGTCTGACCGGAGGGGAGGCGCATCATAGCGGATATGGTTCTCACCCCGTATGAGACGTTCGACGAATCGTCGGGCGTGCACGTCCTGTGGGATTCGAGCCGTGACATGCCGTCGGGCATGACGGCCCGCGAGTTCGACCGGCGTGCGGGGCGTCTGCTCGCCCTGCTGCCGCGCGCGGCGGCCGGCCCGGCCGGCATGCGCCTGCGTGCGGGTTCGGATCATGCGGGGCCGGACGCGCACCCGTACGATGCGACCGTATTGCATGTGTGGGAGTTGTGGCGTATGGAGGCTTCGGGGCTTTCGGCGCGCATCCCGGGCCTGTCGGACGCGTTCGTGTCCGCGGACGGTCTCGCGAACCTGGTCGTGGAGGAGGAGTCGGACCTGTCCGATGCCGCGGCCGCCGCGACGGGCGCGGGCTGGCCGCTGCTGCGCGTGTGGATGCGCGGCGAGACGGATCCTCTCCCGTACCGTTTCCTGCTCGTCCGCCCCTAGACGGGGGTGGATCCCGGGCCCGCTTGGCGACGTGCCGTGCGGGCCCTTTTTCATGCCCGGCGGACCGGATCGGATGTTCCCGCCTGTCGGACCGTCGGTCCGTTTTCCGGTATGCGAATGGCCATGGCGTCGTACAGGTCGTCGATGGTGACGCCGAGCGCGCGGGCCAGGGCGCGGGCGGTGCGCAGCGTCATGTTGCCGGGGTCCGCGCGCCCAGGGCGCGGCCGGGCGTATTCGCTGATCCTGGAGGCCGCGATCCCCGTCCTGCGGGCGAGTTCGGCCCGGGTGAGCCCGGCGGCGTCCCCGAGCGCGCCGAGGCCGGCCGGCCATGTCCGGCACATGCCGGCGACCGCCGGCCACGGATCGTCGCGGGGGACGGCCGCGGAATCCCCGTGCGGCCGGTTGCGGCCGGTGTCCGGATCGGTTTCGAACATGGCGGCCCGGGCGGACCCGTCCCCGTCCGGGGCGGCGACGGCGACCCTGCGCAACGGGATGGCGGGGTTCTCCACGACCGCGAGGAACGGCGTCTCGCGCATCACGCGCACTTCCAATCCCAGTCCGGCGAGCATGTCGAGCGTCGCCCTCACGTTCCCGTCTTCCATGCGATCCTGCGATCCGTTTCGCCGGGCTCCCCGGGGGTTCGCGATGCCGTGGAGCCGCATGCGCGGGACCGTGTATGCATTCCGGTTCGCGTGTATGCATTTGTATGCATCCGGGGATGCATACAAAAAAGGCTTGGAAAAAGCCCGAAAACCCTTATATATAAAGGAAAAAATAAAATTCCTTTCTCTTGTATGCATTGTATGCATCAATATATGGGGTTTCCTTCCTTTCTTTCGAATCCTCTATAAGGGAATGATGCATACAATGCATACACGCCCCGGACCACCCCCGGAACGTTGGAACCAAGCCGAAACGGGAAGAAAAGATGTATGCATCCCCGGATGCATACGGATGCATACAGGCCGGCCGGAATGCATACAGGCCCGATGCCCGCCCCGGCGGACGCATACACGGGGCCCATGAGACCATTCATCGACCATGACGGCCTGACCCTGTACAACACGGATGCCCGCCGCCTGCCCGACCTCCTCGACGCGCCCGCGGACGCGATCGTCACCGACCCGCCCTACGAGCTCGGCCTGGGCACCGCGGGCGAGGTGAAACGCTGGGACTCCACCGGCATCGCCTTCGACCCGGAATTCTGGACGGCCATGCTCGGCACGGTCCGCCCCGGCGCGTTCGCCCTCGTGTTCGGCTCGCCCCGCACCTGGCACCGGCTCGCCTGCGCCATGGAGGACGCGGGCTGGCTGATCCGCGACCAGATCAGCTGGCTGTACGCGTCAGGCATGCCGAAAGGCGAATGGGGCGACCATGCGGTCGACCGGGCGCTCGGCGTGAGGGACGACCGGACCGGCGTCATACGGGACTCCGCGTCCCTGGAACGCAACGTCGCCTACACGGAACGCTACGAGGCGAAGACCCGCGAGGCGCGGCCCTGGCGCGGGTTCAATCCGGCGCTCAAACCCGCATGGGAGCCGATCCTCGTCGCCCAGCGCCCCCGCGAGTCCATGCTCGGCCGCAACCTCATGGACCACGGGACGGGCGCCCTGAACGTGGCCGCCTGCGCCCTGGACGCGGACATGGGGGAGCTGGGGCGCCGCTACCGGCTCAACGCGACCGCCGGGGGGCGTCCGGACGCGCCGCGCGGCGGCGACACGTTCCGTGATTCGGGCACGCCCAGGCCCATGGGGCCGCGCATACCGGGCCGCCACCCGTCGAACGTCCTCATGGACAAGGCCATGGCCCGGCTCCTGCCCGCCGACGCGCCGCGCTTCTACTACTGTCCGAAAGCGCAGGACAGGCCCATACGCGCCCTGGAACGCCTCGTCCGCCCCCGGACACGGGACAAGGCGTGGAAGGCGTGCTGCGCGCGCCTGGGACTCGAATCCGGGGCGGACGCGTACCCCGCGTGCCTGCTCGACGCGGAGGCGCTCGCCCTGACCGTGCCGGTGGGCGAAAGACGGCTCGCCCATCCGACCGTCAAACCCCTGGACCTGACCCGATGGCTCGCCCGCCTCGCATGCCCGCCCCACGGCCTCGTCCTCGACCCGTTCGCCGGCTCCGGCACCACGCTGGACGCATGCCGGCGGGAAGGCCTGCGGTGCGCGGCCACGGAGCTCGACCCCACGTACCTGCCGCTCACGGCCGACCGGCTCGAACGCCCCGCAAGCCTCCCGCTCTTCTAGCGGACGGGGGAACGCATACCCGGGGGCACACAACACCGTGGAAACGGAGGAACGGCAATGGAAGACTACATGAACCTGGCCCACGAGTGGGTCGCACGCCTCGAAGGCGGCGCGGGCACGTGGATGAACGACCAGACCGCCGACCGGCTCGCCGCCGGCCTGAACGATCCCAGGGGACGCGACATGATGGCGCTCTCCCTCCTCGACCCGACGCTCGACGCACGCACGCTCGCCGCACGCGCCGCGGATCCCGCGCGCCTGCCCGACGGCATGGGGGAGGCGATGGACGCGCTGCGCCGCCGTCCCATCCCCGTCACGCCCAGGCCCGGCCGGCTGACGGCCGCGCGCGACACGCTTTCGACGCTCGCGGGGACGAGGCCCGGATGCGCGGCCGGCGCCATGGACCTCGCGCTCCTCGTGTTCTGGCTGGCCGGCGACAAAAAGGGCCTGGACGCGATGCTCGCCCGGCCCATGCCCGACACCGTCGTCAACGTGATAGTCCGGTTCGCCCGCGACCATGACATGTGGCCCGCGGGCGCGGCCGTGCCCCGCGTCTACCGGGCGCCCGAGCTCAAGGCCTGATACTCCGCCTCCCATGCGGCCGCGTCCGACGCGTCCACGCCGAGCGCATCCTCGATCAGGCGCACGTCCAGGCCGCGCCGGCGCGCCTCCGTCCATGCGGCGTGCGCGTCCGCGCCGCCCGAGGCGAACGCGTCATGCGCGTCCATCCGGTTGACCACGTCGTCGAATTCGCCGGGCGTCCGGTCGAGCTCCGCACGTCCGGCGGCCAGCATGCGTTCGAAGTCCTCGCGCGCGTTGAACGGTTTCCCGTCCGCGTCCAGGCGGGGCGGGCGTCCATGGTATTCGGGGCGCGCGTTCGACCCGTCGGAATAGTACATGCCGCGCCCGTACTGGACGCCCCTGGCTATCTTCTCGTGGATGAAGTCGCCCATGTTCTCGTCCCAGATCCGGTCGCGCTGCCTTTTGTCGGGCAGTCGTCCGCCGTGTTCGCGCGCGTACGCGCCGATCCGGTCCATGTACCGTTTGCCGACGCGCATCCGGTGGGCGCTCAGATTGTAGGGCGGCCGGGCGAGGATCGCCTCCATGCGCACGGGGCGGGTGAGCGCGTAGCCGACGAGCCTGGCGGAGTAGCATCGGGTCGGGTCGCCGATCACGTTGCGGCGCAGCGCGTCGCACCGGTTCTCCGCGATTCTGCGCGCCATGTCGAAGCGTTCCGCCTCGTTCGGATACCAGGAGGCGAGGGCGCGCATGATCCGCCCGTAGTGCGGGCGTCCGTCCGCGTCCTCCCGGTAGACCGCGTCGTCGATCATGCGCGCCTCGTCGGCCGGGTCGAGCACCGGCTCGTCCCGGTAGTCGAACGGGTTGCCGTCCCTGTCGACGCCCGGCCTGACGGCTTTGAGCCGGTCTTGCAGCCACAGGCTGGTCGGATCGTGTTCGACCCGCCAGTTCACAAGCCTGACGGCCCTCTTGTGCCCGTAGCGTTTCGGGTCGAGGTCCTCGGCGGCGGGCGGCATGACGTCTCCGCCCGACGTGCCGGACGCCGGCTCGTAGGTGCCCGCGTACCCTTGGGGGAGGCCCTTCGCCCGGTGGCCCCTGCCGTTCCTGTCCATGACCATGCGGTCCGCTATGCGCCCGTCGGGCTGTGCCGGGCGCTTGGCGGGGCTCCACGGGGTTTCGGACGGCCTGTCCGTCAGACGGGAATGGTCGTCGGGTCGATGCCGAGGTCGACGGCCGTGAGCACCATGTCTTCGAACCCGTCCGCGGCCATGTCCGGGGCGGCGCCCATGCCGGGCGACCATTCGAGACGTCCCATGTCCAGCAGGGATTCGAACCGGCGCCGCCCGTTGAACCCGTAGGGGCGTCCGCCGGTCGAGTTCGACCCGTCGGACAACGGGGTGGGCGTCACGTGGCGCACGCCGCGACGCCGCTTGTCGTCCAGGCGTCGCATCGCGACCGCGTCCCACGCCTTGTCCGGATCGTCGCCGGGATGCGCGTCCATCCACTCCAGCCACGGGATGCCGTTCTCCAGCAGGCTTTTCGGCATCAGCCCCCGGGCGGAGAGCCAGTGCTGCGGCGAACAGTCGAGACGCCGGTTGTACGCCTCCCGCATGTCCGGCGTATGACCGTAGCGCAGGGCCGTGCGCTCCAGCCCGTCCTCCAGGCAGGCGGCGGCCATGCGCCCGCCCGCCATGCGCCCGTACAGGCGCGTGAACCAGTGTTCGAGGGATTCCAGTTGGGTCATGCGCCGTTGCATGCGTCCCCGAGGCGCATGGTTTCAAGAAGATTCGACGCCGGGAAGCCGGCCCGGCCGGGGCATGCCGCCCGCCGTCGACCATGCGACCGCGTGCACGATATCGTATTCCGTCCCGTTCATGCGGCGCGTCGCCCACGGGCCGGAAGCGGGGGGAGGGTCTGCCGTGTGTGACATGCCCATCGGCCGGCAGGCGCGCCACGTCGCCCTCCCCTGGACGGCGGGCCGCGGAACCGGAGGCCATGCGTCGGGGACGCATGCGCGCGGGCATGCACGAGAACATCATCGGTTGGGAGAACCTGCCCGCAAGCCTCCTCGCCCGCATCCGGGACGGGATCGTGGCCCAACGGGACGGCGACGAATGGACGCGCTTCCGCCCCGCATTGGCCGGCAGGACCGATGCGGGCGAACCCTACATCGTGGACTCGGACTGCGTCGACCATTGGGTCGGCGACGGCTCCGCGTTCCCCGACCCGGACACGCCATTGCCCGAGGCCGTGCGGCGCGACCCCATGCCGGGCGACCTCATCCGCCTCCACAAGACCGACGACCCGGCCATCGCCGACATCGGCCGCTATGAGGGCCGGTCGGCGATGGCCGGGTGGATGACCGACAACGGGCCCTACTACGCGCGCGAATGGACGCTCGACAGGGTCGTCGAACAATAAGGGTCGCGTTTCGCATACGACGGCGTATGCGAAACGAAACGGACAAACCATTCTCATGGTTCGCGGACGATATGCCGGTATTGACGGGAAAGGGCTTCATGCCCATCGAATCGGTGGGCATCGGCGATCTGGTCCTCACCGGGTCGGATGGTTGGAAGCCGGTTCTTGAGACCATGACCGAAAAACGGGATGATGCCATTATCCTGCACGGGCAGGGTTCTAATGGGATAATCTGCGCGCCGGAAAGCATGTTTATGGCGGGACACCGTTTCCAGGGCCCCTGGGACAACGCAAACCGCACCTACCCCACCCTGTTCGAAAAGGACGGCTGGCGGTCTGCTTCGAACATGGATGCTCACATGTGGCTTAACGTCGGCCGGATCCCGGAATTGCCCATCCCGTCATTGGAGAACGTCGTGTTCGACGAGGAGTTCTTCTATTTCGTGGGCCGTTTCCTCGGCGATGGTTGGGTGTGGGAATCACGGGATGGAAGCACCAACCAGCAGGTGGGCGTCTGCTGCGGGTTCAGGGATGTCGAATCCCTGATGCCCCACATGAAGGCGCTGGGCTGGAAGTTCAGCGAACAGGACCAGAGGACCGGCCACTACTGGCGTTGCTACGACAAAACGAAATTCCACTGGTTCGAGGACAATTTCGGCCGGGGAGCCATCAACAAGCATCTGCCCGGCTGGACGTTCGGCATGAAAAAGGAATGGCGGCAGGCCCTGTTACAGGGGTACTGGGAGTCGGACGGCAACCCGATCCGGAACGGCATGCACGCGACCTCGATCAGCCGAAAACTCATACTCGGAATCAAGACCCTGGAGGCTGGACTCGGGCGCGCATCCAGTATTTCCAGCCATGAACCCAACAGAGTGTGCCTCATCGAGGGACGCAGGGTCAACGAACGAACCAATTATCTGATCAACACGTATGACCGGATCCGCAAATCCATCATCTGCGACCGAGGCTATTGGGCTCACATGCGCAAACGCGAGGATATGAGGGAAACCATCACCATGCATGCGCTGACCCTCGAAGCCGACTCGTACATGGTGGACGGGATTCTCGTCAGGGCATGATGCGGGGAACGCATACAGTCATGTATGCAGAACAATTCTGAACACAACGGTCTCATCGGCAGCCTCTTCTCCGGATACGGGGGATTGGATCTCGGCGTCGACATGGCGTTGGGCGGCGGCATGCGCGTCGCCTACACGAGCGACATCGAACCCGGCCCCTGCGCCATCGAGTCATATCACGCGCACGGCGACGACTGCCCGAACCTGGGCGACATCACCGGAATCGACTTCGAGAAGTTGCCCGATACGGACGTGGTCGTCGGCGGGTCGCCCTGCCAGTCCCTGTCTCTTGCGGGTCTGCGCGCGGGCATGCATGAGGGCACCCGGTCGGGATTGTGGAGCTATCAGGCGGATATTCTGAAGGCTTCGAAGAGTCCCCTATTGCTATGGGAAAACGTCCAGGGTGCGTTGACCGCCACGGCCTCCAGCCGCGAGGATCTGGCGGAGGCGGACCGGCGTGCGAAGGCTTTGGGGAAGGCGGGCCTGTGCGCGTGCGTGACGCCCTCCGTCGACCCGCCGGACGGTTTCACGCCGCCCGACCCGGATGCGGAGGGGGCGAAGCCTTTGGCGACCGTCCTGCGCGATTATCTGGAAGCCGATCCGGAGAAGTGCGCGGCCGTCGTCTGCAAGGCGTGCGGCCGGCATGTGTTCGAAATCAACGGCGACACGGTGCTGGCGGATGGCGAGCGATTGGACGGCGTGCATACGGCGCCCACGATCCGCGCGTTGGGCCGTGTGCTGGGCGATCTGGCGAACCTGGGTTATGACGCGGTGTGGCGAGGTCTTGAGGCCGCCGACATCGGGGCCCCTCACCATAGGCTGCGCATCTTCGTGACCGCCTGGCCGCGCGACCCGTCCACGGCGCGCGAGCCGTCGAATGCCCGGCTGAGGCGTCTCGCCCAACTGCCGCCCATGAGGCCGAAGGGCCGCGCCTGGGCCGTATGGGATGCGGACAGGGACGTGTGGACGACAGGGGAGCCGGATTTGTTCGGCGATGTGGACGTGTATATGGACGCGTGGCCGAAATCGGGCGTCATGGCGGCGGGCCGCGTGTATATGGTGCCCGGATCGTGGCTTACGGTCCCCGTGCCAGCGGCCGGATCGGCTTTGGTGACGCCGAAGGCGACGGACGGCGCGAAGGGCGGGCCGAACCAGTCATACGGGAACGGGGATGCGCCGCTGCCCGCGCAGGCGGCCATGCTGCCGACCATCAAGGCGGGGGATGCGGGGCATACGGGGCCGAACCAGCGGTTCGGGGCCGGCAACCCGAGCCTGGCGGCCTCGGTCGCGGGAATCGGCGTCCTTCCGACCCCGGCGGATGGGTTCCTGTACACGCCGAAGCAGTCGGACGGGGTGTTCGCCGCCCCGGCCACGTCGGGCCGCCCGTTGGACAGGAGCACGTTCCTGTCCACGCAGGTGCGGCTCATGGACCTGCCGGGACGCATGGACCCGGAGAAGGTCAGGGAGCATGATTCGAGGCTGCCGACCCAGATCGACCAGGCATCGTTCGCCTTGAGGCCGTCTGACGCATACCCGTGGTCATGGACTGATGACGACCTGTGGCTGCTGACGCCGACGGTGATGGACGCGACCCGGAATACGGTGCGCGGCTGTTGGAGGCCGGGGGAGAACTGGCGTGGCGTCTCGTTGAACAACGCGATCATGGACGCGGGCGAGGTGATCGCGGCGGGAACGCGTACGATCCACCTGTCCGACGAGGTCACCTGCCTGCCGACGCCCACGTCGAACGAGTGGAACGGGGGCACGATGAGGCCCGCACGCCGGGCCGTCATGGGGCATGCGGTCACGTGCGCCGACTGGGCGAAGAAGAGCGACGACATCCGCCTGTTCCCCACGCCGAACTGCATGGATGCGATCATGCCCCGGTCTTCGACCGGCAATCTGAGGGAGGATGTGATGATGAGGAATGTGACCGTGCTGTCCACGCCGACGAGCAGAGGCGGGAAGGGCAGCAACCAGAGGAACAGTGAGGACTGCATGCCCGTGGCCGCCGACAACATGAGCATCACCGTCCCCGGCCCCTATCATGGCGGCCTGTGGGGGTTGGACGACGGCAGGGGCGTGCGCTTCGGCCGGTTCACCGCGGCGATCCGCCGTTGGGAGCGGGTGTCCGGCCGTCCCGCCCCCTGTCCCACGCAGGCGACCGGCGGCCTGCGCCGCTGGATCGGGGCGAACGCCGCCGACCCCACACTGTTCGAACCGTACTGGCTCGCCCGCCACGCCCCGTTCGACGCGCATCCGAAAGCCCGGCTGGACCAGCCGATACGCGACCGCATGCTCGCCCGCTGGCGTGAAACCGACCGGGGGATGAGCCTCATCGACCCCATGTTCTGGCCCGGCTGCAAGGACATGGACCCGGACATCCCGATCCCCGCGACCCGCCTGCCCGACAAAAGCGTGCTCGATTATTGGAAGACCCGGTCCGTGGGCTCCCGGTTCCCGTCGGCCTCCCACCTATCCCCGAGGTTCGTGGAATGGATGATGGGTCTGGAGGACGGCTGGGTCACGAATCCGGCGATCTGGCGGCATGTGGACGGCAATCACAGGAACCTCCAACTGCGCGCCCTGGGCAACGGGGTCGTGCCCCCGCAGGCCGCCATGGCGGTCGACTGGGCGCTCCGCGTACGCGAAAGGCTCGCCGTTTGACGCCCGTCAACGTCTGGGCGTGGACGCTCCTGGGCGTCGCCGTCCGCCCGGCCATACCCGCGTCCATGCGCCGGATCGGTCTGATCCGGTCCGGCGCATGGATGGGACGGCACGGTCTCGTCCACGTATCCGCGTGCGCGGCAATCCTCGCCTGGCTGCTGGGCGCGGACGTGTGGGGGATGCGGCTCGCCTGCCTGACGATCGGCGTCGCCGTCGGCGGCCGGCTCCCGTCCCCGCCGCATGCGTCCGGACGTCCGGATCGTGACGGGACGGGCGCGAGGAACCTGCCTGGCCGCGTATCATACGGGCCCATGGAAGACGACGAGATCGAAGTGAGGCCGTTCCTCAAAGACAACGGGCCGTTCGCGGGCATGCCCTCCCGTTTCCTCGGCAGGGGGTGGAAACGGGTTCCGGACGGGCGCGGACTGCCGGAACGGTCCACGGTCCTTCGTCGGATGGGCCTTGTGTTCGTGGTCGGCCGGGTCACCGGACTGTTCGCCTGCATCGGTTACGGCCGGCCCGCCGAACATCCGGCGATACGCATGATGGCGACCCGTATCCTGCCGTATCCGGATTGGACGTGCCGGACGAGGGGCGCGGATCCCGGCATGTTCGCTGACGCGTGCATGCTGCGCTACGGGGCCGACGTGCTGACCCGCCTGTCCCGTGACGCATGCGCCAACGCCCATCCGCGTCTGGCGTGCCTGGTCATGCGATGCCGTTGCGCCCCGATCCGCCGGGCGTTGGCGCATGCGGATCGTTTCAACCCGCTGATCGGGGCGAACGGCTGGGGCGAGGACATCGGGCTCGCCTGCGAACTGTATGACGCGACGCTGCGCGAATACGGGCCCGTCGGGGCGGTGCGGCGCCTGGCCGATCTGATAGGAGGGTTCCGCAGGACGGTGCGCGGCTGATCCCGGCCATCCTATCGAAGCGTGCCGGGCCCGTCGCCATCCAAGCCCGGCACCCGCATCCCGGCGGCGTCACGTCTTGAGAGGGGATCGGGATGCGGGGCGAAACGGTCCGGACGGCTGCATGCCCGCATCCCCTTGATCCCGTTTGTTTTCAGTCGTCGAGCGTGCGGATCGCGTTCTTCAGGGTCTCCCGGATCGCGTCCACCGTCTCCCTGGCCCGTCGTTCGCGTTCCCCCGCCCGTCGTTCGCGTTCCGCGGTCGCGGCCTGCGCGTCCTTGCGCCGCGTTTCGATGTCGGCGAGGGCCTTCGCGTGCTCCTTCTTCGACGCGTCGCGTTGCTCGGCGAGGTCGGCCATCGCCTTGTCATGCTCCCTCTTGTGTTCCTCGGCGAGCCCGTCGGCGGTCTGCTTCGCGGATTCGACGATGTCCCCGGCCTTCGCGTTCGCCTCGTCGAGGATGCCTTTTGCCTGCGCCCGCGCCTCCGCGATCGTGTCGCGCGCCGTGTTCCTCGCGTTGTCGACGAGATCCTGCGCGGCCTTGCCGGCCGCCTCGAACGGGCTTTCCGCCCGGTGGCGCAGTTCGTCGCGTTCCCGGCAGGCGGCCTCCAATTGGGCGGTCAGCCGCGTGTTCAGGTTCCTCAGGTTGTCGGCGATCGCGATCTGCCGGGCGAGGCTGCGCCGGTATCCGGCCGTCCTCTCCTCGTACTGGTCGACCAGACGGTCCACATCCTCCGTCCGGTATCCGCCGAACGCGACGGTCGCGATTTCGGGGCGCGTGTTCTCCTGCGGCGCGTACGACTGGGGTTCGTATGATTCGGTGAGCTGGGCTCCCGGCTCCTGGTCGGTCATGACGGTTTCCTTTCCTTGCGGGTGCGGGGACGGGCGTCCCCTGCTGCATGCCTCCCGTATGCGTTCCGGACGGACGCATACGGGAGGCATGACCCCGATCGCCATCCTGTTCTGGCCGGCCGCGGGAATCCTGCTGCGCCGGCTCGTCCCCGCCATGCTCCTGGACGCGGGCCGGGAACGGTGGGCGCGGGCGGCGGGCCCCGGCCCATGGCCCGCGCGTCTCGCCCTGTTCGCCGCCGTGCTCGCCCCGTTCGCCGCCGGCGGCGTGTGGGCGCCGCGCCTCATGCTCCTGGCCGTCGGCTACGCGGCCGGCTGGGATGCCATCCCCCGTCCGCATCACGCTCCTCGGATACTTCGGGCAGGTTTCGGGAAAGAAGGCCTTCATAATCGAAGCGTTCCTCTTCCATCAATTCGCCGAATTGGTCGGAGGTGAAGCATGGACTGAATACGTCATTAGAAAGGAGGGAAATCAAGGATATGAGCATACCGGTTCTTGACAAAACCCTAGAGTCAGAAAGCATTACGGAAGACCAGCTCATGCGGATGATGGAAAATGCTATGCGCAATAGTCTGGAACATGGAATCGATCCGCGTGACGACGATTTGATTCCCGCCGAGGAATCCTTCAAGGGACTGTTTTTCTGACATTTGGATATGGCACAGGGGCTTACCGTCGTTTTTGACTGTAATATATACGTAACTGCAGCGCAGGCAATAGGCTATTCAGGTTCCTTGGCTGATCTTGAACACATTGCACCTACACTCCCGTTTTATCGGCGTAAACGTGCTGAATCCCTGTTGTGGGCGCTAAAAGGCGGGGCGGGACCTGTCAAATTCCACGTCGGATGGAGCAATCACATACGGTGTGTTACGCGCGTGTCAGCTCGTCTGACCAGAAGGACGATTTGACACGTCAGGCCGACCGGTTGAAGGCGTTCGCCCTTGGCATGGGCGTCGAGAAGCCCGAGGTGGTCACGGAGACGGGTTCCGGCATGAACGACAAACGACGCAAGCTCAACCGGCTGTTATCCGACCCGACCGTCGGCACGCTGATCGTGGAGCATCGCGACCGGCTCGCCCGTATGAACATGGGACTGGTGGAGAGCGCGTTGAAGGCGCAGGGACGCCGAATCATCGTGGTGGATGACACGGAGCCGGACGACGATCTGGTGCGCGACATGACCGAGGTGCTGACCTCGTTCTGCGCGAGACTGTACGGGCGTCGTGCCGCCAAGCACCGTGCGGAGAAGGCGTTGGAGGCGATGCGCGATGAGCGCGTATGAGGCCGTTAGGATTCGGCTCGACCCAACCCCACGGCAGACACGGCTGTTGGAGTCCCATGCGGGTGGTGCGCGTTTCGCGTACAATCTGATGCTCGCGCACGTCCGGCGCCAAATCTCCTTGGGTGAGAAACCGGACTGGACGTTGTACGCGATGCGCCGCTGGTGGAACGAGTGGAAGGACGAAATCGCCCCGTGGTGGCGAGAGAACAGCAAGGAGGCGTACGGCAGCGCGTTTGAATGGCTGTCCCAAGCGTTGAGGAACTGGTCGGACAGCAGGAAGGGCAGGCGCGCGGGCCGTAGGGTGGGCTGGCCGAAATACAAGTCGAAACGCTCCAGTGTCCCGCGTTTCGCATACACGACCGGCAGCTTCGGCCTTATCGAGGACGACCCGAAGGCGTTGAAACTGCCACGCATCGGACGCGTGCACTGCATGGAGAACGCCACCGAACGCGTCCACGGCAGACGAATCGTGCGCATGACCGTCAGTCGCCATGCGGGCTTCTGGTATGCGGCCCTCACCGTCGAACGTCCCACCGAAAGCGTTCCAGCGAAAAACAGAAAACAGAAGAACCGTAATCGTCAGGTCGGCGTGGATTTGGGCGTCAGGACCCTCGCCACCCTCTCGGATGGCACCACGTTCCCCAATCCACGCAACTACGTCCGCACGCAGCGGAAACTCCGCCACGCCCAACAGTCGTTGAGCCGCCGCGATAGGGGCATGAGCCATGGATGCGGGTCGAAACGGTACAACAGGGCGTTGGAGCGTGTGCGCCGAATCCACGCTCGCATAGCCGCCCAACGAGCCGACAACATCGGCAAGCTCACCACGTGGCTTGCCGACAATTATTCCGACATCAGCATCGAGGACCTCAACGTGCAGGGCATGAGCCATAACAGGAGGCTTGCCAAGCACGTACTGGACGCGGACTTCCGCGAGTTCCGCCGCCAACTGGAATACAAGACCGCACGCGCCGGCACGAGGCTCCATGTCATCGACCGGTGGTATCCAAGCTCGAAGACCTGTTCGAACTGCGGGACGGTGAAAGCCAAACTGTCCCTGTCCGAACGCGTCTACCATTGCGGCAAGTGCGGACTTGTCATCGACCGTGATGTGAACGCGGCCATCAACATCCAAGTCGCCGGGAGTGCCCCGGAGACGTTAAACGCGCGTGGAGGAAGCGTAAGACAGACCCGCCTTGAGTGCGGGACAATGCGGCATCCGGCGAAACGCGAACCAAGCGGCGGCGACAGTCGCGTGAGACTTGGAGCTGGTCTCGGCAACGAGGCCATGCAGATGACTTCGCTCTAGCGACAAGCTAAAACAAAGTCATCTACAACGGAACCCGTTCCGGCCTGACATGGCGTCCGGGCCGTTCCCGTCCCATGCCTCCCCCGGCCCGCATAGACGCGCGTGCGGGGATAGACGTACGCCGTCCCCCATCCGACAGAAAGGAAACATCCTTATGGGTTCGACTCATAGCGACAGACACTGGGCGCGCACGCTCGCCGCGGCGGGCGCCGCCCTGGCGACCCTGGCGGCGGGCCTGCTCGTCGCGGGCACGGCCGACGCGGCCACCATGCGCGACCCGTTCGAACGCTCCATCCAGAACGGCAACCCCGGTTTGTGGACGAACGTGGGCACGATCACGTTCAGCAACGGGAAGAAGTACGAGAACATGGCGCAGTCGCTGGGCGTCGTCGACAGGGTCAACGGCAAGAACACGTACTGCATCGAGGCCGACACGCTCTACACGGGCACGACGGGCGACTGGGGCGATTGGACCGACGAGAGGACCAAGCCGGACGCGCAGCGGCTCGCCTGGCTGACCGACAGGCACAACGGGGACCGGGATGATCTCACGCAGGCCGCGATCGCGGGCCTCATCCACCAGAAGCTCGACCCGATGGGCAACGAATACCTGAACGGCCTCCGGCAGCTCGGCTGGGCGGACGGGCCCAGCTGGGACGCGTACACGGCGAAGATGAACAGCCTGTGGACGGAGGCGGTCAACGGCACGCCCACCGACCTCGACATGCAATACCGGTACACGACCGGCAAACGCAAAGGCCTAGTCACCCCAAGCATCACGAACGTGAACGGTGTTGAAATTGCGGGCATCCAATACACGGCGATCCTGAACGGTCCGGCCGTGTTCGACCAGACCGGCACGAACACGATCAGCGGCACCACCACGAACAGCGCCATTCATCTCCCGTGGACCGCCACCGGCAACGGCAAGGTAACGGTGTCTGTACTGCATAAGATTCCTAAGGCGGCCAGACTGTCCTCCCCGAACCAGGATCTGATGGGACTGTCCGATCCGGAGACCGTGTCGAAGAACATCACGTTCCAGGTGCAGGCGAACTTCAAGCCGACCATCGAATCCAACCAGACCGATCATCGCATCGAATACGGGCACGCGCCCGAGGACGACCTGACCTGGCATGCGGACCCGACGGGCGGCGACTGGATCGCCGGCGCCACCGTCAAGGCCACCGGCACCCTCTACCATTTCGCGAAGAAACCCGTCGAGGGCCGGACGACCGTCAGGGACGGGGTGAAGGCCGCGACCGCGACCGCCGCCGGCGACAGGGACGGAGCCACCAGCCATGTGGACGCCTCCTCCATCACCATGGACCCCGGTTTCGTGAAGGCCCACCCGGGAGCCTCCCCGTCGAGCCTGCCCGCCACCGGCTGGTACACGTGGGTGTGGGAGATCACGCCCGACATGCAGGACGCCAACATGAGGCAGTACCTGCCCGCCGACTACGACTGGTCCGACAACGTGCTGGAAGCGGAGACCACGCTGCACGCGCGCAGCATGCAGCCGACCATCACGTCCAGCGTGTCCGCCGCCTACAAGCATGATCAGAGCAAGGTGACCGGCGCCGACGGGATCGAACGGCCCGCCGTCCAGATCGGCTCCGCGGCCGCGTCCGACAAGACCGACGTCGTCTACCTGGAAAAGGGCGGCGTCATCCGCGACCAGGTCACGCTGGGCGTGGCCGACATCAACGGGGACGGCAAGACCGACACCGCCGACTGGCTGCACACCAAGGACGGCCAGGGCGAAGGCTGGGAAACGGAAGCCAACCAGATCACGATCCGCGTGAACGGCGCGCTCTACGGGGGCATGACCCGCGAACAGGCCGAACAGGCGCAGAAGGACGCGGCCGCGGGCAAGACCGTCGAACTGCCCAAGCAGGCCGTGAAGCTCGCCACCACCACGTTCACGACGAACAGGGCGGGCGACTACCTCCTGTCCAGCAAGAAGGGCGAGAAGCCGGCCGGCGTGTGGAAGGCCGAGAACGGGATCGACCTGACGAACCTGCCGTCCGGCTACGCCACGTTCGTGTACGACATCACGAACAGGGATCAGGACACGAAGGCCCAGACCGGCATCGAACCGTCCAGGGACTACCCGTTCGCCAAGGACGTGCACGAGGCCCCGTTCAGCAAGGACGAGACCATCATGGGGCGCCTCACCCCGAAGCTCGACTCCACGGTCAGCTCCAAGGAGATCAAGGCGGGCGAGACCACCGTCGACAGGCTCGTCGTCGCCAAGACCAACGAAAAGGACGTGTGGCCCACCTACCCGCAGTCGAACGTCACCGAAGGCGAAACCCCGAAGGGCACCCCGCTGAGCCTCGACTTCCACGGCGTCCTCTACAAGGTGAGCGACGATCCGGCGGCCGCGATCGAGCAGACCGACACCGTGCCCGACAACGCGGTGAAGGTCCACGAGACCGACATCAAGGACGTCACCGGGTTCGGCACCTACTCGACGGACTCGTTCACCCTGACCGAGGCGGGCACCTACGCATGGCATTGGACCATGACCCCGAGCCTGGCCGGCGACCAGAACCATAATCCGCTCGCCGCTTTGGCCTGGCGTCAGCTCACCCACGGCAAGGTGCAGCATGCGTTCGGACTCGCATCCGAGATCGTGCGCGTCCGGAAGCCCGACACGCCCAGGTGCGAGGTGTCCACCAGAAGCCAGGGCGAGGTCACGATGGAGAACGGCAGGGCCGACCTGCACGACGAGCTCCTGCTCAGGAACTGCGAGCAGGCGGCCAAGGCCGAATTCGAACTGTGGAAGCAGACCAACGGCGACCAGTCGGGAGACGTGCTCATCACCGTCACCGGCAAGGTCGACGCGAAGGACGGCATCCACTCGCCGACCGTGACCGTCCGCGAGACCGGCACCTACTACTGGCGTGAGAAGGTGTACGACCAGACGGGCAGGCTCGTCTCCTATGGTGACGCGCGCAAGCCGAACGAGACCGTGACCGTCAAGGAGAAGCCTCTCGCCTCCACCGGCCTGGGCGTCCTGCCCGCCGCCCTTGCCGGCATGCTGCTCGCCGGCCTGGGCGCCGCGTTCGCGCTGCGCAACCGCAGGCGCGCCTGACACGCGTGACGGCAAGGGGTGCCGCATCCCCCGGCCCATGACGGGCCGCAGGGGATGCGGCACCCGGTTCGCTTCCTGTTTCCTTTTCGGATGGGGTTGGATCCGGGCGAACAACATCGGCATGCGTGACTTCGTGTTCACATCCGCCCGCGGCAACCCCGTCTGCTCCAGCACCGAACGATACCAATGGTGCAAGGCGCTGAAGGCGGCGGGCCTGCCGCAGGTGAAGATCCATTCCGCGCGGCATTGGATGGCGACGATGGCCGCCCGCGCGAACATGCCGGACGACGCGCGCATAGCCGTCATGGGCCACACCAGCATGCAGATGACCATGCGATACACCCACAGGGACGCCGCATCGTTGGGGCGGCTGATGGCCGCCGCGATACCCGACCTGCACGACGGGATCGAGATCATCGACGCGACGCCGGCACGCGGATAGAAGACAGCCGTGTTCGCGGACGGATGCCTCATGACGCGGGATGTAACGTTCCGATATTAGAATGGGGAGACCGGTGAGATGCATGGGAGCGTGGCAGATGTCTGACGATGAGGGTTTGATGCGGGAGAACGCCGCACTGGTGGCGTTGCTTAACACGATCGACCGGAAGCGCGATTCGTGGTCGTCCATAGCCGAGACCGTCGAGCGCAACGGAAGCGCCCTGAAGGTGCTCATGCACGAGATCGACCCGCGTAACAACCCGTTATATGACGACGAGGATCCGGATGATTTCGAGAACGGGGAGCCGACCCTGTTCGATGACCGGGACATACCTGTTTCGCGGGCAAGGGCTGCGGAACTTGAGTCCGCCTTCGACGCGGCGCTGGACGAAGTGGACTCGTGGGAGCGTCGTGGTCTCGACTTCGTTTCCGTCCTCGATGACCGGTATCCGAACAGGCTCCGCCAGGTCGTGGACATGCCACCGTTCCTTTTCGCGGAAGGCCGCATGGTACAGGACGAGCTTGGCGTCAGTGTGGTCGGTTCCCGGAAGGCCGACGCCGAATCGCTGAAATTCGCGCAGGACACGGCTTCCATGCTGGTGTCATGTGGGTTCGCCGTCATCGCCGGACTCGCCTCTGGCATAGACACTGCGGCTCATGTCAGGGCTTTGGAGGAAGGCGGGCGCACGGTCGCGTTCATCGGCACCGGGATCACCAAACGGTATCCCAGGGAGAACGGAACGCTGCAGGACCGCATCGGACGCGACGGGCTTGTGCTTTCGCAGTTCTGGCCGGACCAGGGGCCGACCAAGTACACGTTCCCGATGCGGAACGCGTCGATGAGCGGATACGGTGTGGCCACCGTCGTCGTGCAGGCGTCCGAGCATTCCGGGACCAGGATCCAGGCCCGTCAGGCCCAGCAGCATGGTCGTCCCGTGATACTCAGGGACACCGTCGCCGACGGGACTGAATGGGGAAGGAAGCTGGCGTCCAGGCCGGGCGTGTGTGTGGCGTCCACTGTCGACGACGTAAAGGCGAGATTGCATGACCTTCTGGGAATGGGACGTGCGCTCGAGGAATCCGTGGACATGCTGTTGTCGGCAGGCGCATCGAGGTCGAATGATCAGTAGATACGGATTAGCGCTTGACCGCGCCATAGACAGCATGGCCGGCAGCTACCTGAAAACCGTGAGGTACAAGTCGGTCCACGGATACCTGTGCCCCGAATGCGGAGGGTTCAAAGGCGCCGGTTATTGGATGTGCCGCGGCTGCTCACTCATCCACGGCAGTGCATCCGCCCTTGGTGCCGGGCACCTCCTCGCCGACCGGCTCGCATTCGGCGTCTACGCCCCGGAACCAAGAAGCCAGTCGTTGAAGATGATGTACGGGTACAAGGACGAGCATCCGGCGTCACCCGACTACCGCACGCTCGTCAGGGCGATTCTGGCATTGGGCATAGTCGGACACGGGGATTGCCTGAACGCGGTCGCCGGAGGATCGCCAGTTGCCTGGGCGATGGTACCATCGACCAGGCAATCACCGCGATACGGGAAACCGCACCCGTTCCATGAGATAGCCACATCAGTCATGGGAGGTCTGCCCGAGGTGGAAATCACCGCGTCGGAAGGTGAGAAAAGACGCTTCGACCCGGAGAGGTTCCACATCGAATCCGCACCCGACTTGAATGGGAACGTCCTGCTCCTCGACGACTCATGGGTGACCGGGGCGAACGCCCAATCGGTCGCCGCATGCCTGAAAACCGCCGGAGCCGAGCAAGTATCGATATACTGCGTCGCCAGGATAGTCAACTACAACTATCTGGAATCGCTGTCACCGGACGCGGTCGCACTGTTCCAGAAAAACGTGCATTACGCCGGCGGATTCTGCCCATGGAACAGAACCAGCGAAGCAACGGACGGATGATACGCCACACACGCCCTGGCGCTCGCGGGAGAGGCCGTGGCGTTTTCACATGCGTATCGTGTCGTGCAGCATGTCCTGATAATCCCTGACGACCTGCAGCGTCACGTCCAGCTCGCACGCGATGCGATACGCATCACCCTCGCACAACGCTTCGGCGCTCGCGTACTCGACCGGGGCGATGAGACGCAGCGCGGTCTGCCTGCGCGCCCGGCGTTCGGCCTTGACGCCATACGGGGTTCCTGCGCCAGTACTTCCCCTTGTCGGCCGGTGCGGGGCGTCCGCCCCCGCCTTAATAGAACATTTGTTCGAATATTGGTTCGGTTTTGTTCCGGGAGGCCGACCTGCCAACCGTTGGTTTCCCGGGGGACGCATACCGTGGGGTGATTGAAGCCGGGGCAAGCGCCAGGATTGGATGAATCCCCGGGATGTGAGGAAACCGACCGGAACAAGCCACGCATGATGCTATCATCGTGCGCGTAGCGGAAACATGAAAGAGGAGCATAACATGAGCGGATTGGATCCCGTGCCCCGGCCCCCGGTGGAACCGTCGGGGGCCGGCCGCGCCGTCCCGGAGCCGAAGCGTCCGAAGTGGCTGGTCCCAGTGATCGCGGGTGGTGCTGCCGTCGTTGTCTTGGCGGCGGGCGGTATCGGTGGATACCTGTGGTGGAGCCATCGTCAGCTGACCGAGGCGTCCGGGGAATGCTCTGTCGCGTACGACAAGGCGGTGAAGGCGCAGGGGAAGCTGACGGAATACCTGAAGTCGGATGCGGTGAAGGCCGCGATCGCGGTCAAGGGTTCGGAGGTCAGGGACGCGGAGACGGTCGCCGTATTGGCCTCGACCGTGAAGACCGCCTCGAATACGAAGACCGATATCCCCGGATGCCCGTCCGGGAACCTGAAGGGCATCCGGGCGGCGGCCGCGCAGCTCGACAAGACCGCGGACGTGTACGCGAAGACCGTGAGCGAGGTCAGGGGCAAGGCGGATGCGGTGAACGCCTCGAAGACCGACAAGACCGTCGCCGACGCGACCAAGGTCCTGGACGACTCCAAGGGCAGGGTGGAGGACGACAAGGTTCGCACCGCATTGGAGAACGCCATCAAATCGAGGGACGGGAAGGCGATCTCGGATGCGGTGAAGGCGGTCAACGACTCCATCAAAGCCAAGTCGGATGCGGACGCGAAAGCCGAGGCCGAAAAGGAGGGGCAGGCGGCGGAGAACACGGCCCAGGCGCCGGACAATGGCTCCTCCTACACGGGCGATACGACCGGAGGCCACACCGGATACGCGCAATCCCAGGGCGGAGGCTACACTCCCGCGCCGCAGCCCACAGGTAACGGAGGCGGGTACACTCCCGCACCGCGGCCGACCCCGCAGCCGACACCGCAACCCTCACAAGGCAACAACGGGGGAGGTTCCGGCGGAGATGACGGCTATGAGGACATTTGCTGGGCGGGTGACACCAGTGGCAAGCCCTTCGTCCAGGTGCCCTGCAACTGACTCTTTTCTTTCCGCTTGAGGGGTGTGGCGCATCCTGATATGGGATGTGCCACACCCCTTCACTTTTTTATGACCTATCATCGTGCGCGAAGCGGAAACATGAAGGAAGCATTATGAACGGATCGAATCCCGTGCCCCTGCCCCCGGCGGAACCGTCGGGGGCCGCCCGCGCCGCCTCGAAACCGAAATGGATGGTTCCCGCGATCGCCGTGGGATGCGCCGTCGTCCTGCTGTCGGCCGGCGGCGGATACCTGTATTGGAGCCACGGCCGTCTGGCGGAGGCGTCGGCGGAATGCGAGGCCGCGTACTCCAAGGCGGTGAAGGGGCGGCGGGAGCTGGCCGGGTACCTGAAGTCGGACGCCTTGAAGACCGCGATCACGGTCCGGGATTCGGAGGTCGAGGACGCGAAGACGGTCGCCGTATTGGCGTCGACCGTGAAGGCCGTTTCGACTATGAAGACCGATATCCCCGGATGCCCGGCGGATGGGTTGAAGGGCATCCGGGCGGCGGCCGCGCGGCTCGACAGGGCCGCGGCCGCGTATGCGAAGACCGTGAACGAGGTCAGGGGCAAGGCGGATGCGGTCAGCGCCTCGAAGACCGACAAGACCGTCGCCGACGCGACCAAGGTCCTGGACGACTCCAAGGGCAGGGTGGAGGACGACAAGGTTCGCACCGCATTGGAGAACGCCATCAAATCGAGGGACGGGAAGGCGATCTCGGATGCGGTGAAGGCGGTCAACGACTCCATCAAAGCCAAGTCGGATGCGGACGCGAAAGCCGAGGCCGAAAAGGAGGGGCAGGCGGCGGACAACGGCTCCTCCTACACGGGCGATACGACCGGAGGCCACATCGGATACACGGGCGGCGGCTACACGCAATCCCAGGGCGGCGGCTACACGTACACTCCACAGCAGCCCGCCGGCAACGGAGGCGGGTACACTCCCGCACCGCAGCCGGCGCCACAACCGACCCCGCAGCCCCCACAAGGCAACAACGTGGGAGGTTCCGGCGGAGATGACGGATGGGATACTTGCTTTACTGGTGATACCAGCGGCAAGCCCGGTATCCAGGTTCCCTGCAGCTGATTTCCTGTTTCCTTTTCGGATGGGGCGGTGTATCCCGTTATGGGATGCGCCGCCCCTTTCACTTTTCCATGGCCCGGCCATGCCCACCCTCGTCTTTCAGTAGGAGCCGGATGTGGCGGATAGGACGTCCGCGTCCCCTGGACGGTCGTTCTTCCAGATCATCCACAGGACGAGCCCGACCAGGGGATGGAGAAGCCGAGGACGGCCCAGCCGAAAAGGCCTGTGTCGGAGGAGTTCCTCCCGTAGGATGCCGTCGGCTGCGGGTATGCGGGTTGTGTGGGCGTCGCGTAGTTCGGCGGAGCCCATCCGGATTGCCGGGCATATCCGGGCTGCGACCGCGCGTAGGCGGGCCACGTCGGCTGGACCGGCTGGCATGCCGTCGGCGCGACCCTTATGCAACGGTCCGACGGGATCATGCGTCATGTCGTTCCATGAGGGAGGCGAGCAGGTTCAGGCCGATGCCCATGCCCGTCAGCGTCGCGCCCGTGCGCTCCATGCCGGGATGCCCGAGCATGAACATGCCGATCGGCAGGAGCGTGCCGCCCGCGAAGGACAGGGCCGGGAACACGGGGGAGGGGGCGCATTCCACGTCCGTATAGTCGCGGACGGCTTTCTCCAATTCGAGCATCCGCCCGTGCGCGTCACGCCATGCGTCGGGATCGGCGGGCGGGTACAGGCGTGCCGCGAGCTCGCATCTGACCCTCAGACGGGTCATCTGGCCGGCCGTCGCGGACGTGCATGGGCGGGCGAGCGCGTCCTCCATGACCTTGAGCGCGTCCCGGGCGAGGATGAGCGCGGCGTGCTCACGCCAATCCACGTCGACGGATGTTGCGACGGGCATCCCATGTCGTCCGCCATGCCAGGGGCGGAACGCCTTGGAGGGGATGCGTGCCCCGACGCCTTCCGCATGCCTGTGGACGAGGAATCCGGGATGGCATGCGGTCAGCGTGTCGCCGCATGGGGCCGTCCACATGTGGGGGCCCGTGTTTCGCCATCCGGCGAGACGCAGCCGGAACGCCATGCCGCGGATTGGGTCGGTGCCGCGCCAATGCCAGGCGCCCGGGTCGATGAGTTCGAGTTCGGTCATGCCGCCCATGATGGTGGTCCCCCGCGACGCGGTCAGCGGAACTGGTCCGTCCACACCGTGTACGCCTGCCATGCGATCAGGCCCGTCAGGGCGAGGGTCGCCGTCCAGAACACGCTTCCGGCCGGATCGCGCATGGCGATCATGATGAGCCGGAACACGAGGGCGGGCGTGAGCATGAGCGTCAGCGCGACCGTATGGAAACGTCCCATGTCGTCCTGTTCGAACGCGAAGCCGGCGTACCATTCCAGGACGAACGACGGCAGTGTGCAGAAGGCGAGGATGCCGGCCGCCCACTGCCATGCGTCGGGTATGGGCCGGATGCCCGTCTGGTCGAGGTAGAGGGGGATGGGGGCGGCCAGGAGCCCAAGATGCCATAGCCAGTAGGCTCCCGGGTGTGAGAAGCCGCGATGGTTTTCGTATTCGTTTCCCGTCATGCGTGCGGGTATGCGTCCGCCTGTCCCTTCCCCTGCTTGTCTCTGGGATGGCGTTTCAGGCCGCGTCGCATGCCCCGGATCAGGAGGATGAGGATGATGGCGTAGATGACGACGGTCTGGTCGGCGACCGTGCCGCCCTCGAACATGACCTTCCATACGACGGTCAGGGACGGGGTGAGGGGGAGCAGGAGGAGGGCGGCGAGCAGGCGCGTCCATACGATGCGGCCGCGGACGGACATGGTCCATGCGCCGATCCGGCGGGGGAGGCGTTTCAGCCACGCCCACAGGCGGGCGGGCGTGTGTTTCAGCCGATCGAGCATATGAGCCCCCGGTATGCGTGCGCGTAGCGGAGCGTGTCGGCCAGGCAGTGCATGACCCGATGGTCGGTGGACGGTTCCATGCCGGGCAGGGCCGCGGGGTTCCACATGCGGACCGCCTCGCAGACGGCGCTGATGTCCAGGGACCGGTGGGAGCAGCCGTCGAGGACGCCGGGCATCCAGCTGTCGAGCATGTCCCGGTCGAAGCGGACGGTGCTGCCGGCGGGCAGGAGGCGGACCCCCTGGCCGAGGTGTCGGACCACGTAGTCGCGTGCGGACAGGGCGGCGGCGAACATGTTGGGGGCGCTCGGGTGCGCGCATTCGGCGAGCAGCCCGTTGGGCCCGTGCATGCTCTGGATGAATTCGGACGGTTTGCCTTCCCAGTGGACGGTCGTGTGGAACCCGTCGTCCACCGGCTTCAGGTCGGGGCCGGTGGCGATCATGCCGATCTCGAGGATGGGATCCTTGCGCGGGTCGAGGCCCGTGGTCTCCGTGTCCACCCACAGGAGGCGGACCGGCTTGTCATCATTGTCGTGTGTGCTCATGCCCCCGGGTATGCGTCACGCATTCCACGGGTCCGGGTTCCACGGGAGGATGCGCGCCGGAGGCTCGGGCATGGGCGTCGCGGAATCGGGCTCGGGGAGGGGGTCGGCCGGGCCGGCGGGGAACAGGTTCATGTCGAGCACGTCCATGGTGACGCCGAGCGTGGCCGCCATGGCGCGCATCCTCCCGTAGCTCATGGAGGCCGGGTCCAATGCGCCGCGCTCGTACTGTCCGATCCTCGATCCGGTGGTGCCGAGCGCCCGGCCCAGCCCCTCCTGGGTGAGGCCGGCCCCCAGCCGCAATGGTCGGAGGCCGATGAGGAGCGAGGCGACGAGGCGCGCCGCCGCCCGCGGGTCGTCGGGAAGGGACCGGGAGGCGTGTCCTGCAGGCGCGCCGCCGTTCCTGGCATGCGTACGGGCCGTCCATCCGGGGCCGGCCTCGACGTATGGGCAGTCGGGCGGGTTCGACGGGTTGTCGGCCCGGAGGCGGGGCATGGCGTCCCCGTATTCGGGGTAGGCCCGCGGCCCGTCCACGTGCAGCCCGTATCCCCTGAGCAGGGAGGCGAGCCCTTCCAGCCTGTCCTTGTCTTCCATCGCGGGACTCCTTTCCCTCCGGAGCATACGGGCCGGGGGCGACGCCGACAGTACACAGACGGACTGTTTTGCGCGAAAACAGTTCGTCTGTGTACTGTCGGCATGCGGGGGCTTCCTGTCGGACAGTCCGTCTGTGTACTGTTTTCACGCGAAACAGTCCGTGTATGTACTGTCGGCGACTCTCCTCCGTGGAGGCCACGGCCGCATGGACAGTCCGTCTGTGTACTGAAATCGTCGAAAACAGTCCGTCTGTGTACTGTCGGCCGCCCCTCGTCATGCCCGCCGGGGTCATGGATCCCCCCGTATCAGGGTCGGAAGGGTCCGAAAAACAGTCCGTCAATGTACTGTTTTCGCGCGAAACAGTCCGTGTATGTACTGAAATATCCGAAAACAGTCCGTCAGTGTACTGTTTTCGCGCCGATGTATGCATGTATGCATCTGTATGCATCCGGGAATGCATACAAAAAAAGCCCGGAAAAAGCCCGGAAACCCTTATAAATAAAGGAAAAAGAAAAACCTTCTATCTATTGTATGCATTGTATGCATCCTTTTATAGGGTTTCTTTTCCTTTCCTTCAATCCTCTATAAGGGAATGATGCATACAATGCATACACGGCTCCGGACCATCCCCGGAACGTTGGAACCAAGCCGATCCGAGAACTATGATCGTATGCATCCCGTCACGCATACAGATGCATACAGCCCGGCCGGAATGCATACACGGCCCGGAGCCCGACGGACGCATACCCCGGCGCATGACCGAAGACCTCATATTCGACGCGAAGGCGCTCGCCATGCTGTCCGAACCCCAGGGCGTCTCGTTCCTGACCGGCAAGGCGGGCACGGGCAAAAGCACCCTCGTCAACCATTGGCGAAGCACGCTCGCGCCGCGCAACACGCTCACCCTCGCGCCCACCGGCATCGCCGCCCTCAACGTGAACGGGACCACCATCCACCGGTTCATCCACGCCAAGCCCGGCGTCACCCCCGCCGAGGCGGCCCGCAAGGGACGCGAGAACGCCCGCGACCCCCTCTACCGGATGCTGGGCGCGATCGTGATCGACGAGGTCAGCATGGTGCGCGCCGACCTCATGGACTGCCTCGACCGGTTCCTCCAAGGCGCACGCGGCGACGGGCGGCCGTTCGGCGGCCTCAGGACCATACTGGTCGGCGACCTCGCCCAACTGCCGCCCGTCGTCGACGAACGCCGGGAAGACGCCGCGTTCCGGCCCGGCGGCCAATGGGACGGCCCCTGGTTCTTCCAATCCCACGCGATCGCCCGCCTGCTCGACAAGGGACTGCTCGCCGGCGTCGCGCTCGCCCGGGTGCACCGACAGTCCGACCCCGTGTTCGTCAACGCGTTGAACGCGTTGCGCGACGGGACGCCCGGACCGGCCGCGCTCGCCGCGATCAACCAACGGACGGGAGCCCCCTGGACGCCCGGGGGGAGCGTCGTCCTGTGCGCGGCCAACCGGCGGGCCGACGCCATCAACAAGGCGATGCTCGACCGTCTGCCCGCCCCGCCCATGCGCTTCGCCGCCCGGACGGGCGGCGAATGGAACCGGACCCTGGAGCCCGCGCCCCGCCTGCTCGACGTGAAGCCCGGCATGCGCGTCATGATGCTGTCCAACGATCCGACGGGTTTGTGGGCGAACGGCACCATGGGCGTCCTCGAGCACGTGGACCCGACGGGTCCGGTCGCGACCGTCCGCATGGACGACGGGACGGTCGCCGACGTGGGCGTCCACGCGTGGGAGATCGTCGTGCCGCGCATCGTCCGCGACCCCGACGAGCCCGACAAGCCCGGGCGTCTGGAGAACGTGACGGTCGGCTCCTACCGTCAGCTGCCGTTCAGGCCCGGCTGGGCGGTCACCATCCACAAGAGCCAGGGCAAGACGTTCGACCGGGTGCGGCTCGAGCTCGGCCCACGCCCCCTGTTCGCCGCCGGGCAGGCGTACGTCGCGTTGAGCCGGTGCACGTCCCTGGCCGGCCTGAGCCTCGACCGGCCGCTCACGGCACGCGACGTGAAGGCCGATCCGGCGGTCAAAGGCTTCATGGGCCGGCTCGCCCGTCCCAGGCCGCCCATGCCCGTGCAGGACAGCCTGTTCTGACCGGGATCGAAAACCCTGTCGGAAGTGGACACACTGCTCGAATACGCGACGGATCGCGAACTGGACATCCTCAAGGAGCGTCCATGGAAGGCATCCCACATGGTCGACGAGGCTCGCCGCCTATTGGGACGCCCGTGCGGCGCGGATCCGACGGATCCGGATCGGATCCGCGCCCTGTCCGGATGATGGTCTAACGCCGGCGCGTCCCGTGCCTGCGCCTGTTGCGGATCATGGCTCCCGCGGCAAGCAGGCCTGCGGCGAGCATCGCGTACGCCGCCGGCATGGGATCGTCCGGGCGGCCTCCGGTGAACGGGAGCGTCGTCAACGGGGTGACCGTGTTGCGGAACACGGGGGCCGTGGCCGTCCCGTCGTAGGTGACGGTGGCGGCCAGCCGCCCGTCGTCGGCGTCGGCGATGGTGACGCGCGCCCGGTGGACGGTCGTGTCCGCCTTGCAGGTGGGGCCGCACGTGTCCTTCTCCACGATCAGGTAGTCGCGGGACACGGATTGCCTCCCGTCGAGATCCTTGGCCGTGAACCGGATCGGTTGGAACGTGATGCTCCCGTCCGCTCCCTCGCCCATTACCATGTTTGGTAGGCCCCGATGGTCGGGGCCGGGTCGCCGGTTCCGGTATGACTTTCCTGCCCTGTCGTCGATGATCCGGGGGGTGTTGTCGCCGGGAACGGGGACGCCCGATGACCGCTGATAGGAACCAGGCCGGCTACACGGACGCTTCAGGGGCGCATGGCGCAGGTCTCGTCGTAATGTGGGTGCGGCGCGGGCGTCCGGACTCCTCCGAGCCCGCGGCGACCGGAAAACCTTCATGACGGGAGGAACGATGATGACCCCGGACGACATCGACGTGTGGGTCGGCCTGGACGTGGGCAAGAGCGCGCACCACGCGCACGCCCTCGACCATGACGGGAACACCCTGTACGACAAGCCGTTGAAACAGGACGAGAAGGCCATCCGCACGATGCTGGGCAAGCTCTCCAAGCATGGCCGTGTGCTGCTGGTCGTGGACCAGCCCAACACCATCGGCTCCCTGCCCCTGACGGTGGCGCGGAACATGGGGATCGCGGTTGCCTACCTTCCCGGCACGGCCATGCGCAGGACCGCGCAGCTGCTGCCCGGGGACGCGAAGACCGACCGCAGGGACGCGCATGTGATCGCGTGGGCCGCGCTCAAGCTGCCCGAGACGCTCAGGGACGCGGGCCCGGATGACGAGACCCTCGCCGCCCTGAAGCTGCTCGCCGGCCACGACGAGGACCTCGCCCACGAATCCACCCGCCACGTCAACCGCCTGCGGAGCCTGCTGCTGCAGACCCACCCCGCGTTCGAACGCGCGCTCAAGGGCGAGAGAATCACGCGCGACGCGACGCTCGCGCTGCTCGAACGATACGGCGGGCCCATGGGCGTGAAACGGGCCGGGATCGAGGACGTGAAGGACTGGGCCAAGTCCAACGGGCTTCGCGCCGGCCGCATCATCGACGACATGTTCAAGGCGATCGGCGAGCAGACCGTCACCGTGCCCGGCACCCTCATGGCCGAGACCATCATCCCCTCCATCGCCCGCGACATCAAGACGATCAGGGACCGGCGGCGCGAGGTCGGCCGCCAGGTCGAGAAGCTCCTGGAGGACCACCCTCTTCTCACGGTCCCGGCGTCGATGCCCGGGATAGGCGTCAGGACCGCAAGCAACATCCTGCTCGGCATCGGCGGCGACATCGCCAACTTCAAATCGTCCGCCCATCTGGCCGCCTACGCGGGCATATCGCCCGTCACCGGCCAATCCGGCACCAGCATCAAAGGCGAACGGCCCTCCAGGCGGGGCAACAAACGCCTCAAGAACGCGCTGTGGCAGACCGCGTTCGTCGCATCCACCAAACACCCGCCCTCCGTGGCCTATTACAAGCGCAAACGCGAACAGGGCAAACACCACAACGCCGCCATCATCTGCCTCGCGCGTCGGCGCTGCGACGTGATCTACAGCATGCTCAAAAACGGAACCCTCTACCAGGAACCAGCCCTCGTAGCCTGAACCGGGCCACACGGGAAAGGACGCCGGACGCCACCGGCAGGGCGAAGCGCGCCCACGACAGCCAACCGGAATCCCGACACGTCAACTCCCCAAGGAGTTGACAAAAACATAGGAACACCCCCTGATCGGATGAAACCTGGCGGGTCCTAGTGAACGTTGCAACCGCCACTGGAACCCGCCCCAACCTCAAAAGCATCGGGGGGGCCTCCCGCGCCATCACTGTTCGCAAGGGGCCGCTATGCGGGAATCCGGAAAGGCCATGGGCCGCGCATAGGCGCGCCGCATGACGAGGAAACGCATTGTCAGGGAGACGGGCACGTTCGCCCGGCATATGGGCGGCGGGTTCGTGCGCACGGTCAACGGCGCCGCATGGCTGTACATGAGGATGCCCGACCAGCCGTCCGTCACGGACGCGTCCGGCATGGAGGAACGTTTGAAGGCCGCCCGCCCCATGCTGTCGATACTCGGCGGGCTCGCCGACCGGACGCCGCGCGTCCCGTTCGCCGGCCGCAAGGCCATGAAGGGCTTGTACCGGCGCGTCCACATCCTCGCGGTCAGCGGCTCACGCCCCTTCGAACCCAGCCCCACGCTCGACCCGGACAACCGGCTGCGCCTCGCCGCCGAACAGGAGAGGCTCGCCGTGCGCGACCGGTTCACCCTGTTCGGCGTCCGCCTGAACACGGGCGGCGGGCAGAGCGGCGTGAAAGGGTTCCTGAAAGGCGTCGCCGACGAGGACGGGTGGACGCCCGACGACGCGTTCGAACACGACCTTCAGGACATGCGCGCCCTCATGGAGGACGCGGGCTGCCGCATCCCGTCCGACACGTCGATGCGCCGCGCCATGGCGTTCTGGCCCACCGACCGCAAGCCCGAGGGACTGCCCGTCATGGTCGAGCACGACCACATGCACACGTTCCCCGACTACCGGTCCGCGTTCGTCGCGGCCCGCATGCGCGAGAAGGTCGACGACTGCCGCAAATGGTCGGCGAGAATCCCCGGCTCCTACCCTTTGACCGTGGTCACGCTCGGCGTGCTCCCCTTCAAAGGCGAGAACAACACCGCCCCCGGCTCCGACTGGGCGGCCGGCCTCCTGGACGCGAGCCGGTGCGGGGCCGTCGCGATCAGCGTGAAGGGCCTGGTCGAACCGGGGGAGATGACCCGCGAACAATTGGACAAGGACGCGGACAAGGTGCTCGACAAGGCGTACGAGCAGGCGGCGGGCGGCCGCAAGGCGAACCTGGGCGTGGCGCGCGAACTGGAGGCGGCGAACGGCGAATACCAGGCGGACGGCAAGCCGTGGCCCACGCTCGTCCAGGCGCACGCGCACGCCGCACTGCCCATGATCGTGGAACAGTCGAACCGCGTCCCCTATCCGGGGCACGTCGGGTTGAACCCGGACCGGCAGGAGGCCGCGTTCGAGGACATGCAGATCGGTTCCGACGACATGATCGAATACGATCCGTCGCCCCTGTACTGGCCGGCCCCGATCCTCGCGTTCAGCGGGCTCGCGGGCTGCTCCATGACGGGCGACGATTCGGGGCGCGGCCTGGACTCCGACCTGCCGGGCGCGTTCGTGGGCGTCACGGAGGCGGACGGGCAGCCGGTCTACGATTCGCCGTTCGCCGCGTCCAGACGCAGCGGGAAAGCGATTTCCATAATCGTGGGCAGCACAGGGTCTGGCAAAGCGGTTTCCCTCGGCACGCCTCTCCCCGTGCCCCCGCAGAAAAGGTTCCCCGAGGGCGGCCTCGTGCCGTTGCGCGACCTCGAGGACGGCGACATGCTCTATGCGCGCGACGGGAAGACCTACCCGATTCTCGGCATGAGCCCCATCGGGGACGACGACATGTACGAGATCGTCCTGTCCGACGGGCAGAGGATCAAGGCCAGCGGCGACCACCAATGGTGCGCGTGGACATGGCGCGACCGCAACTTCGCCCGCACCGGCAAACACCGGAAGAGCCTCGAACGCCGCGAACGGGTCCGGAAGGCGCAGGAACGGCTGCGCGCCATGGCCGCCGGACACGGCATGGACGAATGGTGGGACTGCGAACGCATCTGGCGCGAGGTCCGGACCCTCGTCGCGCCGTTCGCGGGCAAGGGCGGGGAGACGTGGGTGAGGAACGCGCTCCGCTTCGCCGACGTGCCCTCCCGCATGCAGCCCGGCAGGACGCGCAACAGGCCCAGGGGACGCTTCTACGAGCCCGCCCCGCTGCTCGGGCACATCCGCGACAGGTGGGAGCACACCGTCGGCAACGGTTTCGGGGCCGAAGCCAGGGCGCTGCGGCTCGCCAGGCTCGACGGGCTCATCGCCGACCCTCCCGCCGAACCGATCGACACGGCATGGCTCCTGGAACGGTTCGGGGACCTCGGCGTATCGAAAAGCGCATTCGAGTCCGCCCTGAGATCCTACGACGGGCCGCGGGCGGAGCCTGCGGAAACGGCCCGTCGCATGCGCGTCGCATGGCCCGCGCCGCTCGCCCTCGCCCGCCTCGCCGACCGCATCGGCTGGCGGTACCGGGACGAACCCGGTGCCGGACACGGCGAACAGACCGTCACCACCCGCGAGATGCTCGACGAGGGGCTGCTCGCCGACGGCGGGCAGGCGAACTGGGCGATCCGCGCCACGGCCCCCGTCCAGGGCGTCCGCACGGACCTGCCCATCGACCCGTGGACGCTCGGCGCATGGCTGGCCGACGGGTCGAAGACCGGCGGCGGCTTCGCCTCCGACCCGTCGAACGGCGACCTCGACCACCTGGAGAACCGTCTGCGAACCGCCGGATACGAGGTCACCCGGAGTACGTACGACCCGCAGAAGACCTACGCGAAACGCCTTGTCCGACAGCTCCGGGCGAACGGGTTCTACGGGAACAAGCACATCCCCGAACCCTACTTCCACGCCGACGTCGAACAGAGGCTCGAACTCGTGCGAGGCCTGCTCGACCAGGACGGCGCCATCGACCAGAACGGGAGCGTCGAGTTCACCCAGTCCATCGACCACAAGCCGATCGTCGACGGGCTGACCCGTCTCCTGCGCTCCCTGGGCGTCGTCGTCCACGAGGCCACCCGCACGAAGGCCGGATACACGGCGGACGGGGAACGCCACGAGACCCGCGACCGCCTGCGCCTCACGTTCACCACAAGCCTGCCCGTGTTCTCCCTGCCCCGCAAACGCATGCTTCTCCCCACTGAATTGCGCGAGACCTCGAAATGGCTGTACGTGAAAGGCATCCGGCCGATCGCCGACTGCCCGCACCGTTGCCTGAGCGTCGCCAGCCCCGACCGCACGTACCTGATCGGCGGCTACGTGCCCACGCATAACACCCGGCTCGGCCTGCATGTCGCCGCCCAATGGGGGCGCCTGCCCGACCCCGAGCATCCGGGCATGCAGATCCCCGTCGTCTTCTGGGATCCGAAACCGAAATCATCCGACTTCGAACCGTTCGTCAGGAAACGCGGCGGCGTGGTCGTCAAGCTCGACCGGCCGGAGGCGCGCGGCATCCTCGACCCGCTGCGCTGCATCCCCAGGCATATGACGGACACGATCGTGCAGACGTCGGTCGCGATGCTCAGCCAGATCACGGGCGGCGCGAACCCGGACCGCGCCTGGGAGATGGGCGTGTCCAGCATCGTCGGCTACGGTTTGCGCCACGGCGCCGACTGTCTGGGCGAATGCGTGCGCCTCGCCTGGGAGGAGTATGCCCATAGGGGACGGGAGGCGAAGGACATCGACCCGCTCGTCGAAAGGATCCGGCCCGTGTTGGACCGTGCCGTCAAGAACGACCCGTTGATGCCGCTCATCTACGGGACGGAGCCGGGCGGACGCCGCCTGTCCCTCTCCCAGGGCATGACCCTGATCAGCGCGGGCGCGTTGAACGTGATCACCGACAAGGAGATCCAGGGCGCGCCCACCGACGTGCAGCGCTGGGTGTGCCGCATGGCCGCGCTGGGCGCCTCCTGCCTGGTGATCGGCCGCAACGGGGCCGTCGTCATCGACGAGGCGTGGAGCCTGCTGCAGGACCGGTTCGGCCGGAGCGTCGTCGACCGTATGGGACGCCTGTCCCGCGACCAGCATTACATGGTGATGATGCTCTCCCAGAAGGCCGACGAGTTCGTGGACGCGGGGATCGAGGATTTCGTCGGCAAGGTGTATGTGCTGGCCGTGGGCGCCCGCAACGAGGGTTCGGGCCGCGACAGTCAGGCGCAGGCCGCCTGCCGGCTCGCGAACCAGCCGTTGGACGGGCGTATGCATGCGCGCATGATGCATGACAAGTATGTGGATCCGGATTCCCGCGCCCCGGACTGGGAGAGCCTGTACCCGTTGAGGGATCCGGAGACGGGCGGGCTGCTGCGCGGGTCGGTCGCCTACCTGCAGGTGGGGGATGCGGCGAGCGCGATACCCGTGGTGGTGCGCGTCGACGGTTCCCTGGATTAGGAGCGTCGCAGGGTGGGCGCGTAGGCGCGGCGTGTCCACCATACGCCGTGCCCCTGCGCGTCCATGCTGCCGTTGGCGAACGCCGTGTCGCCGTCGAGCCACCAGTTGACGCGTGTCCCGTCCCCGGGTTCGACGTGCAGGTTGGGTGTGTGGATGCCCTGCCCGTCGGGGTCGAACCCGTGGTCGCGCAGGCCGTCGATGATGCGGGCCAGGGTCTGCGCCTGGCCGATGGTGAGTCGTTCGTATGCGTCGTTCATGGGGTCGGGTATGCGTCACATGCTGGCGTCCGCGTTGCCGGGCGCCGGCATGGGCGTGGGTGTCGGCTGCGGGGCCGGCGTGGGCGTGGGCGTCGGCGTCGGCTGCGGGGCCGGCGTGGGCGTGACGGCCTGGGGCGTGTCCTGCGCCTGGGATCGCTCCTGTTCGGCCTCCCGTCGCGCCTCCGCCTCCTGTTCGGCCTTCCGTTTCGCCTCCGCCTCCGCCTTCTCCTCCTGTTCGGTCTTCTGCTGCTCCTGTCCGGCCTGCTTGTCGAGCCGTCCGAATTCCCGTTCCTTCGCGGCCAGGCCGTCCGCGTCCCCGGGCGCGGTCTCGGCGAGCGTTTCGAGCGCGGCGAGCGTCTGCCCTCCGGCCTTCGGATGGTTTTTCCTGCTTGCCGCGATCCGGCCGGTCAGGTCCCTCCATGCGGCGTCCAGCGCGTTCCGGTTCGCCTCGGCGAGCGTGCGGGCGCGGGTCTTGAGCGTGCGGGCCCGGGCCTTGAGCGTGTCCGTGTCCGCCTTGCAGGACGTGTCGGGCCCGTCGCCGGGTTTCACGCCGAGCGTCTTCGCCTGCCGGGCGAGCCCGTCCCATGTTCCGGCCTGCGCGGTGAGCGTCGCGCACGCCTCGTCGTGGGCCTTCCGCTGCCGGTCGGAGGCGATGAGCGTGCGCGTCGCGACGACGCCGCCCGCCAGGAGGGCGAGGGCGAGGATGGCGGCCGTGCCGGCGATGAGGATGCGGCGCGACGGGATGGGCCGGCGTGCGGAGGCCGGGACGGGCTCCCGCATGCCGTCGTCCGGCCCGGCCGCGAGAGTGTCGGTGCCCCAGTCGAAATCCGCGGGGATGCGCACGCTGGTGCCGGGCACGCTGACGAGCCGCGGCACGGGGTCGACGGCGTCTGGTCCAGCCGTCGTCGGATCGGCGTCTTCGGATCGCGGCCCGTCCCCGCCGGCCATGCCCCACCAGTCGTCGTCCGCGTCCATGTCGGGGGTCTCACCCGTCCCCGTGCGCGCCGGGATCCCGGCCGGCGGGCCCGGCATGGTCTCCTCGGCGTCCATGCCCCACCAGTCGTCGTCCGCCCCGTCGTCCGGCATGGGATCGGGCGCGTCTTCGGATCGCCCGTCCCTCCCGTCCATATCCCGTCGGCCGTCGTCCACGCCGACCGTGGTCGCGTCCGCCGGATCGGGGTCCGGTGTCGCGTCCGCCGCATCCGATCCGCTCCCGGAATCCCACCAGCCGTCGTCGGCGTCGGGTTTCCGCGTCGCGTCCCCGTCGGCCGGCTTCGCGACGGGTTCGGCGAGACCGGCCCCGGGATCGGCGGCGAAAGGATTGAACGGCATGCGCGACGCCTATGCGCGCATAGCCTGCGCGCATGAGACCACGATCGCGCACCCTCATAGCCGTCGCCACGCTCGCCGGCATCATCCTGACCGCCGGATGCGCGCGGCAGAAGACCGACACGGGGAAGACCGGGACGAAACCACAGGCCATGACGGCCACGCCCGACGCGAAGACCGTCGAACACGCCGCGGCGTTCGAGAGACGCCTGCGCGAATGGGGCGCCGACAGCACCATCCGCGCCGACACGCTCGCGCGAAAGGACGCGGGAAGCGTGCTCGCCTCACTGCACGGCACGCCGCCCGCGGACGATCCGACCACGGGCGAAAACCTGCCCGCCCGCCAGGCGGACGCGGGCCCGCACGCCGCCAACCCCGCATGCCGCGCCTACCGGCGGCTCGACCAGGTCGGCGACACGGGCGAACGCGCCTGGTGCGCGGACGGGCTCGACGCGGCCGCATGGCTCGCCCGCATCGCCTGGGGGTACGGGAGCCGGTGGACGGACGGGCCGCACTCGGCCGCGGACGGGACGGGCGTACGCGTGACCGGCACCGTCCGATTCATGTACCTGGCCGGCAACCAGAACCCGAACACGTTGCACGTGGACGACTGGTGGGGGATCACACCCACCTGGATCGACTATCCGGTGGACGACAGGCTCACGGTCCGGGACGGGCGGATCACGGGGATCCGCCACCGGCAGGCCGACCCCTGGTGGATCGACCCGTGGCTCGGCGTATGGGACACGGACATCGGCGACCGGATGAACGGCCGGGGAAGGGTCGGCATCCCCGTGAAGGGCGAACCCGACTGGGGGACGCTGACCGGCGACGGGCTGACCGTCATCCCGCCCGAAACCCGGTTCATGGCCGACGAAAACGTGGACATGAGCCTGTGGGGGAGCATCCCCGTGCGGGTCGGCGACGGCCAGTCCTGCCAGAACCCGGGCTACTGCTAGAGCTTCCAGCTGTCCTTCCAGAAGAACCCGTTGCCGGAGGCCGCCGCGTATTCGCCTTTCGTCAGCCAACGCGCGTTGTAGCTGGTCCACAGGCCCGCGCCCCCGTCGTTGAAGTTGCCTTCGCTGATCATGATCTTCCAGCCGGACGGATCCTTGTCCACCTTCTCCACGAACGCGACGTGGTTGTTGCCGCCGCCCCAGAAGCAGACGCCCGCGCCCGGTCTGGGCTCGTCGGAACGCGTCCACCCCTTCGTGCCCGCCGCCCAGTCGGACAGTTGTCCGCCGTTCATCGTGTGCGGGTTGATGACGTCCCCGTCGTGCACCAGCCATGAGCGGGCCAGCCAATACCAGTAGCACTGGTAGTTGCCCGCGGCCTGCCAGTCGAGGGGAGGGGCACCCATGTCCCCGGCCTGGCAGATCTTCAGCTTCGTGGCGCACATCCACCCGAAGTCATGCGTGTTCGTGGGCGCGCCGCCCACGTCCCCGTATTTCGCGTTCCCGTCGGACGAATCATCCGCATCCGCGTCGCATGACGCGTCCGTGTCCGCCGTGTCCGACGGGGACGCGGCGTCCTTCTTCCCGTCCGGCTTCGATTCGGCCGGGAAGTCGATGTCGGCGAGCTCCTTCGAATCGTAGTAGGCGCGCGCGTACTGCTCGCGTTCCTTCTCATGCCGGTCCGCCCAGTAGGGGCGCCCGTAGCCGGCCATCCAGGCGACGGCCGCGTCCTCGGGATTGTCGGCCTGCAGCCACCACGTGCGCAGGTCGTCGTCGATGGGCTCGTGCCCCTCGGCCTTGACCGCGTCGAGGAAATGGTTGTTGAAATCGGTCTGCGCGGTGGCGACGAGCATGCGGATCTGCACGTCCGCGTCGGAATCCTCGCCCGACACGTGGTTCGCGTCCATCCAGTTGCGGATCTTGCTTCGCGGCGTCCACTGGTTCAGCCCATAGCCGCGCAGCATGGGATCGGGTTCGCCGATCTGCTCCTGCGCGGGGTTCATGCCCGATTCGAACTGGATGACGCCGAGCACGCCCGCCGTGCTCGCCTTCGAATACCCGGCCTTGGCGAACGCCCTGGCGAGGGACGCGGCCACGTCGTTGGGCGTGACCGTCGTGTCCGTGTCGTCCGTACAGTCGGCCGTGTCCGCCATGGTGGCCGCGGCCATGGTGGTCATGCCCGCGGGCGCGGCCACGACCACCATGGCGAACGCGAGCAGCAGGACGAGCACCGGCGGGCTGGCGGCGAGCAGGAGGGGCAGGAGACGTTTCATACATGCCCGGCTATGCGGCCGGGACGCATACAAGGCCGGACGGTTGACCATCGAGAAAGGGGACCACACCCATGGACGAGACGATCGAGGACATGCGCCGCCTGGCCGGCGGCATTGAGGCCTGGCTTGAGGACAACGAGTACGATCGACGCCGAGCAAGGGCGCGTCATGCCCTGAACCTGTTCAAAGAGGCGGGCGTGGAGCCGGCCCGCGTCGCCCAGGCGGCGGACCCGTCGCATGCGGCCGCCCTGGCGCTCGGCCTGTACGACACGTGCGTGAAGACCCATGACCTCGAGCACGCGCGTCTCCTGAACCGGGTGGCGGCGGAACTCACGGAGGCCGTGTGAACGGGGGGCGCGAGGCGCGCATGTGGCCGGGCGTGACGGTCGCGGTCGTGCTCGCCCTGCTCGCGTTCATCATCAGCTTCGACGCGTTGCGCGCCGTCGGGCTCGCATGCGGGATCAACGCGGCGCTGGCGTGGATGTTCCCGATCATCATCGACGGGTCGACGCTCGCGTTCACGTGGGCGGCGTGGGCGTTCAAGACGCGGCGCATGGGCACCCTGTACCCGTGGCTCATGCTCGTCCTGTTCAGCGTGATCAGCCTGATCGGCAACGCGCTGCACGCGCATCCCGTCATGGTGAACGGGATGCTGCTGCCCGACTGGGTGCCGCCGGTCATCATGACCGTGCCGCCGGTCGCCCTGCTCGCGACCACGCACATGATCGTGCTCGCCGCGGGCCGCACGTTCGACCGGCAGGCCATGGCCGAGACCGCGGCGTCGGACCCGGCCGGGCCTTCGGCGGCTCCGACGCCGGAACCCACGCCCGGAATCGCGCCCGAACCGGACGCGTCCACGCCGGACGACCCCGCGCCCGCCATCGAGACGGATCACGATACGGAACCGGGACCGGACACGCCCGGGCCGGCCGACGGGGAGCCGTTGGGGCAACGCTGGGCGCAGGCCCTCGGCGACGCCGGGGACAGTCTCGCCGACAGGATGCTCGCCGCGCACGACGCGCGCCCCTGACGATCCGGACCGAACAAAAAAAGGGGTGTCGCGCCCGGACGGACGCGACACCCCTTTTCCCGCATGTCGGGGACGATCCTAACAGACGGGCATCACCAATTGCTCCACCGCGGAATCGTCCTGTTCGAACAGGACGGGCTTCATCTCACGGGTCTTCACCACCGACACCCTGTCCGCATCCATGCCCGCAAGCACGGTCAGCAGGTAATCCGCGTTCAGTTTCACGTTCACATCCCCCGTGATGTCCGCCTCCAGGAGACGCACGCCCTGCGAATCCGCATCCTGCCCGTCGCCCGCATACCGGACACGAAGCATCCCGTCCCGCTCATCCAGGATCAGCGGGATAATGCCCATGCGCGAGTCGAAGCAGACGCTTTTCAGCATGCGCGCCGCATCCATCAGGGCGCGCCTGTCCACGACCGCCACGCCCGCCGGCTCCTCCGGTTTGTCGAACAGGCGGTCCACCATCGGATACTGTCCGGCGGTCAGCACGATCGCGTCCGTGAACCCGCCCGTATCCACGACCATCATCCGGTCCGTGAACCCGATCGCGTTCACCCCCTTCGCGTTGCGTTTCACCCAATCCGCGTCCGCCAGCCATTCGCCGTCCGGCATGCCGCCGACCGGGATGGACCGGCGGCCGGCCATGTACCGGTTCGTGGCCGTCGCCGTCAGCAGGCCGCCGGCCGCGACGAATCTGACGGACGCGAGGACCGGCTGGTCCCTCGTGCCGCCCGCCTCCGGGGCGACGCTGCCGCACAACGCGGCGTACGCGTCCGCGTCCACGGGCACCATCCGCTCCGGGGCGGCCGGTTCGGCCGGACGATCCTTCTCCTCGCCGACACGCATGCGCAGCGACGCCTCGCCGCCACGCAACGTCAGATACCCGCCATTCGTCTCCACGCCGATCTCGCCCGACGGCATCGCGTTCGCCAACGCGTTCAGCCACAGGCCCGACACGACCGCGGAACCCGCCTCCAGGACGGTCGCGTCCACACGGCCATGCGACCACTGGCTGTCGCCCGCCGCGCTGATCGCCAGGCCGTCATCCGCGGCATCCAACGCGACATACGGGTTGTCGCGCTCCAGCACGCGCGCCGCATGCGCGACCATGTTCGCGAACTCCCTCGCATCGACCAATACCCTCACCATCATGTCCTTTCCACACGAAAACAACGGTTTGCGACCCGGGTATGCGTCACACGGGCGCGCCCGCGTCGAAATGGGGGACGGACAGGATCATGGGAGGCAGGCCCGCCATGTCCGGGGGAGGGCCGACCGTGCGCACCAGCACCGTGTGCAACGGCAGGCCGCGCACCGTCGCCGGATCCGACCCGACCGCCACGGCGGACGGGCCCGCCGTCAGATCCGCGCGCAACACGAACGTGCCGACCGTCATCAGGCCGGTCACCGAGGCGAGCAGCCCGCCCTCCAACTGGACCGCGTTCTGCGTGCCCGCCACCAGCTGCACGCCGTACGCGCGCCCCTTCTCACGCAGCCAGGCGAGGATGTCCGCGTTGCCGCCCCCCGTGTCGCCGTCCGCGCCCAACACGTCCGTCAGCTCGTCGACCAGGACGCGCACCGCGCGCCCACGCGCCTGCCAGCCCGCGCAGGAGGCGACGATCTCGTCCTTCAGGCCGCGGAACAGGAGCGCGCCGATCAGACGCCGCGCCCCGTCCGGCAGATCCGCATGCCGGCCGTCCACGCCGGCCCGGACCGCGGCGCCCAGGTTGACCATGATGCGCACGTCGCCCGCATGCGCGGACCGGCGGATCACGGACGCCCAGGACAGGACGCGCCGTCCCGGCGCGAACACGCGGCCCGCGGACGCGAGCACGTCCATCTTGTTCATGGGCGCGCGCAGCAGGCCGGCGAGCTCCCCGTCGCGGATCTTCGGCGTCCCCTTGTCCGACACGCCGCCATGCAATCGCTCCACCGCGTCCCGAACCCCACGCGTGTCGCACGCGAACACGCTCGCACGGCCCAGCATGCGCGCGTCCATCACCCCGTTACGGCCCAAAAGGCGCGCCGCATATTCGACCCAGCCCGACGGGACGGGAACGTTGCACGCGTTGCACCGCGCCCCCAGATCCGCCGCCGCCAGACCCTCCAGGGCGACGAACGTCGCGTCACGCAACTGGATGCGCGACTGGGGGCCGATCTGCTGGACGCCCAACGCGGCCTGCATGAGATCCGCGAACCGGCCCGCACGCTCCACGTTCGACCCGGCGCCCAGCAGGTCGATCATCGGCGTTGCCGGATCGTTCACGTCGATGACGAGCAGGCCCGGGATGAGACGCTTCAGCACGGGCTGCGCGTCCACGCCCTTCGATTCGAAGTCGACGAGCACGTCGCCCGTCCGATGCCGGCCGCCCATCCACCCGGCCACCCCATGCATCATGTTGCTTTTCCCGCCGCCGGGCTCGCCCATCAGCATCACGCCGCCGTACAACGCGTCCACGCTCATGCGCACCGTGCGCCGTTCCGCATCCACGCCCAGGACGGGACCGTCGCACCCGTCCAACTGGTCGGGCATGACCGTCAGCGCGCTCACCGACGCGTTGCGCCGGCCCGACGGGGCCGCCAGGGCGGCCAGCGCGCCGCACGGCAACGGCAGCGTGGACCGTTGGAACGCGTACGCGTGGACGCGGCGCTTCCGGCCCGGCCCGTCCGCGTTCTGATCGTCGCCCGCCATCCGGGTCTTCAGGTCGGCGGCGCGCGCCCACCGTCTGCGCGCACGCCACCAGTAATGACGGGGCCTCTGGGACAGGTCGTTCACGGGATCACGGCGCAGACGCCAGCGGACCGTCGCCCCCGCCGTCATGGCGAGCATGAGCAGAGGCACGGCCATGAGCCAGCCGGCCGTCATGGACGGGAGCATGACGGCCGGCACGGACACGACCGTCAGGAGGAGCATGCACAGAAGGAACCCCAGGCCGGGACGGCTCACATGCGCGGACAGGCCCGGCACCAGCCCCAGGTTCAACGCGTTCGCCGCCCGCTTCGCCTGATCCATCGCCGTACGCGGATCCGCGCCGCCCGCCATCACACGGCACGCGCCCAACCCCTCGCCCCTGAGCTTCGACGTGTCCGCCTGCATGTTGTACTCGTCGCCCAGCCAGTCCGACAGGCGGCCCGACTCGACCCAGCCGAGCCGGCGCACGTTCACCACGATCACCGTGTCCTCGCCCGCATCCAGGCGGGGACGTTCCAGGCTCGGCTCCCCGTCGCGCGCCGTACGCGCCAGGGACGCGCTGATCGGCACGAACGCGTGCGCCCACACACGAGGACGGTCCAGCACGTCCGGCCGCCCGCACGCGCGGATCGACGCGTTCGCCGCACGCGCTACCAGTTCGCCCGCCTTCTGCCCATACCGGTCGGACACCTCCACCCACCGGCGTTCCCCGGCCGCCACCAGACGGCACCCGTCGTCATGCCTCCACCAGTCCAGCCATCCGGGACGCGACGACAAGCCGATCGCGTCGGCCATGGCCTTCGCGTCACGCTGGAACCCCGCATCATCATCCGTCTCATCCGCGCGCGGCGCGGGAACCAGTTCGAACCACATGCCCCGCCCTATGCCCCGGAACGCATACGCGCGCGTGAAAGGAGGCCGGCATGCGCATGCGCGGCACCGGGCCGCGACGCGCATGCCGGACGCATGATGGGCGAATGGAAACCGAAACACAGGATGGCCGACGATCCGGACGCCAGGGAGGAGCTCGACCGGCATGTGCGCGGCATCGACTGGACCGACAGGGCCGTCGAATTCGGATCCCGGGAACGGATGCTGGTCGCCGCATGGATGCAGCAGACCGATCTCGTGGCAGGCGAGATGCGACGCCTCTACCCGGTCGAGGAGCAGCGGGACACCATGACCCGCTGGGTCATGGTCCGCGTGTTCGAGAAGATCACCGGCACGCCGGTCGAATCGAAAAGCACGCAATGGAACTGGAACGGCCTGTGGGATCCGACCGAACCCACGTCGTTCTGCGGATGGGTGCGGCGCATCAGCCTGCCGCTCGCCCAATGGAACGCGAAACGCGTGCTCCGTTCCGGGACGGCCAGCGCGAGCATGTTCGAGACCGAGGACGGGCATAATCCCGTATACGACGACGCGTCGAGCACGAGCGTGGCCGGCGGCACCGTGACAGCCGCCCCGTTCGAACGCAACCCCGCGTTACGCGTCCCCAGGCCCGTCGGCCGGATCAGGGAGCAGATGATGCGCGCCGTGACCGACGGCACATGCGAGGACGCGATCCGGATCGCACACGAGACGGGACTGTGGCATCACACGCTCGACACGCTCGACACGGACACCGCGTGCACGCTCATGCTCGCCCCCATCCCGCAGGACATGGCGCCCCTCCTCGAACACGACCCGCACCCATGGTCCGGCATGCATGACGCCGTCCGCCTCTACTGGCCGACACAGACCAGCCGCCGACGCGTCTGGCAGCCCGACCTGAAACGCGCCGTCCAACGGGTCGCCGCCGCCAACAACGTCACCGAATTCGACGTGATCACCGAGCTCGGCACCATGGCCGCCCGCCTGATCAGCGACTAGGAGCGTACATGCGCGAACGGGTCGGGACCGGACAGGCGGAACGCGTGCCCGCCATGCGCGTCACGCATGTCCAGGCTGATGGCGAGCAGCCATGCGGCAAGCCTCGCGCCGCCCGTCCGCTCGTCCAACAGCCAGGCGAGCGTCAGGGATCCGGCGCGCGCCCCATCCACCCCGCACCATTCGGCCGCGATCCGCGCATGCCGTTTGCATGTCGCCGTCCGATTGTCGAACGCGGCCTGTTCGACACGCCAGATGTGCAGGCGCAGCAGCGGCCTCGATCCCAACGCGTCGCGCAGCAGGTCGGACAGGGCGTGCGTGAAATCCCCGCGCTCCGCCTTCGCGCGCACCGCGACCAACGCCTCCGCGCGGACCAGTCCCGCGTCACGTGCCGCCTGGACGCCGCTCATCGCATCCGGGACCATGGCAGCCATGACCGTCCCCCCTCCGCCGGGTTCCATGCATCCGGATCCACGCCCATCCAAATGCAGGCGCCGCGCAGCCAATCCGGTTCCATCCCATGCGCCCACCCGCACGCATGCGAGTCGATGAGACGACGGCTCGCCTCATCCCACTCGTCCACGCCCCCGTATTCGGCGAGCCCGTCGAGCAATGCCCGCCAACGGCGTGCCGGCCACGGCTTCACGCCGGGAGACGCGACCGCCACCGCGCGGATCCGGTCCGGACGGCGGATCGCGTCCAATGCGGCAAGCCCGTCGTCCGTCTGCGAGCCGGACTGGCCTATCCTGAACAGGATGCGCGCGCCCCCGGCCTCGACCATGGGACGCATGACGCCGCCCGCGAACGAAACGGGATCGTCCCACAGGCGCCCGTCGACACGGTCCGCGTCCACGACGACCATGTCGCACATGGCCCGCAGTCCGATGATCGACTCCAGGTAGTCGTGGGTCATGTCCCTGGAATGCGGGTCGGCGGGTCCGGCGAGCAGTGCGAACATGCCGCCCGTATCCCTGGGCCTGACGAGCGCGGACTGCAATCCGTCGACGAACGCGTATTCCAACGCCTTCGAATCGGGGATGTTCAGCCAGGCGCGTTGGGACTGCTGTCCGGGGTTGCCGTCGACGAGCGCGGTGCGCAGCCGGGCGGAGCCGAGCGCGTGGGCGAGCATGCGGGCGGCGGTGCTTTTGCCGATGCCGCCGGATCCGCCGGTCACGAACGTGATAGCCGCCTGAGTCATGGCGGGCGGCTATGCGCCCCCAATATCCGGTTTTTTGCAAGGAAAAATGATTCCTCCCCTTGATGTGATGCTGTTTGGTGGTGTGGTGTCTGCCGTGGTGTGGTGTCTGTTGCGTGTGTTCTTGGTGTCGGTGTCCTGTCTTTTTTTCTTTTCTGATGGCTGATGGGATGGTGTCGTATCGTGTTTTCCTCTCCTGTTTTTCTTCTTTTGCTCTTTTTTCTTTTTCCTCTTTTTTCGTCGTTTTCGTCCGCGGCTTGCGCCGGACGTCCGGAGGCCGCGCCGCCGTCTGTTCGACGGGGCGTGGCATGATGCGTCGCACGCGCATAGGGGCGGCGTGACGATACCCGTCTCTGGATTGAAGGAGCAATAGCATGTCGATGTTCGATGGTGATCGGGGTTGGAACGGTTTCGACCCGCAGCCCGTCCCGCAGCCGGAACCCGTGCCGGCCGCGCCGGAACCCGTGCCGGATGTTCCGGCCGTGCCGGAACCGCAGTCCGACGCGGGGCCGGCGGAGCCGAAGGCCGTGGAGGCGAGGCCGCGTCCGAAACGGTCGCGCCCCGCGTTCGCGTGGACCGCGGATCGGGTGCGTCAGGCGCGCGAGGCGCTGGCCTTGCTGGACGACGGGAGGACGCGCCGCGTGGTCGCGTCCGCCGTGGACGTGGACGCGGACGATGCGGACCGTCTCGCCCTGGCCGTATTGAAGGGTGGCCTGTCGGCGCCGGTCGGCCTGCTTGTCGCATGGCATGACGAGACGGATCCGCTGCGACGCGCAATCCTGGTCGGCCAGGCGTTGGAGAAGGACGTGGCGGGCGTCAGGCGGGCCGCCAGGATCATGCTCGCGTTGGATCCGGATCTGGCGGGTTCGGTCAAGCCGACGGGCTCGTCGCCCACCGACTTGCAGTACGCTTTGGCGTCGGCCGCGCCGGGCCTGGATGTGGATGCGGTCAGGGGGTTGGTCTGATGGTGATGCCGGGCATGCTGTCCGCGTCCCGGACGGCGCGTCTTTTGGACGTGCCGGAATCGTTCCTGGGGGCCTTGTCCGAGCATCATGCGCTGCCCATGCCCCTGTCGGACGGCTCGTATGACGCGCGCATGGTGAGGGTGGCGATGGAGCGTCTGCCGTGGCTGCGCCGTCTGGGCGTCCCGTTGTGCGACAGGGAGCTCGCACGGATCGATCCGCGGCTGACCGTTCCCCCGTTCAGGGGGTTCGAGTGGGCGTCGCGCCGGTACTGCCGGCTGTGGGAGTGTTTGGATCATGCGTGGGGGCTCGCCTTCTGAAACGCGTCCGCCCGCCGGCCCCGTTTTTTTCTGGGGGTGGCGGGCCTTTTCCGTTTCCATGGGGGACGCATAAGCGCGCGTATGAGTGATGGACCGTTGATGACGTTCGACCCGGCGGCGGGCGTGGCCCGTGCTTCCCTTCCGCGGCCCGGCCGCGCCTCGTTCAGCATGCTGGACAAGTGGATGTCGTGTCCGGCGCGCTGGGCGGCGGAGAAGCTGATGCCGAAACCGCGGTTGTGGGGCAGTCCGCTCGTCCTGGGCGGCATCGTGCACGCCGCGTTGGAGCTGGCGTGCGCCACGCCGGACGTCGTCGCACCGGATTGGCGGGCCCTGTGCGCCAAAGGCGTCGGCGTGGAGTACGGGCGGTGGAGGATGCGGGGTTGGGGTGACGAGCCGATCCCGTCCGGCGTGGCGATGCCGGACGGTTCGCCCGCCATGCAGGATGATTGGGTGGCTGCGGCCGCGTTGAAGCTGTCGGGTTTTGTTTTGACGGACGCGTTGGGCCGCGTGTTGGAGCCGGCCGCGTTGGAGCAGGATTTGGAGGCGGATGTCGACGGCATCCCGTTGCGTGGCGCCGTGGACTATCGCGACGTGGACGGCACGGTGGTGGATTGGAAGACGGGCGGCACGCCGAAGTACCGTGACGCTCGCCGGCGGCATGCGGACCAGCTGCGCCTGTACCGGCTGATGCTGGATGCGGACGGCGTGTGCGAGGTGCGTGCGGCGCGTGACGTGTATGTGGAGCATCATGCGTGGGCGGCGGCGGACCTGTCGGATGCGGCGTGCACGGACACCGTGTCCCGTTTCCATCATGCGTGGGACGGGATCGTGCGTGCGACGGGCGCGGACGGGTCGGGCGTCCTGCCGTTGAGGCCGTCGGGCCTGTGCGCCTGGTGTCCGGTGGCGCGCGCCTGCCCGCTGGCCCGGATCGTACCGTCGGGCCAGCGGGACGCCTTGTCGAGCGTCGGCCCGGACGATCCGCGCGTCGGGTTCGCGGGGACGCATACCGGCGGTTGGAATCATGTGGGGAAGGAGCCTGTGATGTTGGATCTGTTCGGATTGGACGCCCCCGTCGCGGAGGCGAAAACCGGGGAGGTGAAACCCGCGGCCGTGGCGCGTCCGCGCGCCGGCCTGCCCGAACCGGCGCCGGATCCGTGGGAGACGCCGCAGGGGCGTGAGACGATGGACCGGTGGATGGGTTCGGGTCCGGGTGAGGATCCGTGGAACCCGACGCCGGAACCGAAGCCGGAGCCGGCCGCCACGCCGAAGCCGGAACCGGAGGCGGCGGAGCCGGCTCCGGCGGAGACCGGGGTGACGCTGACGGAACGCAAACCGTACGACCCGTCCTGGTCGAACGGCCGGGCGAACGTCGCCGGATACGGGTTCACCCAATTGACGCTCACGTTCGCCCGCGCCGGCCTGCTCGCCGACGGGCATGCGGAACGCATCCGCCCGATCGCGCTGGAACTGCTGCGCGTCCAATGGGCGGCAGCGCGCAAGGCGTATGGGCCGATCGTGCCCGACGTGCCCGGACTGGCCGACGGCCGGCCGGAACGCTCCGCCCTGTTCGCGTGGCTGGACTCCACGCTCGCCCGCGACGTGGAACGCGTGATCCGCCTCATCCTCGATTCCGACGGGGACGGGGAGGGGACGCTGGACGCCCGGTTGGAACGCATCCGCGCGGCCGGCCGCCGCGCGGCCCTCATGCTCGCCGAATCCACGCGCATGCTGCGCGGGGACGCATAGCGGGCTTCGGAACATTACAGACCTTGAACGGAAAGGAAGACAACATGGTCCGATTGAACGGTAAGGGCGGCGTCGAATACGCGGTGCGCCGCGACACGGACGGCGCCTGGCTGTACGACGCCGACCTTGACGGCACGGACGGCGCATGGGAGCCGGACGCGCAGAACGCCACATGGTGCGCGTCCAAGGAGGACGCGTTGCACGTGGCCGACCTGAACGGCCTGACCGGCGTGGACTACGCGCTCGCGGACGGCTGTTCCCTGTGGGAGCGCGACTGGGTCAACGAGGAGGAGATCGGCGAGGACTGGGAGCCGGCCGAACCCCGACCCGTCGCATGACGGACCGTTCCGGCGCAGGAAGGGGGCCGTCCGGTCCCGCAACCCCATCGGGGCGAGCGGGGATCGGACGGCCCCCTCTTTTCTTCCATGATCGTCACGCGTCCGCGTCCCGTACGGCCCGGTACTCGTCGACCTCACGGTCGGGGATCTGGTAGACCGCGTGGATGAACGCGCGCATCTCGGTGAGCCGTTTCGGCTTCACGTCCTCCATGAGCCCCGTCTGCCTGCTGCGACGGCGGCGCGTGTACTGGGTGTGCGCGCGCCGCGCGTCCATGGCGTCCATGGCGAGGAAACGGACGGCCGCGTCACGGCTCATGCACTTCCTGTAGGCGAGCATGCGCGCCGCGTTGCCCTGACCGCCTTTGCGCCGGCTGTACGCGTCGAGCAGCAGGGCGCCCTCCCTGTCCGTCCTCTTCTGGCCGATCAGCCCGATCTCGAAGTTCACGTCGTCCCACCGGTCGTCCGGGTTCGCGTTGCCGTGGCACAGGTTCCAGAACGCCCTGGCCTGGATGTCCGGATCGTCCATGCGGGCGAACACGTGGGCCATGCGGTCGCACTCCTGCTTCGAGGGGACGCCGTCGGTCGGCTGGTAGAGCATCCTGAGGTAGGCGCGGGACGCGGCGCCCTTCGGTTCGGGCATGATCCCGCTCTTGCGCTTCCCGTCCCGGTCGGTCCATTCGCCGTGCACCGGTTTGCCGTCCTTGTCCCTTTTGATCTTCGTGTAGTTGATGAACTTGAACGCGCTCGCCTTGTCGTCCGGGTAGCCAGCGCGGATCACGTTCGCGCTCGCGTTCGCGTCCTCGTAATGCAGTTCGCGCAGGATCCGGTCCGCCGTGTCCCGGTCGGCGCGCCGGGCGAGGCTCGACGCGATCGTGGATGCGGGCAGATACCTGCGGTTCGGGCTCGAGTCGATGGCCTGCCGGCGTGAATACGCGTTCGCATGACGGTTCATGTTGCGGATGAGGCGACGCCGGTCGGCAGCCGGGTATTCGCCCAGGTCCGTCTGGAAGGCGGCGCGCACCGCGGCCTGCGTTTTCGGATCGTGGCGCATCACCGTCGAGTCGAGTCCGGGCACGGACGGATCCTCACGGAACAGGATGTTCCCGTCCCCGTCGTACAGGATCGCGCCGTCCGGCCCGTATTCGACATGGTCGGCCATGTCGAGCAGGCCCCGCGTCTCCGACGCGCTTTTCACCTGTGTATGGTCGGTCAGCGCGCGCATGCGCATGCTTTCGCTCGCCATGGCGATCAGCGGGTCGGGCGGGGCCACGTCGCCGCCCGCATCCCCGCCCGTCCTGTCGAACGTGCCCGCATACCCCTGCGGCAGTCCGCTCGGCCTGTGGCTCCGCCCGTTCCTGTCCACGCCCATGATGGCTCCTTTCCGTGGTCGCTTGCGGGGACGCCTATGCGCGGGCCGGCATAGGCGCGCGCATGGCATACCGTCGGAACGGCCGGTCGCGGCCGAAAACGAAACGGGACGAACCGTCCAGCCCGCACGCGTTCGTCCGTGTCCTCACGCTCGCCGTCGCGCTCATGCTGACCGCGTTCCGCCTGCCGGGCATGACCGTCTGGTGTCTGGGCTGGCTGGCGGCCCGTCTGACGGCCCGGCGTCCCGTCCTGTCCGGCAAGGGTTTGAACGGCCGGCCGGCGCCCGGGGACGAGAGGGAGCGGCGCATGGAGGCGTCATGGCGTCGCGCCTCCCGGTGGCTCGACGGCGGGCTGTCTCCCCTGTATGCGGATGCGATGCCCGCCATGGCGATCGCATGCCTCGACTACGGGTGGATATCGTCTGCGTCCGGCGCGTGGCGTCCGATCATGGCGGGCGTGGACATGCTGGCCTGCTGGCTGGCCGTCATGGGCGTCGGCCAGCAGCGGCGTGACATGACCTGCACCGTGCGCGGCCTGGATTCGAACATGCGGCGCATGCGCGTCAGATGGGCGAGGAAACGACTGCCGTGGATACTCACGGGACTGGGCGCGGGACTCGTCCTCGGCGTCCTCCAATCCGCTTGGACGGGCGTCTGGTGGCCCATCCCCATGCTCATGTGCCTGGGCGCCGCCGCCCCCATGTGGCCCGCATGGAGGGCGAACCGGAAACGCTTCCATACGGATTACGAGAGCCGTCTCATGGTCGGCCGGTGGATCGCGGGCCTGAACAAGCCGCCGTTCGACGCGCTGCCCGGGGGCGCGCACGACACGCGTGTCGGCGCGGACGGGTCGCGCGTCTTCTCATTGGACGTGTCGAACGCCGTCCAATGGGCGAACGATTCGACCGTGAAGACGTTCACGCCCGTCACCCAGGCGGACGGCATGCTCGCGGGCTTCGCCTACATGGGTCGCGACAGGACACGGGTCACGGTCGCCGTCTGCCCCGCGGACGCGCCCGACCCGGCGGACCTGCTCGCCGACCGGACGATGCTCGAAGCGCGTCTCACGGTCGACGAGACGCGCATGGGCGCCATGTACGGCGCGTTCCCCGGACGCGTCACGGACGTGAGGACCGTCGCCACGAGGGACGGCAGGCCCGCGGTCCGTTCGTTCCGCATCGACGGGTCGAACGCCGACTGGGACATGATCTCCCGCGACTGGCTGAAAGGGGCCGCGCCCGGCGCGTTCGGCGACTGGATGAACACGGAGAACATACTGGTGACCGCGGATCCTGGCGGCGGGCACGGCTGGGCGAGCGTGGACGCGGACTGGGACTCCTATGAATGGGACGTGGAGACGATGCGGACGCTCATGTCCGACACGCTGACCCGCCGCCATGACGATCCGGGCCGCTACATGCGGCTGATCGGCGAGGACAAACGGTTGAAATCGATCATGTCGGGCGGCCTGGAACCCGTGAAACTGCCCGCCCCCGAAACGATCTTCCACGACAACACGGAAACCATCGCCGATCCGGCCGGCTGGCGGATCATGTCGTATGCGATGGCGATAGGCCGCGCGTACACGGCCGCCGACTACATGCGTTCGAACCTGCGCGGCGCGTTCTCGGAAAGCCCGATCGCGGACTTCCTGCCCTGGCTGGAAGGAGACCGGCCCCGCGCCCGTCTCCTCCAGTTCGTGCACGCGCCCAACACGGACGACAACCGGGGGCTGCCGGACACGCTGCGCGCTTTGACCGGCGATTCGAGGGCGCGCAGCCTCCTGGCGCGCGTCATCGTGTCGCACGCGTGCGCGCAGGTGTTGAAAACGCCTCCGACGGTGGGCGCCGCCACACAGTTGGGCGTCGGCCGGAACACGGTGTGGCGGATCCCGATCCGTCTGGAGGGCGGTCTGACCGCGTCGGATCTGCGCCGCGTGCAGGAGCGGCTGAAAAGCGTGATGGGCGCGGACGAGACGCTTTGGGAATGGCGGGACCAGGGGCATGCGATCGTGTGGGCGGGCGGTCGGATGAGCATGGACGCGCGCGACTGGCGTCGCCGATCGGATCTGGATCGGATGATCCGGCTCCGGTTGGACGAGGCGTGGGCCGCGTCCAGGGCGGTCGGCGCGGACGGGCGGCCCGTGACCACGTTGGATGTGCGGGACGGGGGAGGCCGGCTCGTCCGCGTCTCGTTCACGCTGCCGGCCGGGCTTGGCGTGGAGGGGGCGCTGACCCGTCTGGACGCGTTCCGTGCGACGAGCGGGTTCATGTACGCGCGCCGTGTGAACGGGGATGCGCCGTTGACGCTGCTCCTGTCCCGTTCGGATCCGCTGCCGGAACGGGTCATGGCGGACTGGCGGCTCATGGGCGCGGAACCGGATTCGACGGGCCTGCCGTTCGCGGTCGGCGACGACGGGAGCACGGTCCTGTTCGACCCGCATGACACGGCGCATCTGCTGATCACCGGGCAGACGATGAGCGGCAAGACGAGCGCGGCCGTCACCCTGGTGAACGCCGCCCTGTTGCACGGCTGGCAGGCGTTCGTCGGCGACCCGGTGAAGTCGGGCAACGATTTCGCGCCCGTGAAAGGCAAACTGTCCGGGTTCGCGACCGGGTTGGCGGAGTGCGCGGCCATGCTCGACTGGATCGACCGTGAGGGGCGGCGTCGTCTCGCATTGCAGAAGGAGCATGGGGTGGAGAACATCGACATGCTGCCGGATGACGCGCGCCCCCGCAGGATCATCGTGTTCCTGGACGAGTTCGTGAGCCTCCTGGAACTGTCGAAGGGCATGAAAAGGAATCCGACGGGCGACCCGGATGTGGACAACATGATCATGATGGACGCGTGGCGCGACCGGCTGAAACGCCGGATCGGGGCGAGCGTGAGCCATATCCTCACCCAGCATCGCTCCCAGGGGATCACGATGATCCTGGGGTCGCAGATGATGAACGCGGAGAGCATGGACGCTTTGCCGGACGCGGGCCTGGCGAAGAACCAGATGGGCCGCCTGTTCGTCGGCGCGGGCGACGTGAGGGGGAACGTGAGCGCGCGGAACGAGAGGGAGGGGAACCGGCTGATCCGTCAGGCCATGGATTCGGGCGGCATGCCGAAAGGCCGCGGCCTGTACGAGCGTATGGGTCGGGGTTTGCAGATGGTGCAATGCTGGTGGTGCGGACCGATCCCGGACGTGGCCGCTCACATGCGGGGCGTGCCGGACGTGACGCCGGTCGACTGGTCGGATCTGCTGCCGGCCAAACCGAAGCAGGTGGGCGTCGTCGACCAATCGTCGGACGCGGACGGGGATACGACGGTGAACGTCGCCGCGGACCCGGATGACGATGATTGGGTGCTCGACTAGGGAAGGCGTACGGGCGGCAGGAGCGGCCTGTACGCCGCATTCGCATGCCCGTCCGGATCGTATGCGCATCCGGGGATCATGCCGGTGGCATTCGAGGATGCGCGCCGGCGTGACGCGCATCCTGAGCGCGCATCCGGGCAGTTGGCCGGGCGTGGGCATGCCCGTCGGTTCCGTGTCGATGATGGTCCGCGTACGCCCATGAGAACGGGTCGGGGATCGCCCGGTCCGCGATGTCATGGCGGATGCGCCCGGGACGCATACGGGGCATGCCGGCGGGTCCGTGCGTCGAATGATGAGACGGGACCGTCGATATGGTCCACTTCCTCCTATGATGGAGGGTTGGATAAGGAAGTCCCGGAAGAAAGGATTCGAACATGTCACGCAAACTCACATCAGTCGCGGTGGCCGCGACGGCCACGCTCGCCACGCTCGCCGCCCCCGCGGTCGCCATGGCCGACGAGACCACGACCACGGATCAGGCCAGTCAGGCGATCACGCAGGCGCAGGACAGCGTCGCGCAGGCCCAACAAAGCACGGCGGACGCCAATCAGGCGATCGCGCAGGCCGCGCCTACCGGCGTGACCGAAGCGCAGGCGAAGGCCGACGCCGCCGCGGCCGCGTTGGACACCGCCAAGCGGAACCTCGACGACGCCGCCGCCCAGCAGCAGACGGCCGCGAACGGCCAGCAGCAGGCCCAGAAAAATTATGACGACGCCAACAAGGCCCAGCAGCAGGCCGCCGAGGACGCGACGAACACGGCCGACAAGATCGCGGCCGCGCAGCAGGCCGCCAAGGACGCGTCCAACGCGATCAATGATGCGAACAAGGCCATGCAGCAGGCCTCCGGCAACCAGTCCAAGGCCGAAACCGACAAGCAGGCCGCACAGACCGCGAAGGATGAAGCCACGGCCGAATCCGCCTCCCATCAGCAGGCTGCCGACAAGGCCCAGACCGATATCGATGCGGCCGACAGGCAGGCCACGGACGCGCAGAAGAAGGCCGATGCGGCGGATACCGCCATCAGTGATGCGCAGAAGAAGGCCGACCGGGCCGATGGGGACGCGAAGCAGGCCGCGAGTGACAAGGCCGCCGCCGAGAAGGAGCTGACGGAAGCCAGGAGGCAGCAGGCCTCGGCGACCGGCGACAAGACGAAGGCCGACGAGGCGGTGAACGCCGCGCAGGCCAGGCTGGATGCGGCCGGGCAGGCCGAGGCCAAGGCGCTTGAAGCCAAGCGGAAGGCCGACGCCAAGGTCGATCAATTGTCCAAGGATGATGGAGGTCTTTCCGACCTGGCCGCGAAGCTCGAAGCGGCGAAGAAGGCCGCAGCCGATGCCGCGGCCGCCCAGCAGAAGGCGGAACAGGCGCGGAAGGACGCGGACAAGACGGCGTCCGACTCCTCTTCCAACGCCACGGCGAAGCGGCAGGCCGCCGAACAGGCGAAGGCCGAGGCCGACCGGCTGAAGCAGGTCGCGGCGGACGCGCAATCGAAGCTCTCGCAGGGTGCGGTCGCCTACTTCGGCGACCGGAACGCGTCGGACGCGGTCAAGGTCCTCACCGACAAGGACACGACCCTCTTCCTGTCCAGCATCCAGAACGGGGCGAAGGGCGATGCGACCAGCCTCGACAACATGATCGCCGCGCTCTCGTATATCAAGGAGGCGAACCAGCTTCGCGCCAAGGAGGGATTGGCCCCGTTGAAGGTGTCGGACACGCTCATGGCGATGAGCATGGCGAACGTCGACTGGTCCGACGACAACATCGGCCATTCCGGCCAGTTCAACGTCGGCGAGAACATGGCCTGGGGGTTCAAGGACCCGTTCGACGGCTGGTACACGGCCGAGAAGGCCAGTTACGAGAAGGACATGACCGACGGCGTGCTGGACGGCAAGGACAAGGACGGGAACGTGGTGGGCGGGACCGGCCATTATCTGAACATCGTCAACAAGGGGTATACGGTCACCGGCTTCGCGATCAGCCAGAACGGGACGACCGGCTTCGGGACCACGCACGGGCAGACGTTCCAATACGCGGCCCCCGACCAGTCGGGGCGTGTCATGGACGTGGACGCGTATCTGGCGGATCTGACCGCATGGCGTGATTCGCTGACCAACGCGGACGCGAACTGGCAGACCGCATTGTCCAAGAGCAAGCAGGCCGCACAGGACGCTTCCGATGCGGCCGAGGCGCTGGCCGCCGCACAGCAGGCCGCGCGGAAGGCCGCCGAGGAAGCCCAGCAGGCCGCACAGAAGGCCAAGGATCTGCAGGCCGCCGCCGACGAGGCGCAGAAAGCGTATGACGAGGCCGTGAAGGCGAACGCGGACAAGGCCAAGGCGTTGGAGGAAGCCAGGAAGGATCAGACGGCGAAGAACGAAGCGTACTCCGCCGCCCAGCAGTCCACCAAGGAAGCCCGGTCCGGAGCCGCCGCCGCCACCGCCGCCCAGACCGCAGCCCAGACGGCAGTGGACAAGGCGAACACGGCGGTCGCCGCCGCGCAGGCGAAGATCGATGCCGCCGACAAGCTGGCCCAAACCGCCGCCAAGAACAAGACGGATGCGGAAGCCGCGATCAGGCAGGCCAACACGGACAAGACGAAGGCCGAAGCCGACCTGGCCGACGCCAAGGCAGCCAAGGCCGAGGCCGAGAAGGCCAAGCAGGCCGCGCTCGAAGCCAAGACCGTTTCCGACGCGAAGGTTGAAGCCGCCGGCAAGCAGGTCAAGGCCGCCGACGAGGCCATCGCCAACGCCAAGGCCGCATACGCGAAGGCGAAGGACGATCTCGACACGGCCACCGGCAAGCTCGACGATGCCCGGAACACCATCAAGCGTTTGCAGAACGCCGAGGAGAACCTCAAGAAGGCGAACGCGAAGCTGACGGAAGCGCAGGCGAAGCTGGACGAGGCGAACAAGGCCAAGGATGCGGCCGACAAGGCGTACGAGAAGGCCAAGGCCGACTATGATGCCAAGCTCGCCGACAAGCAGGCGTCCGACAAGGAGCTCGCCAATGCGAAGCAGGCCGAAGCCGAAGCCAAGAAGAAGGCCGAGGAGGAAGCCAGGAAGCAGCAGGAGGCCCAGAAGCAGGCCGACCAGGCCAAGCAGGACGCCGAAGCCAAGAAGCAGAAGGCCGAACAGGCCAGGAAGCAGGCCGCAGGCGTGACGAACAATGGTCTGGCCTCCACCGGATCGGACACCGCCGCAATCGCCACATTGGCGGCGATCATGACCCTCACGGGCGCCGGCTGCGTGCTCGTGAAGGTGCGTGCCGCCAAGCATGCGGACGGATGGCATGTGAACGACTGACGGATTCCAATCCGTCGGGAACATCAAGGACCCGTCTCATCCGCGAAGCAACATCACGGATGAGACGGGTCCTTGATCCGTATGGGACGGCTATCGACGTCCGTTCCCTTGACCTCCAACATGCCGGCCGGATATGTCATGCCGCCGGCAGGCCGCGAACCCGATGATCAGCACGCCGGACATGACGATCAGCGAGATGATGATCGCCTGTTTCGTGTCGCCGGGCAAAGGGGGTTGGTCGGGCATGCTCGCACACGGCGAGGAACCACCCATACCGGTTGTCACTCGAACTCCGGCTTGTATCCGTCGTCCACCGGCGTATAGCCAGCGCCGAACACTTCCTCGCCGGTGAGCCGCGTACCATCGTCGTCGTGTAGCCTCTCCACGGCCTTTCGGTACAGGGTGAAGTCCTCCTCGGTCCGAGCGACCGAAGTGGAACATCCGCAATCGCAATCCCCTGTCATGCCACGTTTAGGCTGATTGTCTTCCACGTTTTTCCCGTTCTCTTGAATGCCACTCACAAACAGGGTATCCGACATTTAAGAAAACAGTGGAAAGGCCGGACGGGGAATCAGCTCCCCTGCCCGGCCTTTCCACTAGCTCACGGTCGTGTCAGCGTCCGTGTCGCGGCGTCACGGCATGACGCCTACGGACGGAGTACGCGACCGTCAATCCCACTCCCAAGAGCGTGAACGCGGACAACGCCACGATGGGCGCGGATACGCCGGTCTTGGCGAGTTGGCGAATCGTCTTCACGATGGCCGGTGTCGCCGGTGGAATGTAGGAGTTGTTGAACTCGGGTCGGGTTCCGGTGACGGTGACCATGCCGGGGATCGCGGACGGCTTGTCCCCGACGGCATCCCCCTTGGTCTTGTCGGCCTTGTCGGTCGGCGTGGCGGGCATGGAGCCGGAATCCTTCTCCGAATCGTCCGTCGGGTCGTATTCGACTTTGGCGGTCAGGTTGCCTTGCAGGTCGTCGCCCACGGTGACGATCACGTGGTGTTCCGTCCTGTCGTAGGTGACGTTCTTCTCGCCGGTGTTCCTTTCCCGAATCACGTACCGGTGTTCGCCGCAATCATCCACTCCATCATTGTCTCGACCGTAGGTGAGCGGTTTGAACCGGATGTCGCCGTCCTTGTCGTTCCGTTCGGTGTCGATGACATTGCCCTTGTCGTCCACGAGTTCGAACTCGAATTCGTCGGCCTTCAGCCCGCGTCCGGTCAGGTTCTTCCTGGCCGCGAGTCCGATCATGACGTTCCCCGGCTGGTACGTGTTCTGGAAGAGGATGCTCTTTTCGCTGGCTTTGCCGTTGGAGTAGGCGACGCTGGCGGCGAGCTTGTGGCTCTTCGTGTCCTCGGTGACGGTGACGGTGACGGTGTGGACGGTCCTGTCGTAGGTGACGCCGCCCAGATTGCCGTCCTGTTCGGTCACGGTGTACGTGTACACGCCGGCCCGGTCGAACGTGAGCTTGTCGAATTCGAGGGTTCCTTCCCCTTCGCGGACGTCCGTCGCCTTGTCGGATTGCGCGTCGCGTGGAACGCGGGCGAACCGTTTGGTCTGGAGGAGGTTGCCGTCGGAATCCTTCAATTCGGCGGCGAACTCGCCATCGTTCAGATCACGTCCGGTCAGACGCTTGTCCGCCTTCACGGTCACGTCAACGGGTGTCGGCGTGTACGTGTTGCCGAATCGGATGTCATTGGCCTGACGGTCGGCGGTTGCCGCGAGCATGCCGCCTTGGTCGGTGACGGTGACGGTCACATCGTATCCCTGAGTGGAGTAGCCGATGGTCTTGTCCGTTCCGGCGACTTCCTTCACGTGATACGTGTACGCGCCGGGCATGGTGTAGACCATTTGTCCGAATGTGAATCCGCTTCCCTTGTTGGTGACGGTTACTGTTCCGTTTTGGCTTCCGGCTGGCATTGGCATGTCGTTCATGCTGATGGCGTTGCCGTCCGAATCATGTGCGGATACCGCGTTCAACTGGAACTGGAATTCACCGTCTTGTGGAACGCGGCTGGTTGCCGTATCCGTGTTGACGATGTTTTTCACGCCGCTGATAGAGTATCCGATGTTCTTCGGACTGTAATGGTTGGTGAACGTGATGTTCTTGCCGTTAGCGCCGGTGATCGGGGTGATGGTCTTGGATACGACGGCCAGCTTGCCCGTATGGTCAACATCCTTGACCACGTAGGTGATGGTCGCAATCGTCCCGTCCGTGGTGACGCCCGGAACGGTCGTATCCTGTTCCGACATGGTGAACACGTAGGTGCCGACGAGCGGGAACGACAGTTGGTCGAATCGGATGTTGCCCTGCTGGTCGTTCCGTTTCGTCTGGTCGGCGTTCGACACGTTGGCGGGCGCGGACTGTTGTTGGAGCGTGAATGCGAAGTCTTCGCCCTTGAGCGTGTACTTGTTGCCCTTGGAGGAGGCCATCGTCTTCACTGCGGTCGGATTGTCCGTGGCGGGTTGCGCATGGTACGTGTTGGTGAATTCCGGAATGTTGGTTCCGTTATCATACTTCACGTCGGCCAACAGTTGGCCTTCGCCATTGTCGGTGACGGTGACCCTCACGTGGTGTTTCGCGGCATCATACGTGACGCCGCCCCTGTCGCCGGGGGTTTCCCCGATGGTGTAGTCGTACGTTCCCGGCCGCGTGTAGGAGATGGCGTCGAACAGGACGTCGCCCCGCTGGTCGTTGGTCTTCGCCGTGCCGACCTGGCCGCCTGTCTTGTCCTCGACGCAGGTGAACTCGTATTGTCCGGCCTGCAGTCGGATGCCCGTATGGTCGGGGTCGTTGAGGGTCTTGTGCGCGCGGAATTGCACGCTGACCGGTTGCGCCTTGTACGTGTTCGTGAACTGGATGGCGTCGGATTGGACGCCGTCGCACGTCGTGTTGGCGGTGATGCGACGGGTGAACGTGGTCAAATCGTCCGTGACGGTGACGGTCAGGATCCAAGTGCGGCTGTCGTAGGTGACTCCCGCATTGTCTCCCTTGCGTTCCTTGACCTGATACCGGTAGACGCCGTCCGTGGGGAACGCGTTGGAGTTGATTTGGACGGTCTGCGTCCTGTTGTCGGCGAACGTGATGGTGGAGGGCACCGCGTTCGCGGGCGCGCCGTCCAACGCGGTGATGTCCGCGACGTACCTGTCCCTGTCGGTCCAAGCGCCGTTCGGACGCCCGTCCAGCACCTTGACCGCTTTGAACGTGGCGGGCGTGGCGGGCATGAGCGTGCCGCTCATGCCGTGGTCCTCGTTCGGGTCCTCGTACACGGCGGACGTCATCTCGTCCAACGCGGGGAACGGTTTCAGCGTGATGACGCCGGCGACCATGTTGCCGTGCGAATCGTTCTCCCGGTCGCTGTCGGAGTCGGTCGCCTCGCTGGCGTCCTTCGCGTTCTTGACGGTGACGTTCTGCCTGTGCCAGGCGGTGCCGGTTTTCGGCGTGAACCTGAGCTTGAACCCGGAACCTGCCGGAATGGAACCGATTTCGTAGTGGCCGTTCCTGTCGGTGACGGTGGTGCAGGGTTTGCCGTCCACACTGGTGACTGTCCTGCCGTTGCCATCCACGAGGGTGACGGTCACGTCCGCGAGAAGCCTGTCCGAATCCTGTCGGATGCCGTCATGATTGGTGTCGAACCATGCGACGCCGTTGACCTTGCGTTCCACGACCTGCGTGACCGCGTCCACCTTGTTGTCGCCGTCCGCCCACCGGTTCACGTACGAGTCCGCCGCCTTGTTGCCTGTAGGCTTGATGCTCAGGCTGAAATCGTAGCGGGCGTTGGCGGGCAGGCTTGGCGAGGTGAACGCCCATGCCACCGGCTTGCTGTAGCCGTCGGGGATGGTCACCTTGCCTGTGGTCGCATTCACCGTGGCTTCAGTCCATTGTTGGACCTGTTCGCGGGTTATCTTCGTCGCGTCCACGTTGCGCCACTTCTGGTCGGTCGTGAAGTAGGCTTTGACGCCGTTCATGCTTGCGCCCGCACCCGCCTTGACGGTGAGTCCGGCCATCACGTAGTCGCCGTGATAGTTGGACTGGTTCAAGCCCTTGCAGGGCATGACGTCCACCGCATACGGGTCGGTTTTCTCGTCCTTGGAGAAGTTGCCCAGCATGTTCCTGAATCCCAACGGGCGGTTGATGTCGTTCAGCAGCGGGTCGGCGCGGGTCGCCAACGCGGTCGCGCGCGTGCGGGACACGCGAACCGTCATGTCGGCTATCTGCGCTTTTGGAGCCAATGGGGGAGCCATGTTGCGTTTCGACTGGATGGTCGCATGGTTCGTGAACGAATCGTTGTTCCTCACGTCATGGTCGGGGTCGGACGCGTCCCCGATGGTGGTGGAATAGTGGATGACGGTCTGCGTGCCGGAGTCGGCGCGCGCCCCGTTCACCCTGATGGTCATGGTGGTGGTGCCGTCCTTGTTTGCGACGATCGTCGGCGTGACGGGGGTGCCGCCGGTGACCGTGCCCTTGTCGGGCGTATGCTGCGAGTACTGGCCGCCGACCGTCATGGAACCGTCCACGTAGGTCAGGCTCTTGGGCAGCGTGTCGGTGATGATGTAGTCGGTCGTGTATTGTCCGCCGTCCGTGGTCGTGGACGTGTCGGCGGTGGCGGTGAGCTTCCAGTCCACCGCACGCTGTTCCTTGTCCAAATCGTAGACGGTTTTAACGTTGCCTGCCTCGTTGGTCTGCTCGACCTGTTTGGCGATGTGCGGTGTTTCGCCGGCTATGTACAGGCTGTCGCCTTTCAGGGTGTCGGCGGTGTCGCCGCCCTGATAGGCGCCGTTGTCGTCGAACGTGGCGGGACGGTACGTGTCGCCGCTGTAGGTCAGGTCGGGTTTCACGCTGTTCGCGTATTCGGGCAGTCGGGTGGTGAGATTGTCGGACCATCGCTGCCATTGCGTGTCCGGCGCGTCCGCGTTCAGGTTCGCGGTCCGGGCGAGGCTGTTGCGCGTCCAGTAGGCGGTTTCGGCGACGATGGGTGTGACCGTGCCGATTCTCGCGGTGTCGAGGATGCGGGCGGGCAGGGAGACGATCGGCGTGAACGTTCGGTTGAAGCTCGTGCCGGTCGGGTCCACCGTGTTGTGGTCTTCGAACAGCATGCCGACTATCGTGCCATGGGTTTTCGCCTCGTTGAGGGTCGGATAGTAGTCGAGGCCGCTGATTTTCGTGTCGCGCTGCTCCCTGTAGTCCTTCCAGTTGGTGCCGTCTTTTTTGACGGCGTACCAGTAGGGGATTGCGTTCGACCGTTTGGCTGCCCTCATGCCCCACGTGAAAACGTTCATGGGGATGGTCGGCTGCGTGTCGGGATGGTCGTCCACCGGTTCGATGCTGTTCGGGTCGAGTTTGACCAGGCCCATGCCCATCACTTCGGCGTCGCCTTCGGACTGGATGGTGATGTTGTGGCCTATTTGGAGGCGTAGTTTCGACCCCTGTATGAGACTGTCGGACCCGTTGCCGTAGTCGGGTTGCGTCCAGTCGCAGCTCGTGCCCGCATCGTTCCATGAACGGTCGTTGTTCCAGCACGTGTATCGGACGCGCGTACTGTACGTGCCCGGCATGCGGACGGTCATGGCCGAACCCGCATGGTCGTCACCGGTGGAGGCCTGGTTCGAATTGTCTTCCGCCGTGGCGAGACGGTCTCCGCTGACGCCGGTGGCCGTCAATCCCATGTCGTCCATGGTGATGTTGGCCGTCTGGTCCACGTTCCCGTAATATTGCGCCACGGTCCGGCCGTCACGGCTGGTGGGTGTGATGAACTGCAATACGTCCGTGTGGATGGCTCCGACCTGCATGGTGGAGCAGTCCGACGTCATGTAATCCGTGCTGCATTTATTATGTGTGCCGTTCAGTTTATTGTGGATGGGGAAGACGGACGTGTCGTACCCGTCGAACGAGACGGTCACGTCCGTGCCCTGCCCGCCGGTCTTGGTCGTGATTGTCGTGTTGCCACGCGCCACCCTGTCATATCCGTCCGCACGGTCGGCGACGCCCGGAGCCTGATACCGTAGGTCGCCCATCCATGCGAACGTCCGCCCATACTTCGAATCTTCGTTGTCGATATGCCCGTAATCGTAGAGCAACGGCTGCCAACGGCGTTCCATCGGATGCTTCGTCCCGGTCTTCGTATCATCCGAATACTGGTTGGACAAGCGAAGCCTATAGGTGATCCTGCCGGACGGAGCCTCCAACCCCTTCAAACCCTTCGTCCGGTCGGGCCAACGCATCTCCGTGACCAATGCGATGCCCAAACCCAAGCCGGTCACCTTGCCCTCGTCCTTGTTGGGCGCGTTCGCCGCACCCGAGGAGAAGTCGAACACGCCCCTGTCCACGTTGCCGTAGTTGACCATGCGCACGTTCAGGTTGAGTTTCGCGCTGACGGTCACATCCTTCGGCGTGTCCTCGGCCCGTTTGTGCGTGCCCGTGTTCGTCGGGTTCGAGGCGTCCCATGCGGGCCACGCCTTGACGGTCGGATGGAACCGGTAGCCGTGGGGCGCGCCCTTGACGGCGACCGACAGGCCGATGGAACCGGTGCCGGGGTTCACGGTCGGCGACTGGCTGGTCGGCTCCAACAGACGGTAGCAGGTGTACACCTGCGTGACGGTCCCGTTGATGGTTTCCGTGGTGAGTTTCGGCTCGTAGCCGGGCGTATGGTCCACCCAGCCCATCTTCTCCGCGTCGAACGTGACCTTATCGGCCGGATACGGCAGCTCGAACCGGAAGCCGACGCGCGTGCGCCGATAATAGTCCATGGTCGAGTCGGGGGTGAGCGTGTACTCGTAGTCGTAGGTCACCGTATCGTAGGAGCGGACGATGTCGTTGTTCTCGTCCTTGTCGTCGCCGCGTTCGTTGTCCTTGTCGAACGGCGCGGTGCCGGTGATGCGGTCGGTGAGCCTGAGCCTGCTCACGGCGGCGCTGTCCGTGTCGAGCATGTCGTGGACGGTCACGTCCGGCGCGGCCTGACCCGCGTCCGTCTGCGGAGCGGATTGCGCGGGCGCACCGGTGCCGGATTGTTTGTCCGCCCCGGTTCCGGCCTCGTCGCCGCCTGTGGTCGTCTTCACGTCGGGTTCGGCTTGGATTCGCGTGGACGTGCCTATGGTCGTATCGTCCGCATACGCGGCGGAAACGGCCGACGCACCTGAGCCGAACAGCGTCACGGACGCGAGTATGAGCGCGACGATCTTTCTCAGACCGGTTTTCATCGTCTTTCGGTTCCTTTCGGGGATGTGCCGTGAATGAATACGGCTGTTCCAATAGTGTGTGGAGGATGGGTCCCAAGTACGGTTTGCAGGAGAGTTCCCGGCTCACGTCGTCCGACCGTCTCCGGTCGGGTGACGGTCGGACGGCGGGGATGGGGCCAGTGTCAGGGCGGCCAGCATGCTCGCGGCCGCGCAGGCCATTGCCGTCACGATCTTGTCGTTCCTCATGGTTCCCTCTCCGGCAGATCCCCACGCGGGATCCGACGGAGGGGGCCTATGCGGGCGTGCACATGCCGCGCAGACGCCCGCAGGCGAGCGCGTCGTCCATGCCGCGTCGCATCCCATCGAGGATCCGGCATGCGGCCGGATCGCCGTGGCGGGCGATACTCGTCCATTGGACGACGGTGAGCATGCCGCCCATGCCCGTCGCGATGAGCGCGTCGTACGCGTGGGTGTCGATCAGCTCGTCCAGGCGGCGTCCCGCCAGGACGGGCATGTCCGGGTGCAGCCGGTCGTGGACGATCATGCGCGCCACGTCGCCCATGCCGCCGCGCATGTACCGGTCGAGACGCAGGGGTCCGGCCTCGTGGAACCATCGTTCCGCGGGACGGCGGACGGCCCGCGTGTCCGCCATGATCAGCCGGTCCGGATAGCATGCGGCGAGCGCGGCCGCGACGGCGGGCGCGGGATGCGGGTCCATGCCGTCGATGATCCGGTCGGCCAGCCGGTCCGCGTCCGGGGTGAGCATCCACCCGTATCCGTCCGCCCACTCGTGCAACTGCCTGTATTCGTCGCTCGGATGTTCGGGCATGTGGTCGATGAACGCGGTGTGCCGTTCGCCGCGCCCGTCGATGAGCGCCCCGCAGCTGTTGTCGTCCCTGCCTGCCGTCCGGTCGCCGCGTCCCGTGGCGCGCGTCGAGACCAGGAGCCGCCATTCGTCCGTGCTCATGCCCATCATCGGTCTCCTTCCACCGAGCTTCTCACGCTTTTCACGATCTGGAGCGTCTCGCGTTCGGGCAGCCCGCTGATCCGCCCGCGTTCCATGATGTCCCGGGCGATCCGCTCCCCGTCCTCGGGATGGTTCTTCCAACGCCCGTACCCCCACCGGTAGAGCGTGTCGTTGCGCCGTCCCTCGGGGATGGGGCTCATGTCCGGCTCCCCCTCCGGGCTTCCCGGCATGCCGGGGGAGGGCAGGTCGAACGCGGCCGCCGTCCGCGCGGGGGCGGGGGCGTGACGGGGTTTGTCGGTCGCGTCGACGCGTTCCGCCCAGCGCAGGAACGCGTCGGACAGGTCGGGGATCCGATCCTCGGGCCGGTCTATCGGCGTGTAGCGTCGCCCGTCGGGCAGGACGGACCCGCCCATGACCACGTAGCCGTCGCGGCCGATCTTGAAGTCGATCTGGCCTCCGTTGTGCGTCCTGGATTTCAGGCGCGCCCCGTCAGGGATGTGATAGAGGAGGTGCACGCCGCCGGACGGGGTGCGCACCGCGAACGTGCGCGGCAGGGGCGGCGTCCCGTACGGGCCGACGTCCGTCTGGATCTGCTCCCAGCCGGACATCTGATCCTGCTTGTGGCAGTCGAGGTCCACCCACATGTAGTCGTCGGCGACGGTCGTCCCGTAGATCGGCTTCGACGGGTCGATCCGGTGCGACATGTCCACCCGCGGATCCTGGCATGCGTCCTTCCAGGAATGGTGGGGCACGTCGCTGGACGGGCTCTTGTCCGCATGGCAGGGGAAGATCCGCGGATCCGCCTCCCGGATCATGTCCGCCCACGCGTCCGGGTCCGTGACCTTGAGATCCCGGTCGGGGACGGGCCGTATCACGGGTTCGTCGGCGGGCATGCCGGACACGGCGGCCGCGCACGCCTTCCATACGGCGTGCAGGCCGTCGCCCTCGGGGGCGGGCCGGTATGCGGTGTGCGGACGCCCGTCCTCGCTGCCGATGCGCGTGCTGGTGCGCACCAGGCCGATGTTCTTCCAGTTGACGCGCATGCCGGGGTCGGGGATCACGACGCCCGTGTCGAGCACGCTGCGGATGGCGGCGACCTCCATGTCGGACAGGCTTTCCAAGTCAATGAACGCGACGGACCGGCATTGCCGGTCGCCGATCGTCAGCCATGTGATCGCGCCGATCAGCATGAACGGCCAGAACCCGTGTTTGCGGCGGAACGGGAGATAATGGCGGGCGCGCGTCGTCGGCGAGGCGATGGTGCTGAACGCGAAGCGGCGTTGTTCGGCTTCGGAGCTGGACACGGGCAGATGGTAGTTCGTGGTGATCAGGTGCACGCTTTGCGGCATGCCGTCCACGCTGTTCTCGCCCTGGCGGCGCGCGGAGAAGGGGAGAAGCCCGGTCAGGAGGGTCTTCAGGTTCGGCAGGCTCTTCTCAAACCTGCCGTGGGTCGGATCGTAGTCGTCGGACAGGGCGAGCAGGTGGCTCATCAGGTCGCCCATCTTGTTCTCGGCGCTCATGGCGGTCGGCTGGGCGAGCAGGTCGAGGCTCATGGTCGTGGCCTGGTCGCCGAGATGCTCCATGAGGTCCTTGGCGAGCGTGCTTTTGCCGGTGCCGCCCGGCCCCTGGTACACGTACGCGCATTCCGGATGGCTGCGGAGGAACGGGGCGGCGAGCGAACGTTGCAGGTTGAGGGTGCTGTCCGTGTCATGGCCGGTCCACTGGTCGAGGATCCATCCGGCCTCGTTCGCGAGCGTCGTGGCCTGTTCGCACGTGCATCCGGTCTCCACCGTGTAGGTCATGGGCTCGTCGACCCGGTTCGGCGTCATCTCCCGGAGCGTGGCCTTCCTGAAATCCGGTTCCCGGCATTCGAGGTCTTTCGCGCCGGTCCAGGAGCGGGTGGCGCCGGATCGGGTCTCGGTGCGCGTCCACGCGCCGGACACGGGGTCGTGTTCGAAGCGGATCTCCCCGTCCGTGCACACGAAGCTGCATCCGCGGCGTATGGTCTGTCCGGCGAGGAGGAGCGAGTCCTTGACCCATCCGTCGTCTCCGTCCAATTGGTCGGCCTTGGCCTTGGAGCCGCCGTAGGCGATGCGCACGGGTCCGATGGGCGCCCATCGGCTGGGCGCGCGTTCGACGGTGTGGTCGGGCAGGACGCGCCGGTAGAGGATGCCCTTGCCGGGAGCCTGCGGGTCGGGCAGGACGCGCAGGTCGGGGTCGGGGCACACGATCTCGCTGATCATGCGGATCGCCCACATGGGCATGAGGCCGCTCGGATCGGTCCATGTCCATGTGCTCGCCCCGTCCCTCTGCACGAGGCTCCGCAGCGTGGGGATGCCGGCCACGCCGGTCGCGGGGTCGCCGGCCATGGGGTGGATGGTGTTGCATACGCCGGTCACGCCCGTCGGGTTCCGGAGCAGCACGTGCTGGTCGGCGACGCGGGCGAGGAACGCCCCGTCCGCGTGCCCGGGGGTGGCCGGGCACGTGATGCCGGGACGGCCGTACTGGTTTTCGATCATGCGCACATGTATGCGTCACGTGAGGGGCGGGGCCGGACGGGCATGGCCCGGGGCTTTGCAATATCGTATAGTTTTCCGACCCTTTTTGTATGCATGTATGCATCTGTATGCATCCGGGGATGCATACAAAAAAAGCCCGGAAAAAGGCCCGAAAACCCTTATATATAAAGGAAAAAATAAAATTCCTTTCTCTTGTATGCATTGTATGCATCAATATAAGGGGTTTCCTTCCCTTTTCTCGAATCCTCTATAAGGGAATGATGCATACAATGCATACACGCCCCCGGACCACCCCCGGAACGTTGGAACCAAGCCGAAACGGGAAGAAAAAATGTATGCATCCCCGGATGCATACGGATGCATACAGGCCGGCCGGAATGCATACACGGCCCGCATAGGGGATCGCCGCGACCGGGGACGCATACCGTCGCATGCCACCGCACGGACGGTCGGCGACGAGACTTGAAAACCGAAGAGCGACATCAGGAACATTCTTGTCCAAGGCGACTCATACCCGCATGGGCGTGAGGACAAGACCTTGGATCAAACGCCACCCCTGCAAGGTGGCGGCAGTAAAGACATGGGTCGGATGGCTGATGTTCACGCCATTCGACCCATGTCACGGGGCTGACAGGCTTTCGATGGCCTGCCGGAGACCATTTGCTACGTGCCGGAGGCCGGCAGGGACAACCGTCATCGACCTTGCCGCAAGAACGAACGCCAACACCGTTTCTTCTTCCCGTTTCACCCTCGCAGCGTGAAACCCGGCTTTGACTCCATTGCCGATTAACGGGTCAAAGCCGGAGAACTTCGAATCGGACTGGTCGGACAGTCGGACGATGGATTCGCCCGGCCAGCATACGAACATCGTCTACAAGCCGTGCGGGTTCGCCGAACGCACCCGTCCACGGATGAGCGTCAAGCGTCGGATACGCACGTGACGGCAAGCAATGGTTGACGGCAGGCCAGACCCGGGTTCGATTCTCGGCAGCTCCACGACCCTGATCCATCTCCCATGAGCTTGTGCAGACTCACGGTCTGCGGGTACAGATGAACGGGGCACGGTACGCATCGCACCGTGACGGGCAAAAGCGATGCACCGGTGGCGTGGCCCAGCGGCGACGGCAGCAGACTGTAACTCTGCGACAGAGAAACACCGGAGGTTCGAGTCCTCCCGCCACCACTATCCGCCTGGTCGCAAACAGGCGGATCAACGACAGGCGGTTTGATTCGCTGTCAGGCCAGTCCCATTGGATCGACAGAGAACGGTAGAAGCCGGGATGACACCTGGTCATGAGACGACGGGATTCCGGTCGGTTTCGTAGCCCGGTCCAGCAGAACGGCCCGAATCAATCGGGTAGGCCGGCGGAGCGAAGCCGCCCGAAGCCACTCGGCCGGCGGAACGCGTTCCGTCGGCCTGCCGTCCGGGGACGCATACCATGCCATGCCGCCGCGGACACGGCCGGCATGGCATGGTTGAAAACCGAAGAGCGGAAACAATGAACGCGCCATCGGGACAGCGGCAGCCCGACGGTCTCCAAAACCGTAGACGGAGGTTCGACTCCTCCATGGCGCGCGAAGCGGCGGACCCGTCCCGGCGGGATCCGGACGGGTCCGCGCAGGCCCGTGCCGCGAAAACGGCGCGCCCCTCGGACCGGACGATGGCATGCCCCTCCTCCCGGTCCGGTCCCATGTGGCGGGTGCGTGGGGGTCGTCGCCGGACGGCCGGGGGTTTCCGGCATTCGCCCCGGTAGCTCAGCAGGCAGAGCGTCCGCCTCGTAAGCGGAAGGTCGCCGGATCGTGTCCGGCCCGGGGCTCGAAGCGGCTCATGGCGTGAACGCCGCCCGCACGCGACGCCGTACACTCTCCGCGCGCGGGAACGATGGCATGCGAGACGGGTTCTTTCTTCTGCCTCGTCCGGGACCATGCCAGCGCCATGATCCGTTTCCCATCCCCGCCCGTGCGGGGACGCATGCCGTCGCATGGGCGGATGCACGCCCTTGTAGCTCAGGGGATAGAGCACCGGATTCCGGATCCGGGTGTCGCCCGTTCGAATCGGGTCAGGGGCACTTCGGGGCCGTCGCCCAGTGGCAGGGCGTCCCGTCCGCAACGGGAAGGTCGCGGGTTCGAACCCCGCCGGCTCCACGACATGCGGCATGCCGCCGCGTGTAAGCGCAGACATTCCGAGGAACGACGTCACGTCAAGACGGCGCGCCCCCGCGATGGAATACGCAGACAGCGGCCTCCCGCCGGCCGCGCGCGAGACGGCGGGGCCGGCCGGCCCGTCCACGGGCCGGCCCGTGCGGATGTGGTGCAGCGGCAGCACGCCTGCTTCCCAAGCAGGAGACCGCGGGTTCGAACCCCGTCATCCGCTCTATCCGGAAAACCAGGACAATGGATCCGATCCAACAATGGGACTCGTAACCGCCCTTTCCATGTGGACGCTTCCGGAGAAAACATGGACGAACAGCCTCGGCATGGGCACGCAGCGTCAAGGAATAAGGAAACATGCCATCGCCCCTCTAGTTCAGCGGTCAGAATACCGGACTTTTAATCCGTTTGTGGTCGTGGGTTCGAATCCCACGGGGGGCACGATGCTTGGTACATCGCCATGCATAAGCGCATCAATCTATTATCAGATAGGCTGCGGCAGCTTCTTCTTCCGGCCGCGCGCGAAACAGGGGAAGGAAAACACACAGTGCGACGGACCGGGGAAGGGCCTATAACCCAGATCCCATAACAGTCCGTCGTACGGCGCCTTTGTGGCTTAAATGGTAGAGCAACGGTCTGAAGCACCGTGGATGCTGGTTCGATTCCAGACGGAGGCACGAAGCAATCCATCCGATCAATGGACTGCTTTCAGGGAGTGATCGAACAATCGCATCGGAAACGAGACGATAAGATGAGCCGGGCCCGGCAGGGTGGTTTGCGACCGAACCGGCGGCACGTCCAGAGGGGATCTGACATGATCTCGTTTGTCCTCGACGTTGCTGGTAAAACCCAATCCAGTCTCCCGATTCCCCTCCATCTGTCATTCAGGACGGATGGGGAGGACGCTCTTTTTGCAGCTATGGTCTGCGGAGCGACATCAATGAGGACCATGCCGAACACGGCCCGGCACAGGCGTACGTCGTTAAAGGAACGAAATGTGCCATCGCCCTCGTAGCTCAATCGGATTCAGAGCGTTGGTCTACGGAACCAGAGGTTGCGGGTTCGAACCCCGCCGAGGGCACTCGGAACAGGAAGCTACTCCGCTACCTATCTTCGGCTTCCTGCTCCTCATGCGTCGGTAGCTTAACGGCAGAGTACCGGTCTCCAAAACCGGTGGGTGTGAGGTCGAGACTCACCCGACGTGCCAGGACGGTATTGTTTGGCTCCTTACTCACTCACGGATTCGTCAAGCCGAATGATACCGTCCCACCCGGTTCCGATCGTCGTTTGAAGGATTTCCTATTCTCTTCGGCTGTTCGACCGGAACCATCGCCCCGTTGGCGGAACTGGTAGACGCATCCGGCTCAAACCCGGATTCCTGACGGAGTGGGGGTTCGAATCCCTCATGGGGCACTATCCGGTGGATGCCTTTCATGCTCGCTTCGAAAGATTTTCATCGGATATTCTTCCGACCGTCAAGCCTGGTTTCTTTCTTCCTTCATTGACGGGCGCGACGGATTCCAGCCGCCCCGGAGTCGGACGGCGGAAGAAAAAACGACTCCACATCATCGTGGATGGCCGGTTTGAAAACAGATAACCAATGCGAAATTACTCCTTTGGAAAAGGGTTGTCGATTTTTTTGAACCACCCGGCCATCCATCATCCGCTTCCGTAGCTCAGTGGAATCAGAGCAGACGGCTTCTAATCGTCCGGTCGTGGGTTCGAATCCCACCGGGAGCACCAGATCCACAGAATACGTCAACCAGTTTGTTCCTTCGCGTGGATCAGTGGAGTAGTGGCAGAGCGGTCGAATGCGACTGTCCCGAAAGCAGCAGGGGCGCAAGCCCCCGGAGGTTCAAATCCTCCCTACTCCGCGAACCCCGCATGAAAATCGTTCCCATGAGGGGATCGAGGTTTGGCCGGTGTGCCCCGTACTGAAAACACCGGCATGGGATGGTGGGCCGTGCGGCAAAGGCGCAGTCCTGCTAAGACTGTTGGGGCGGAAGTCCCCGGCGAGTTCGACTCTCGCACCATCCGCTAGCCGATCAACAATGTGTTAGGCCACGGGATAGGGCCTGGAATCCAGTCAGCAAAAACAGGTTTTGGATCGGCATGGCGGAACGCAGTCGGGCATACGCGTCCGATGCGTTCGCGCACATTCCTCCTTGGTGTAACGGCAGCACACGGGTCTTTGGAACCTTTGGTCCTGGTTCGAATCCAGGAGGAGGAGCTTAGCGGCAGCACGTCGAATTGATTTTCCCTCTACACTCGATTCGATGTTTGTTGTACCGGACATACAGGAGGTCAGGCGTCAACCCAGGCCGCGAAAACGACGCCACGCCCTTGTAGCTCAGTGGATAGAGCGTCCGTCTCCGGAGCGGAAGGCCACGAGTCCGATTCTCGTTGAGGGCACGCACGAAACTCCGCCAACCATAATGCGTGGAGTCCTCTTCTTCTCTTCTCTCTCAAACCGTCGCGCCTCGTACGGTTCGTGCATCACGAGGCAACGCCCTTGTAGCTCAACGGATAGAGCGCCGGTTTCCTAAACCGGGCGCAGCCGGTCCGACTCCGGCCAAGGGCACGAGTGCGGCATTTGATGGTTTGACACTCTCAAAAAATCGAAACCATTGGAGTCCCGACCGGCCTCCGTTGTAACGAATCCTCGGTCAGGCGAACCGCATGGGCATGCGATCATGACGCGCGGCCATGCGGGGCATTGGTGTAAATGGACAGCACGCCATCCCCTGTGGGTGGAGGTCCGGGTTCGAGGCCCGAGATGTCCGCTAAGGAATCCACTGAAAAAAAAATCAAGGTGAAGCGTGTCCGTGGATTCCTTTTCGCGGTGTTGGCGCAATGGTCAGCGCCCCGGTCTTCCAAACCGGTGATGCGGGTTCGATTCCCGTACACCGCCCGATACGATTCCATGCCCGTTGGGAGTTCCCGGCGGGATGTCATGACCATGCGGGTCGTGTCCGATGGTCCGCGTCTCCGTTTGTTCGACGGACACGCAGACCATCATTAGCGCCCATCAGCCTATGAGTGGCCGATGCGAACAGTCCCCCGTCGGAGGGATTGGCGTGAATCCGATAAAGCCTATCCGCCGAGTGCGGACAAGGTTTCCTGAGACGTGGGCGACCGTGTCTCTTGTCAGCCGAACCACAGGATGTGGGAACGATTTCGGTGGAGCATGGGCGCCACGGCCCGTGATCCCCGTCATGCCCCATGCCGCAGTACGCGCGTCCACCGCAGGCATGGGTGCAGGGATCCGGCACAAGCGGCCGGATCGATCGTGGACCGCGCGGGCATATCCCTGCGGGTTGCTCGCGCAACGCTTTCGTAGCCCAACCGGTAGAGGCGACAGTCTAAGGAACTGTCCGGTCCGGGTTCGAATCCCGGCGAAAGCACCAGCGGAAACACGGGCGTCAACGCCACCCATGCAGGTCTTGAAATCTTGCCTGTTTCGGGAACGATGTATTATGAGACCTTCGCATAACTGGGGCCGATGACCAATACAGCGCCCGTTTCCGCACCCAACTTGCGAATATGATGTCAACGCCGCCACCCGCCCGCTGCCATATTGTGACGGAGTGGAACGATGGGCGCAGACGAAGGGTTTGCACCTCAACGACCCTGCAGAATCGTCACCCCAGCATCCTATCCGCAGCCACACGTTAGCTCCGCCACCGTGAACCGAGTAGCGGTGGATGCCGTTGCAGCGGCGTGAGAGTCCTGCGGTCCTGCAAGACGCGGCAGGATGGCATCCCATAATTCCAAACGCTTAAGGGGATTGCCACCGTCATCCGCCAACGGCGGAAAGCAAGGGTCGTCCCGGTGCGCCGGGATATGAGTCGTCGGCTGGAATGCCGATGGCGGTGGCTTCGTCATCCAACAGGTAGGATGCGCCGCTCGGCGTAATGCGGGTTCGAATCCCGTCGAGGCACGATGGGCCCAGTGTCCGCATGTGATTCAGCTGGGTTCCCGAACGGGAGATAGTTTGCGATCGGTGGCATGAGTCGATCGCAGGACAAGCACTCCTTTGCTCGCATGGCCCATCCGCCGTTCCTCATGCCAGAACGGTTCCGCCCCTCCCGCGTCGCGGGAGGGGCTTTTCCGTTTTCCGGACGCATAGGAGCAGGCATGGAAAGAAAATCGTTGGCATACGACCCGTTTCAGCCGATAGGCCGATTCTGCCGGCAGATCGTGGACGAACTGCGCAAGACCGTGACTCCGGCCGCCCGTGAATGGCTGGCCTGGAGTATCGCCGCATTCGTGTTCGTCATCCCGCTCATGGCATTGGCCGCGGGCATGGATCTCGGTATCGGCAGACTCACTCTCATGGTGTTCGGATGACGGTCGCACATCCCGTGAACCTTGCCATGCTGATATGGATGGGCATCGCCCTGCTCGCATTTCTTCTCATGAGCGTATGGACGGACGATCCGGAGCGTCGCAGCACCTACCTCCGTTGGGCTGTCGCGTATCTGACGGCCCTGATCGTCTTCATCGCCATCTTCTATTCCGAAGGGACCCTATGGCCGTTCTCATCGTCGTTCTGAAAACCATCGTCGCCGTCCTGAGCGTCCTGCTATCCCTGCTGATCCTCCTGCACAAGGGCAAGGGCGGGGGATTGTCCGACATGTTCGGCGGCGGCCTGACCGCCAACGCGGGCACATCCGGGGCCGCGGAGAGGAACCTGAACCGTTGGACGGTCGGCATCGCGACCCTCTGGGTTTTGCTGATCGTCTCGATCAGCCTCGTCGCAAAAACCATCTGACGAAACAGGAAAGGAGGAAGGCTTGTTTCCTCCCCGCCCTGAAGGGCGGAGTCTCCACAGGCCAAACAAGATGAAAAACAACTGGTTCTGCCCCAACTGCGGGCAACCGATGGAAGCGCAACGCCACGTGGACAATCCCACCGGCAGCATCACATGGACAATCGGCTGCCTCAACCCGGAACACTTCCACACGCGCGGATACGTGAACGCCGCCATCGCCGAAATCCAACTCGAGAAACTCCTCCACCAGTGAAATACATTAGCATCTTCAGCGGAATAGAAGCCGCCACCGTTTTGCCGTGAGGGTGCCCCCGCCTTTAGGCGTGGGGAGGACGTCAAGGTGGGGGAGGGCATGGGCCCGCCCTGTCCGCATAGCGGCATGCGTATCCGGAAAAAACGAAAAGGAGCGATCATCATGATTTCCGTCATATGCCTGTTCGCGGGGTTCGCCGCGGGCTTCTTCACCGCATCCATGTGCATGGCCTCCCGTCGGGGCGATCGCATGCGGCCGGACGGGCGCTGACCAAATTGGCGGCGCAAGCCCCGCCTTTTAAGGCTGGGGTCAACCGGGGGACGCATACGCGGGGCATGGAAACGTACGATACGGGACGGGGGACGGCCTTGGAAAGCGAATTCGAACACATGGCGGATCTGGTGCTCGTCATCCTGTGCGTGGCGGGCGGCATGCTCATGTGGCAGACCCATGGCTGGCTCATGGCCGTCAGCTCGATCATGTTCGCCGCGGGCGGCACGCTGCTGGCCGTCCACTGGTGCGCGGTCTCCATGCGCCGCATGGGGGAGGACGGCCGATGATGCGCCCGTCACGACTGTCCGCCTCCTACGCGAGCCTCCTGCCCGCGTTGAACCGTCTCGGCTACCGGGCGGACGTGAGGGAGGCGTTCGTCTGCGGGTCGCGTTGCGTGGTCGTCGTGTCGGGCGCGCCCGCCACGCGCGTCCTCAACGACGGCTCATGGGAGCGCGACGACGGTCTGAGCGGCCCCGATCCGGCCGGCCTGCTCGCCCTGTACCGCGACGAGCGCGCCCATATGGCCGTGAGGAACCTTGTACGCCATGATTTGAAGGGCGTGGCCCGCGACATCCTCGTCGCCGACGGCATACCCGTCGGCGTGATCCTGGACGTCGAGGAACAAGGCGGCGGGCTCGCCGTCTCGTTCCGGCGTGTCGAAGGCGTGCCCGAGGACACGGTGATACACGATTGGACGGCGCGCGCCAAGGCCGTGCCCGCATTGTTGGAGGAGATCGCGTGAACGATGAGCAGTTGGAACGCCTGGCCGAGGCGCACAGGGAGGGCATGAGCGCCACCGAACTGGCGACGAGGACAGGCCTGCCATGGCGGACGGTCGCCGACGCGATTTGCGTGACGCGCGACCGTACGGTCGGGCCCATACCCCATGTCGTGTTCCTGCAACCCCCATGCGCGCGCCGATGATCGGGATACCGCCCATGGCCGGATCCGACTGGATGCGGCGCGCCGCATGCACGCGCATGGAGCCCGACATCTTCTACCCGGTCGGAGACGGGGCGTACGCGCGTGAGATGACCGAGATCGCGAAACAGGCGTGCCTGTCCTGCCCGGTGCGGGCCGAATGCCTCCGCCAGGCGTTGGAGACGGGCGAACAGTACGGGATCTGGGGCGGCATGACCCCGGAGGAACGGCGTGACCTGGCGCGCCGGGACATGCGGCGCCGTCGTTTCGCCGCCGCCAGGATGCGGGGCGTCGCGCGTTGACCGCGGCCGTCGCCGGCCTCGTCCCGCTCGTCGACGCCGTCCGCCACCCGGTCCCGTTGAAGATATCCATGCGGCCCATGCTGGGCGCATCATGTGACGCATACCTTTCGCCGACCGGGAATCGTCGTTTCGAACAAGGAGGGGTCCGTATGGGTCTGCATGTTCCGGAGGGATATCATTTCCTCGGCGAATGGGGGCGCGCGTGGCGCGATCCGAAGACCGGGTGCTGGACGGTCGCGGGCATGCGCGAGGGTTCGGAGGGCCGTGTCGTGCTGTCGGACGGGGAGGCGAGGGCGTTCGCCCGCCTGGTATGCCGGGACGGGCCTGCGGCGTTCGCCACGCCGGCCGAAAACGAGACGGCCGTGAACGCCGTTGAGGGCGCGGGCGGCGAACAGGCGCGCATCCACGCCGCCGAAGCCCTGCACCGGTTGGGGCGCGTCTGATGGACGCGTACTGGCTGGGCGTGCTCACCCCGTTCGCGATCATACTGGCGGTTCTCCTGCTGTGGCTGGCCGGCAGCCTGTTCGCCGCGATCGTCGGCTGGGCGTGGAAGCAGGCGCATTACGGGCTGCTGAAGAAGGGTTGGATCGCCGAGGACTACGACGAGGATTCAGGGGAATGGACCACCCGCCCCGGCGCGGAACGCCTGGCGGCCGCCCTGACCCGGTACGGCGAATACCGGATGTTTCCATGCTTCGGCTGGATGATCCTCATCGTCCGCGACCACAAGCCGAACGACAAGGAACATGGCAGACGGCCTGACGGTTAGCGCGTTCCCTGGCATGGTCGCCGATCTGGCTCGCCGACCATGCCCGCATGTTCGGCGAGCCAGATCGGCGACACGACGGTCCTGCACCGGTATTTCGACGACCGGGCCAAGGCCGAGTAATGGGCGATCCGGTTCGTCGACCGGCTGAAACGCCGCGAACATCCCAAGGAAAGGAACAAGGCATGAGCGAATTCAAAATCATACTCACCGACACGGAGCGCATAATGGGTGGATTACCACCTCGACACCGGCACCAGACGCGATGGTCCGGTCACGGCGCCCGAAATGGTCGGAACCGTCGAAGTGGCCTACGTGTGGCTTGACAAAGACCTTGAGGACCGGGAATCGACCGTCACCATCCCCACACCCTGCAACTGTCCGGTCTGCGGCGCCCCGCCGGACGTGCTGGAGGATGCGCTGGCCGAATTCGAAGACGGGGACAGGGTCGCATACCGGGTCGTCTGCCCGGAATGCATGGCCGCAACCGGCATCACCGGATATCTGCCGGAAAGCGAGAGCGCGCACGCGCGGCTGATCCGCGAGGCGTTCGACAAGTGGAACCGGCACGAACTGCATTGGAGGTTCAGCTGATGGAGCTTGTCGAATACGCTCAGGCGGTGGACCATTCGCGGATGCCATTGCTGTTGAGGGTCCTGAATGCTCTCGGTTGGTATGCCTTCCTCGCGGACATTCCGCTCATGGTGTATGCCTATTGCCTGGTGATGGCACGGAACGGCTTTCCTAATCTCACGATGGACGAGGGCAGGCTCGTCGGCGCATCGGTGCTGCTGCCGTTCGTCGCCCTCGCGCTCATGTCCCCGGCCGAGAACTGGAACCCCCGAGGCCCGAAGCCGAAGACCATGGACGAGTATGTGGGCGACGTGTGGAATCTCGATGGTCTCGCGATCGCCGAACCCGGATATATGGACCCGTTGTCCGGTTTCCCCCGAATCAAAGGATCCTACCGGGTTTCATGGAAGCGGAACGGGCGGCGCGTCGAAGGCACGCTGGGCATCGACGGGGCAAACGTCGAACTGCGCGATAACCAAGGGATGATTGTTTCCCCGGTGAATCCAGGGACACCGGTATGGAAGCCGGGCGCGAAACATTCGAAAGGGTAGCCGATGGAATTCACCGACAGCGACGAACTACGCCGCGATATTCTCGCCAACCCGTATCTGCCCGAGCATCTGCGCGAACGGGCGAAGAACGATACAAGCGAACACTGCCGTGCCGAGGATGCCGACAATCTGCTGGAAGTCGACCGGCTCGCGGGCCATGGGCTCGTCCGCTTCCACATCGAATCCGGCAACGCATCCATGCACGTGGACGTGCCGGATGATGCCGCCCGAAGCATCGCCCGGTGGATCCTCGACCATACGGACGAGTGAAGGAGCACATCACGAAGAATATCTTTTTCCTGGATTCCGTCATCGGACTCATCGAACGGGACAAAGCCCATGCCATACGGTTTGCACGGACCGGGGCGGCTCTGATGCTGATTGCAGTGGGAACGCTGGTATTCGGCGCTTGTGTTCTCCTGACAGGAATCCCTCTTGTCGTTCTGGTTGCCGCGTTCGCGATCTGCTCGTTTATCGGAAGCCAACTGTTCGGCGGCGCGATTCTGGTGATGGAGGAAGACCAACGGAAACGACCAACACAACGGGACGAACGGTAATGAAAACTCAAGTGCGCACGTCCGACGCAAATCCGTTCCGTCCAGGGAGCTCTCCACGTTCATCCTGCACCGGGATACGGGCGCCACGGATCCGGATCGGCCGTTCAAACACGAATGCTCGTGCGGCCGCTGGGTCACCGCTTTGGACTGGCATCTGCACGGGTGCTGGACGGGTTCCGAATGCCAGTACGACGAGCCTCCAAGCGTCCTCCACGAATATGAGAGGTTTCTCGCATACGACCTGTTGTGCGAGGCATTGGGGCAGGTCGGAGTGCTGGCGCCCATCCGATACGAACACCCATCCCGTATGGGAAGAGGGAGGAGGAACCCATGCGTGGTTTCATGCGATTCATCGGATTGGGCCGTCTGCTGACGGTCGGCGCGATCGCGTTCGCCGTCACCCTGGCCGCGGCGCTGGCGGCGTTCCTTTGCGACCGGCTGGGCGTCGGTATCCCGTGGCTTCCGTTCGGCCTGCATGCGGTATCCGTGCTGGGCGGACTGACCGCCGCGGTCACGCTGACGGCCGCCGACATCAGGAACGACATACGGCGCATCGGCAGGAACATCGAAGCCTCGGAACGATCGGAACGCAAATGAGCGTATTGGATATGACCGGCATTCCCGACGACGGTTCGCTCGAGGATCAATTGAAGTGGCGCCGGTATGCGAACCGGGTGGACGAACTGTTCAAGCCGGACAAACGCAAGCGCGAGAGGCTGGTGAAGGCGCTGGAAGGATACTCGAGGGCGGCGCGTGAGGCACGCCGGCTCGCCTACGAATTGTGGGCTTCGGAGACGGAATGGTTCGAAGGATGCAAGAGGCAGGCGGCCGACGAACAGGACATCGATCTCGAATACGATCCGGAACCCGACACGGATCCGGATCTGGCCGCGTTCTGGCAACGGTTGGAGGAGTTCGCGGACTGTGACAGCACTTTGATGGAATCGGCGGAATCGGCCGATGGGCTGATCGGGCTGCTCGCAGGCGGAGAACGCCGGCCCCGCCAATAGTCGAACAAATGTTCTAACATGTGGGTCGTGGACGACCGGCATCTGACCCCAAGAGACAAAACCGAACTCGGCATCCAGGCCCGGCTCATCGCCCGGGCGCCTTGACTGGGACAGCACGGAGCCATGGACGCCGCGCATGGCCTATCTGTGGCAGCGGATCGCCATGGAACGCGCCCGCCTCAAGAGACGCCCCATACGCGGCCATGCCGGACACGTCGGCGTCGCCCGGTGGACGCCCGCGGAACGCAGGCCCGCCGAACCCGCGAGGATCAGCCCATGGCCGGACGAGCCGCCCGACCTCGACTGGGGCGACGACGATGCCGAACCCCGACCGGCGCGGGACGCATACCCCGCACCATGAACGACGAGACCATCAGATCATATCTGACCGCCCGCGACGTGCCGGCCGGCACGGACCCGCTGCCCGGATGCGTGGCATGGGCGGACGCGGACCCGCATAACACGCGCACCGTCGGCCTGTCCGTGCACACGATGACCGACCCGCCGGTCCCGTTCAACGCGTTCGACGGCCTGTTCGCCGCCGACGACCCGGACGGGGAGCACGGGTTCGAACCCCGTTACGAGCCGACCGCCCGCCCCATGGCGGGCGTCCCCGTGTTCGCCACGCCGGCCGCCACCGCCATGGACGAGAGGAACACGGAGGTGGCGGTGGATACTTGTGGACAACAACAAGGTCGGTCTCGCCGGCCCCCATGGGATCCTGCTAACGAGTAAGGAATCTTAATGCGTAAAACAATGACCTATGAGCAGTTGGAATTGAACGGCTGTTACGCGATGCTATGCGAGGCCTTACGCGCATGGCATCGGATGCAAAAGGACCATCTTCGGGAGACCGCCGCGAAGGTCCTGAAGGACGTATACGGGTACGAGTTCCACTTGAACGGCGGCGGCTGCCCATGGCGCCTCCCCTCCGTCGACCATGAGTGGGCGGCGAACGGGATGCGGGCGCTCGGCCTGCCGGCGGACAGGTTCGAAGACAACGCCATCGTCCTCGCCCGACTGCTTGACGGACAGGCGGGGGACTATGAGCTCGCTTCGGGGCGCATGCCGGAAACACCGGAGACCGCGTATGGTTCCGATGTCGACAGGTTCGGCGTGGTGGAGCAATTCCATAATGCGTTCCGCCGTATCACCATCAACTGGGACAGTGCCTTGGACCGCAAGACCATGGACGCGAACCTGGAACGGCTGCTGCCATTGGCCGCGCATACGGTGCGGATCGAACGCGAGGGCGGCATCCCGGACCTGCGCCCCATGCTCGAGCTGTGCCGGAAGACGCACAAGCAGTAAAACGCCGCAATCACATCCGGAGCCGCCCTCCTGACGGTCCTCCTGATGGTCTCGAACCTTTTGCCCAACTGGATCAAAGCCTGCCGCTCGGCCTGTCCGACTCCGACATGGGCATGGCATCCCTGGGAAACGGGGCATGGATCACCCCGGCGGGCATGACCGTGACGGCCGCCGGAGCCGCATACGCGGCCATACGCCGCCATGTCGCACGCAAGGCCATTCGGACGGCATGGGCGGGAGGCACGGCGTCTACCGCCCGCCCCCATGCCTCCCCGCGCCGGACGGTAGACGACCGGAGAAGAACACCCCCGGCCAAACCCCACGCACCGGAACGCATACCCCCGTCGGACGGCGCATAGGATCCGCGTCGAAAACACGACCCGCAGAAACGGGAGAGGAGACGCGCATGGGCGCAGACGATCCGATCAGGGACAAATACACGCACGCCATAAACTGGGACTACGCCAGCCACGACCCGCAGATCCTACGATTGCGCGAACAGCTGGCACGCGAATACGACGCGGCGAACGGGATCATGATCCCCCTCGACCCCAAGGACACGATGTCCGCGTTCCGCAAGATCGCCAGACTCGTCCTCGACGGGCTCGCCGCCAAGAACCTCGTCGCCCGGCCCGACCTCGTCTACAAGGCCATGTTCCCCTTCCCCGACACGCCCGGATACGCGGACCTCGTCATCCTCGACGCGGTCACACGAACCCTCGGACGCCATGAGGACGGGGAAGAGCGTTGACCGGCCGGCACACGCGCCCACGCCCCCGCACGGGACGGCGCATCCTCCAGCTCCTGTCCGGGCTGAGCCTCACGCTCGCCATCCTGTGCGCGTACCACGTCGGCTGGATATGGTGGGGCGACTCGCTCGACAGCATCCACACGCAGCAGACCCTCGCCGCCCGCCACGGCGTCAAGGACGTGGACGCGGGCGACACGACCCGGATCGCGAAACCCAGGGACGGCGACCCGCCCAAGGAGACCGAACCCGCATACGGAACCGTCCTCGGATGGATGTGGATACCCCGGTTCGGCAACGACTGGAAACGCGCCATCCAGGAAGGCACCGACACGAACGTGCTCGCCAACCAGGGGATAGGCCACTACGAGCACACGCCCATGCCCGGCGGGAAAGGCAACAGCGCGTACGCGGGACACCGCACGCCCGGCGACCTGGGACCCGCCGACACGCTGCAGCCCGGCGACCCGATCGTCATCCAGACCGCCGGACACTGGTACATATACCGGGTGCAATCCTCATGGATGACCACGCCCGACGACATCGGCGTGCTCGAACCGGACGGGGACGCGCGCACCATCACGCTCACCACCTGCAAATGGTCGCTCGACGAGGCCGACAGCCTGTCCGCGCGCCTCATCGTGCGCGGACGCCTCGAATCCTGGTCGGACGTCAAGGACGGGATCCCCGCCGAACTCGCCGGGACGGCCGCACGGCCCGCCGCGACGGCACGCACGACCGTCAGCCGCGTCATACGGCATATGAGTGCCGCCATGCCCGTCAGCCGCATCCTCGCCGTCATGGCGGGCGGCGTCTGGCTCCTGCTCGCGGGCCTCGCATGGCTCATATGGCATGGGGGCAGGCCCCGGCGCGAACCGACATGGAATCCGCTGACCCTCGCCTGGCGCCTCCAGACGGGACCCATCCCATTGCGGACCATCCTCTTCATCCTGTTCTGGACCATGATCCTGTTCGCCGAATGGGCGTGGCTCAGCCCCTGGCTCGACGCGACGATCCCCCTGTTCTCCACCAGCCCGTCCATGACGGGCGCATAGGTGGCGCGCATGGACGACAGGACGAGGACCATGAGGCCGGTGCGGGTGAGCGGCGGCACGCGACGCCGGCGGCGCATGCGGCGCGCCGACCCGGACGTGCGCGTCCTGAGACGATGCAGGACCCTCATGCTCGCGATCACGCCCATGTGGTGGATCATGTGGGGCGTGTTCCTCGCGTCCGCGCCCATACCCCGGCCCATGGGGATCGGGATCGGGCTCATCGTCCTGACGGCGGGCCTGCTCGCCCCCGCCCCCATCATCCGATACACGCGGGAAGCGGGAAAGAGGCGCGGATGACCGGTGGGAGCGCCGTATCACGGTCTGTCTGCTGGCAGGAATGTTCGCCGCCGCCGGAATATCCATGCTCATGATAGAACCCGTCCCGAGCGCCTACGCCGGGATGAGGCCGTCCGACGCGAGCGCCGCCGTCACTCGGTCCGCGTTGTCCGGGTCCGGTGCCGCATACAACGGCAAGCCGTTCAGTCGTACGTTCACCGCAGAACAGGCGAAGCAACTGCAATTCATCCACTATTAGAAAGGACTTCCCCGATGGGGGACAGGAAACTTGAGACGGTCGCCAGAGAGGTGTTCCTGAGCATTCCACCCGCCGTCAGGACGGGCGTGTTCATCGACGTTTTCACGCCATGCGACTGGCATCACGCCGCCCGCTGCATGGTCGATTACGCGGGGATTCTAGACGACCCGCGCGAACCGTTCGCCCCCGCCTGCGACATGCCGGTCATCTGCACGACCGCCGTCACGGAAAAGACCGTCGTCTCGGACGTGCGCCCGCTGGCCTATCTGCCCGACGAGGCGTCCGTCTACATGCTGGTAGTGGACATGGAGATGGACTGCGTCGAAGTGGACGTCGAAAGGAACGGAATCGTGTACGTGGAAAACCGTCCCGACGCCATCGGTCAGGCGTACGCCGACCTCGCCGACGACCTGAACGACGCCGTAAGCGAATCGGAGAAGTTCGCCCTGTACGATTCGTTGAACGCGGTCTACCAGTTCGCATACCGGCTTTCCGAACTGACCCAGCGGCATCTCGTCTTGGAAAGGAGCCGGACTTGGAAACTCGCGGAGTGAGAGTCAGGTTCTCCTCCCCCGCGCATGAGAACCGGTACTGGTGGACGATACTCGAATGCGACGGACGGTACGTGGTGTGTGTACGCGAACGTCTCGCCTTGCCGGACGGCTTGCTCGCGTACACGGTGGCCGATCGGCGGAACGGAACACGCGGCCACGTTAAGGACGAACGTTCGGGCGTCAAGGGCGCGTGCCGTCCATCCGACGCGGCATGGCTGCTGGAACAGGCGAAAGCGCAGGGGATTACCGACACCGAGCCGCTTTGTGTAGCGGAAATACAAGGAGAAGCATTCAACTAACGCACGGGCGTAACGCCCACGAAGCATCAGAACAACGCCGCGTCGGGCATCCTGACCGGCTGGCACGAGGGGATGTGGGTTTGAGATTCACCGACGACGAGAACCGCATCCTCGAACTGCATGTGACCGACTGGTGCGACGTGGACATCACCGAACGGGCGCTCGACGACATGGGCGAACCCGGACTGTTCGGCAGGCATGTGGCTGACGTGCGCGAAGTGCTGCGCAGGGCGTTGGACTTCGCGAAATACCCCGACCCGAGCCTAGGCTCGACGATAAGGACATCCTACCGGCTTACCGACAAAGACCACACCAGTTCCGGCTGGTACCAAACCGGCGGCGACATGCTCATGAGCACACCCGAACTGGTCTTGGCCGTCAAGGATGGTGTCGGGTTGGTGAGCAAAGGACAAGGAAAAAACGAATGGAATCTCTAGGAAAAAACCGACTCATACACAGGAAAATCACATCCATTACGCTCGCGCTCCTACTGGGCGCGGGCGGCATCGCCGCACTCCCCCCGACCGCGTTGGCCGCCGCCCCGTCGAACGGAACCGTGTCCTCGACGCGTTCGTTCCCGAAGCAATCCGTGGTGCGCGCCGACCCCTTCCAAGAGTCTGTGAGCACCGACGTGCAGTCCGACGCGGATTGGGGTGGCATCGAAACCGTTGCAAGCTAGTTTGTCCTGGTTTGCAGGACGGTCCTGCGGCCGTCCGCTCCGAGTCTTGCGCGGTTTTCGCCGCCGCTTGGTTCGCGCTTCGTCGGGGTCCGCCCGCCATCCTGACGGGTGGCGGGCCTTACTGCAGCATTAGTCCCAGCATCGCCCGTATGGCCGGAATTCCAACGATTTCCGGCCATACGGGCGCGTATGCGTCACGGACGGGGACGCATACGCGGTTTTGGAACACAGGCCCGCGCATCGTGCGCGGGACGGAAAGGAACCAACCCATGACAGGCATCGAACCATACGACTGGTCGGAGATGACGCCCGACATGCTGCTCGCCCACATGGCCGGACTGGCCATCCTCCAGAAGAAGATCACGAAGGCGCTGGACGGGGCGAAACGCCAGTATCTTCGCACGCATGACGCGGACAGTCCGAGGGAGAACGCGGTGTTCGCCGGCCTCGACGCGGCCACCGTGCTCGTGAAAAGGGACGGGGAAGGCTCCTACAAGGTGGACGATCCGCTCGCCTACGCGGACTTCCTCAGCCACTACGGACTGGACTGCGAGGGACAGCCGGCCGTCATCACCGTCAACTACCCGACCCCGAACGCCATGGGCGAACGTTTCCTCGAACGTCTCATCCGCGAACACGGGGGAGAGATACCGGACGGCGTGAAATACCAGCCGGGCCGGTCCGGCGGCGTGACCGTCACCCTCGGCAAGGGAATCGCCGAACATGCGTTCGACTCGGCGGAACTGTCGCGCCTCGCCATCGAAGCCGCCGTCTGAACAGGCGCATAGCAACCCGGCAAACGAAAGGAAAACCATTCCATGCCACGCAGGAACCTTGAGAAAAACCAGCCCCGCCCGTTGAAGGCCGACGCCATGTTCAGCCGCAAATGCTCTCGCACCCGCTACGCGACCCCCGTGGACGCCCGGATCGCGCTCGGCCGCCTGCCGGAAGGCAAGACGATCCGCAAATGCCCGGAATGCGGCGGCTACCACATCGTCGAACCGGGCGTCATCCTCCGCCGTCGCGGCAAGGAGACCAGGTGAGCGCGGTCAACGAGCTCGAACGGCGCCTGGCCGCCGACCGCCCGCACGCCGGCCCCGACGAACGGACCGAAACATTCCACGAGGTGAAACCGGACCGTCCGCCCTCGGTCCGGCCCACGGGCGGACCGAGGGCCGCGAAAACGAAGACGCGGCCGCGCGACCCGTGGAGCCCCGTGCCCCGGCCGACCCGCACGGAATGGCGTCGCGCCCTGACGCCCATGATCCTGCAACTGCTGGGCGTGCTCCTGCTCGCCGTCGTCTCGTTCATGGCCGGCCAGAACGCGCTGGGCGTCATCCTCCTGCTCGCCCTGGCCGCATTGGCCGGCTGGCGCGCCGCCACCTGGGACTGGATGCCCGCGGACACCGTGATGCGCGGCGTGGACGCGACCCGGCCGGTCCGCGTCCTACGCGTCATCGACCCCGACGATCCGGAGACGCCCGTCCGGGTCGTACACGCGAACCGCCGGTACGCGATCTGGTGGCTGGACGCGGACGCCATGGTCAGGACCGGCGTGCTCCTGACCCGTCCCGGCCTCGTGTCCGTCGCCACGTCGGACAGCACGGCGGTCCTGCCGGAAGGGGGCGGGGCGTGAGCCGCACCCTGTTCGCCGGCGACCTGCATGCGAAAGGCGACCTGCTGCCTTTCATCTCGAACATGGCAGACCGGGAGCATGCCGACCGGATCGTGCTGCTCGGCGACATATGCGACGACTGGCATGTGTCGAACACGGGCATGATACGGTTCATGGAACGGTTCGCCTCATGGTACCGGGCCGAATCCGGGCGACGGGAGATCGTCCCGCTGCTCGGCAACCATGACGTCCCGTATTTCATGCAACGCGGATCCGCCTCGTTCGCGCGCGTACGCGCCCAGGCGCCGGGCTTCAAACCAGGCGCGCAGCGCCGCGTCCACGAGCTCATGAAGGACATCCCGACGCGGATCGCATGGACGGACGGCACGATCGTCGCCACGCACGCGGGACTCACCCGCCGGTGGGGCGTCCGCCGGTTCGGACACGCCTGGACGGGCATGACCGCCAGGCATATCGCCGACGGGCTGAACCGCCTGTCGGAACATCCCGGAAGCCTGGCCGCCCTGTACATGGACGACGACGGACCGTTGTGGGCGCGTCCCGGCCACGGGGACTACGACGACCACCTGACCCAGGTGTCCGGGCATACGCCCGTCCCGTCGGCCGGTAACGTGGAGGGCGTGTGGCTGTGCGACACGTTCAGCACCATGCCGGACGGCACGCCGATCGGCGACCGGAGCATGCTGCTGGCGGACGGGACCGGTCTGCATGAGGTTCCACCGTACGGCCGGTGAGACGCTTCGCCGCATGCACGCGCCCATTGTCAAGATCGTCCCCTTCCCCTCGCACCACGGACGCGTCCCATGCCCGTCCGGGGACGCATGCCACGGGGCATGAACGACAACGATCAGCTATTCAGGGCCATCATCACCGGTCATCTCGGAACACGGCTCATGGACGCCTGGCGGGATTCCACGGACACGTTCGAACGTCTGCCGGACGGCACGTGGGCTCCCGCCCCGTACGACGAAAACATGGCGGACGGGAGCACGCCCGTCGCATGGGAGGACGTCGCCGACCCCATGGACCCGAAGCCGGACCGTACCGGGTGCGCGCTCGTCACGCTCAAGGACGCGGAGGACCATCATCACGTGCTGCTCGTCAAAGGCGTCACCGTATGCGAGCTGCTGCGAGACTGGACGGGATACGAATATGTCGATTGAGACCATCCGCCCCGAAGGGCCGTCCGGTGAATGGACGGTCACGGACCGTCTCGACTACGGCGGGACCATGCTGCGCGTCGCCGAACGCGACGGCCACCAGTTCGTATGCAACGGGACCATCCCCGTATCCGAAGCCGGCCCGCCGTTCGTCGGCACGCTCGCGGCCGAACTGGAACGTCATCCGTTCGACGTCCTCGACCGGGCCGCCGGCCGGCCGATCATCGAAGCCTACCGCGCCCGCCTCATAGCCCGCCATCTGTTCGACCCGTTGGATCCGGACTGGACCCATGACGGACACCCCCACCTGTATCTCATCGACAGGACCATGGGCGTCGACGGGCTCGCCCGACTGCCGGAGGACCGTCTCGCCCGCATGGACGGGCATACGCTGACCGTCGAATGCTTCGACACGGACCGTCCCGTCCTCGAGTTCGTGGCCGACGGACGGCCGGTCGAATATGTTGTGCGCCGCACGCCTTGGACGGGACGGCCATGGACGACGTCCTGACATTGGGCCATACGGGCCGTTACCGGATCGACTGGATACGCCGGGACGACGGGAGCATTCGCTACCGGGTCACGGGATTCCGGCTTGACGGCGACCCGGAGGAGCCGCCCCGCGTAGACGCGCGGCCCACGCGGGGCGGCGGCGTCCGGCTCACGGTCCGGCGGGATCCGACGCCGGGCGGAACGGTCACGCCGGAATGCCTCAGACGGACCGCCGCATGGCTGACGGACGTCGCCGGCGAACTCGACCGGATGCGCACGCTTCTCGAACTTGACCTGGACAGGAGAACCGGTCGGTCGAGGCCGGATCCGGCCAAGGACGCGCGGGAGGCCTCGAAGAGGGGTCCGGATGGGGAAAACACCGCCGAACCCGCCCGACAAACATTGAGGCAATACGTACACTGCGAATAACCTTGGAGGACTTGGAAAATGCGTTGCCGAATCTGTGACGGATTGCCGCCGGAACACCGGCCTTACGTCGTCTGGCACACCGGCTGTGACGGTTGCGAGGAACACGACCGGGATTATTACGACGAAGGTGTCGTCGTATGCGCCGACTGCATCGAAGCGTTGCGATACGCCGGTATCGGGCTTGATGGGGACGCGTGCGTAATCGACCTGCAATGCTCGTTGGACATGTGGGCGCAGGATACGCTCTGGTACGCCTTCTGGACGCCGGAGCGTGTGACCGTATGCGAAGCTGACTGCGCCCGCCGTTATCTGGACCGTTCCGGGAACAAGGATGTGGACCCCGCATGGGATTGGCTGCCAAAAGGCACATGGTCCGATGTGGACGAGTTCAAGGCCGATTTGGGTTCCGCCCTATGCCGTCGTTTCCTGACCGACGACATGGACGGGCTTGCCGCCGCGTATCTGAAACAAGGCGATGGCTGGGTGTCCACCAGCACGCAAGACGTACGGAAGCTTGCCGAACGGCTGGGCGGGGACGCATATCGGCGGATATGAGCGAAGAACCATTCTGACGGCATGTTTCGCCCATCGAACTGGCTGGACGCAAATACCGCGCCGTCACAGACAAAGCCGCACTCAACTGAACGAGACCGGCAGGAAGGAATACCCTTGGAAAACAGTGAGCTGAAAAACAGGAAAACGGAAGCCGTGGACGCAATCATCGCATGGTTGGACGAGCAGATAGACAGGACGGAAAAAGACATGTCCGCCGGTGAGGACGATTCTTCCTGGCTTGCCGACAGTGAATACCTGCAAGCCTATCGAAACGCCCGCTCGCACATGACCATCCTACGTGACACAGACGAATACACGGTGCAACATCTGGCCGAATGGTGTAGGGGCCGCAGGAAGGAGGCGGAGAAGAGTCTGCAACGGCTGTTGGAATCAAACACGCCATACGGGGATGATGCGATAACCTGCGCCGATTCGAGAAGGTTCGCCTACCAAGTAATAATCGACCATTGCGAAGAATTCGCCAAGACCGACCTCAAAAAGGTTGCTTAATGCCTTCGACCATGAAAAACATCATCCAGTGCGCGGTCAATAACGCTCTGAATTGGACAACCAGTTGACAAACGCACTGGACGCTTCGGATTCCGATGCACCGTCCGAGTACCAAGAAGGACTCACGGACGCCTTCGACCGAGCCGAAGCAGCCTTCCGCCGCATCTTCGACGTCAAGGAGAAATGATGTTCACGAGACAGGAAACGGACTTGAGAAGACTACTGGCGATGCTACTGATTTTCGCATGCCTGCTGTGCGCCGGATGTGAGGGGGCGGAAGGAGCGACACGGGAGACGAAGTCCGACACATCGGTCTCCCAGTCGGGCGAGACTATCACCGATTGCAAGGACTACGATTACAGTCGGCTTCGCGAATGCAGAATCAACCTGCATGACGGGCGACAGGTCACATGTCTGATATTAAGCGGAGATATCAGAAGCGGCATGTCCTGTGACTGGGCGAACGCCAAGGAGACCGAATGACCCGACATGTCAGACTCAAGACCCCATGCCCGTTATGCCAAGGCCGTCTGGACGCCGTCGTCCGGCGTATGCCGCTACTGGGCTGGCATATGGTCGGATTGACGTGCGGGCACGGGTGCGACATCCGCTGGTTCAACCGGGACATCGATTTCAGCCGCTCATGGTATCCGACCGCCGAAGACTGTGCGGAATACCCAGACGACTTCCTCCGTGGCTGCGTCGAATATGTGAACATGCTGCTCTCAACCGAATGTCCGAAATGCGGGGAGCGCCCGAAAATCGGGATGGGACCCCGCATGTGTGAACGTTTCCCGTCCGTATCATGCCGGTGCGCGAGCGAATGGGGAGGCGACCTGTGCGAGGCAGCACGCGAATGGGCTTACGCCACGGGCGTGTACTGGAAATGTCTGAAACGTTGAGAGAAGTCCCTTCGGACTTCCGCCAAACCCGCCCGATTGGAATACCCGGAAGGCGTGTTCACCACGGAAATCCGGCAGAACGACGAAGGCGGTTTCCTGCTCTACGTCGCATACGTTCCCGCAGACGGGGAGCCGGAGGAGAACCCGCGCAACGAGGCCGTGGTGAAGGCAATTTGTATGCATGTATGCATCTGTATGCATCTCGGGATGCATACAAAAAAAGCCCGGAAAAAGCCCGAAAACCCTTATATATAAAGGAAAAAATAAAATTCCTTTCTCTTGTATGCATTGTATGCATCAATATATGGGGTTTCTTTCCTTTTTCTCGAATCCTCTATAAGGGAATGATGCATACAATGCATACACGCCCCCGGACCACCCCCGGAACGTTGGAACCAAGCCGAAACGGAAAGAAAAGATGTATGCATCCCCGGATGCATACGGATGCATACGGCCCGGCCGGAATGCATACACGGTCCGGACCGCACGCACGGGGACGCATACCCGGGGGCATGGAATACGAGATCCACGCGACCCGGGACGGCGCCTACGGGCCCGTCGACTACACGACCCCACTGCCCGGCGGGCTCACGTTCGCCGACATGCTCGCCGCCACGCGCGCCGCGGCGGACACGACGGGACGGCCCGCCACGCTCGTCGACGACGAAGGCGAACCGGTCCTGACCATCGAATCGGACATCATGGTCCTCTGACCGCGCCCCATGCCCCGTCCGACCACTCGAACCGGCGGGGAACGGGCCATGGACACGGTTTGAATATGACAAGGTCACAGGCATGAAAGACGGAGCCTACGACGAAAACGAGCGCATGACGCCGGTCCCCCCGAAGAACACAGCTCCAGGAGAACGCTCGCCATGGCACGAGACATAGCCAACGTGAACAGGTATGAGGCAAGCATCTACGACGACGAAAACGAGATGATCATCACCATCCCGCCCGAACAATACAGCATAGGAGTCGCGGCATGAGCAGCAGAAAACTCGTCAGCGTACAGGAAATCACCAACATCGAACCCATCGAGGGAGCCGATCGCATCGAAGTCGCCCGCGTATTGGGCTGGCGTGTGGTCGTCGGCAAGGACATGGGATTGAAACCGGGGGACAGGGTCGCCTATTTCGAGACCGACAGTCTCCTGCCAGCCTATGACCCGCGTTACAAGTCGTTCCAGGCTCGCGGTCAGAAGACCATGATGGTCGGAGCCAAGGAAATCACCGGCCATGTGCTGCGCACCATGAAACTGCGCGGAGTCTACTCGCAGGGCCTCATCATGCGTTTGGATGAACTCGGATTCCGGTATACGCCGGCAGTCGGCACGGACATCACCGATAAGACGAATGTGCTCAAATACGAGGAGCCCCTACCGATGGGCGGTGCTCAGATCGGCCGGTTCGACGCCCCCTGCTCCAAGTCGGATGCGCCACGTTTGCAGACGCTCACCGACTACTGGGATGAAATCAAGACATTGAAGGCTACGCCGACCGTGAAAGTCGATGGCACCAGCACCACGCTCAGCATGGACGAACGCGGACATGTCCACGTGTATTCGCGCAACTGGGAGCTCGACCCCATGTCCGCGAACATGCGGCTCGCCAAACGATTCCAGTTGGACAAGATGCTCTGGCCGGGCATGGCCGTCCAATTCGAACTGTGCGGGCCCGGCATCCAATCCAACCGGTTGAAACTGCCGGCCCAACGCCCGTTCATCTTCGCCGTATGGAAAAACCATCGCAAGATCGACCGCGACCAATGGCCGACGGGAATGCCGAATCTTGCCGTACCTCAACTCGATGAACACGAGTGGGCATTGACGGGAGCGTGGACGACATGATCGCCAAGGTCGACGGGTTGCGCGGCAACGTCACCAAAGACCGTCTGGACGAGGGCATCGTCTGGCATCTGCACGAAGACCAGCGACTGTCCGAGGGATTGGCGAACGAGCTGGGAGCCAACCGGTGCTTCAAGATCATCAACAACAAGTACCTGACGAAGAACGGACTATGAGCATGCCATACCCATCTTTCCCGCTCGTCTCCGCCCCCGCCTCATATCTGCCCGTGCCGGTCGATCTGGTCAGTCGGCTCGCCGCATTCACTTTGACTCACCCGAACGAGCCGGATGGCATCACGACTCGAAAATCCTGAAAGGAGCGATAATGGCCGAAACTGACCGCATCGCCCGATTGGAGACCGCATTCACCGGACGCAACGCATGGAACACCGGATGGCAATGGGCCGATAGTTATGGTGATCTGATCTACAATCACCCGGACGGTTCCAAACGTGAACTGGGTTCCTGTTATGACCGGGACAAGCTGATCGCGTTCTCGAATACGCTCGACGGCTCACATGGAAACCTGCTGAAGCACATGCGCGACAAGAACCCGCTCAGGTCGAACGACCCGATGGCGGATATCATGATCGGCATCCTGCGCCAGACCAGCCCGGAACTGCTGCGCCGACTGTCCGATGACCCGCAGGGATTCCGAGACCTGTGGTCATTTGTCTGGCAGCGGGCGAAGGAGCCTCCCGAACCGGCATATCTGCTGCTCGACGGGAAAGACGTGAACGAGTGCAGGAAGGCGGCGCTGAAAACCATCAACCGGTACCGTTCGTTCTACCGGAGCCTCGACGCCGAACTGGATAGGCTCACCGATGGCGGATACGGATGCATGATCATGTATGAGACCGCCATCCAGGCCGAAATCAGGTTGAAAAGGTACTCATGGGACGAGCGGGGACGCTGGTGCATGAATCCGATGATGACACTCTCCGGCAATCTGGAGATTCTGCTGGAACCTGATTCGACCGACTGGCGTCACAAGACACCGCACGTGCATGGGACCATCAGCACCGGTTTCGCCTACCGTCCGAACGACGGCCACCAGTGGGATGAGCCAAAACATCATGCGACGCCTGAACGTCTGGCCGGCGCGATCATCCGACAGTTGAAGGGCAAGGGCTTGCTGTGAAAACCGTTTGCATCGATATCGACAACACGATCGCCGACTACACGAACGGTCTGCGCGACTACATCCGCGAATGCGGACATGGCGAGGACGAATGCCCGTGCCCGGAGCCGACGGCCTACGATTTCACGCTGGCCGGCGGATGGCCGTTCAGCGGGGATCCAAAGGCGTTCACGTGGTGGCATACGCGCGCCGTCGCCGACGGCTTGTACTCCAGAGAAGAACCGTATGCGGGAGCCGCCGAAGCCCTGGACCAGCTGCACGATGCGGGCTGGAACGTCATCATGGCGACCGGCCGCGCGGACGACTGGCGGGGCGAAAGCCAACGCTGGCTTCATAGGAACGGCTTCCGCTTCGACGGCTACTATAACGGCGACAAGACGATCCTCACGCCGGACGTGCTCATCGACGACCAGCCTGCCACGTTGGAAGCGATGGCCGCGAAGGGCATCACCGTGCTCCACCCGGATCATGCGTATTGCAAGACCGCGCCGGGCCGCACGTTCCGCCGTTGGGCCGCCGTGCCCCTGATCCTGGGAGGCGCGCGATGAAGCCGGAAATCGAAGTCGAACGCCGCGCCGGCATGATCACGGGCGCCTCATGCGGGCATACGAGCCTCACCTGGCTGCCGTCCGCCGGCCGACACGGCGTCCGCACGTGGGTGCTGTCCACCGCCGACGGCGGCACGATCCGCCGAATCCGGTTGAGTCCCGGCGAAATCGGCTGTCTGGCGAGCATTCTCCAAACGATCGCGAATGAGGGAGGCCGCGATGACGAACCCGTTGGATGAGAGCGCCGTGCCCCTGATCCTGGACGAACCCAAACACGGGAAGGGCAGGGGGATATCGATGACGATCCGCTTCACATACGCTCTTCATGTCGGAACCGGTCTCATAACGGAAGGACTGAATTGATTTACGACGTTACACCCATCACCTTCAACCAACTGGATCTGCTGTCGGCCGGACACCCGCAGGGCGGGTTCCAGCAGACCGGGCACATGGCGCATCTCGCCGCCACGGACGTGGCAGCCACGGATCTGATCGGCGTGACCCGCAACGGCGTTCTATCGGCCGGCTGCCTGATCGCGTGGACGCGGGGCCGGCTTGGCCTGGAAGGCAGCATCTGGCTCGGACCGTTGTGCGCGCTCGATGATCCGAAACTCCTCGAACACATGACCCGGGGTATCCGTCTCGCCGCACGCCGCCGTCATGCCGTGTCCGTCACATGCTGGCCGAACATCGAATACCAAAGGCATGACGCTGTCGGGAACCCGATCGGTGTCCCCGACACGACGATCCTCGACGCCTACCGGTCATGCAGCTGGAGGCATCAGGGATTCGACACCGGATACGGGAAAGTCATCAACCGTTGGAATTGGATCAGAACCTTCGACGGCATCAAGGATGAGCGGACGCTGCTCGCCTCATACAAGCCGCGCACCCGGTGGAGCGTGAACCGGGCGAGAACATCAGGCGTGCGAGTACGCGAACTCGGTGCGGATGAGCTTGGCACGTTCGTGAACATCGAACGGAAGACCGCAGGACGACGCGGCTTCACGGCCCGCGACGAAGACTACTATCGCCGGTTCAAGGAGACATTCGGAAGCCGAGCCCATTTCCTGCTCGCCGAAATCCATGCCGACGAGCTTCTGACCGGCCTGACCGCCGAACATGACAGGCTCGCCGATCGGCTGGATTCGCTGAGAACCAAATACGAAGCGCATGCCACGAACCGGCTCAAACGCCAGATTGACGATACAACCCACAACCTGACCGCCCTGGAACGCCGCCTCGACGAGGCGCGCGCCTTGACCGCACATGGCAGCGTGATCCCAGCCGCCTGCGCCCTGTTCGTGGAACACCGGCGTGAAACCGTGTACCTGACAGCCGGCGCTCTCCCCGAATACCGGGCATACCAGGCTCCCGCCCTGTTGGTCCACGAAGGAATGCTCCGCCTGTGCGTCAACAGTACCCAACCGCGACGCTTCAACATGTACGGCATCACCGGCGTATTCAACGACCCGGATGACGAAGGCCGTGGGGTATTGGAATTCAAACAGGGATTCAACGGGCATGCCGAGGAACTGGCTGGAGCGTTCATCCTGCCGACCAGCACGATCCGATACAAGCTCAGCGAAGCCGCGCACACAATCAAACCGTTGAGGGAAGCCGGCCGATGACGAATCCTCTTGACGAAAGCGCGAAAGCCGCAACCCGATGGGTGGAGACCACGCCGGACGCCGTATTGCACTCCTGCGGACTGGTGAACGCCTACCAGTTGGGCTGGATGGACGGGGCCGGCCGGTGCGCGGACAAACAGGCGGTCAAACGGGTCCGCCGCGCATTGGAACGATACCCGTGGCTGACCAAGGGCCAGCGGGAAGGCATCGCGACCATCGCGGTCAGGGCCGCATACGGCATGGAATGGGAGGAGGATGACGATGGGTGAAAAAACCAGAACCTCGGCGGCCGTGTTCGCGCTGAAACCCGAATGGGCGGACCCATACCCTCCGGCGCGAAGACGGTCGAGATCCGTCGCGGCCACATGAACCGGATGATCGGCCGGACGCTCGTCTACCGGACAGGCACCGGGCTGATCGTCGCTGAAACCCGGGTGAAGGGCATGCACGCCACCCCCGCCGGACGTGATCTGGCGCGCATACGGGGAGGCGTCCCGCATCCCGGAACCCGTGTTCGACGGATACGCGCAGGGTGCGGACCGGCTGGAATCTCCCATCCGCTATGAGAGGCCGAAGACCCTTTCCGAGGTCGGGCTGAAACGCGCGCCCCAATCCTGGTGCTATCTGCCGGAACCCGTGGAACCGGCCGTGCCACGGCCGTCCACGGATCACGCGCAGGAGGCCGACCGCTGACGACGGCCGCCGACCAGTGGGAGCCCCGCCGTTTCGCGACCGGGGATAACGGCGACCGGGCGCGCGCCATATCCGGGAGGTTCACGGAACTGATCGCCGGGATCAATGAAACCACGATGGAAGGAGTGAACTATGGCGAAACGCGATGACGACGCGCGCATGGTGAGCCGGCGCGAACTGAAGAACGCGGTCGCCGAATACCTTTACGGGAGCGGACTGCCCGTCGACGTGGACCATATGGGCGACTTCCTGTTCGATGACAGGATGGTCGAAACCCCGGAATACGAAATCCGGTTGAAAGGGGAATGACATGGCTTCAAAGGGGAACGAATCGAGGCAGATTGGCCGCCGCGAACTGAAGAAGGCGTTGGCCGGATACCTGGACGGCAGAAACGGGCGCATCGACATCAACGCGATGGGCGACTACCTGTTCGACCGGATGAATCCGGTCCCGATCGTCGGATACTGCCGCCGCTGCGGCGACGAATGCTTCAACCTGGTTGACGGACTGTGCCCGCTCTGCACGGACGAACTCGAATACGAACGGTCGGGAGGATACCAATGGTGATCCGATTCAACTTGTCGCGCTGAGGATTCTCCCGCCTCTTAGCGGAGCGTAGGCGGGAGAATCCTCAGCGTCTCTTCTTGTGCTATCACCTCGATTCAGTCGTGCATTACTGAATCGAGGTGATAGCAGTGAAATTGGAATCAAATCATCATTCGGTGTTCCTCATGCACTACCACCTCGTGCTCGTCGTGAAATACCGGCGAAAAGTATTCGACGACGAAATCTCCGCCCGTGCGCGGGAAATCTTCGAGTACATCGCGCCCAAGTACGGGATAACCGTCGAGGAATGGAACCACGACCAAGATCATGTGCATATCCTGTTCCGCGCCCAGCCCAAGACGGAACTGTCGAAGTTCATCAACGCATACAAGAGCGCATCCAGCCGCCTGCTCAAACAGGAGTATCCGCGCATCCGTCAGAAACCCTGGAAGGAATATTTCTGGAGCCGCAGCTTCTGCCTGCTCACCACAAGAGGCGCGCCCATCGAGGTGATACGCCGGTACATCGAGAGTCAGGGACGCAAATGAACACGACGACAATCACACGACGTAGGGCGATCAGGTTCGCCTACCCCACCAAGGGGCAGGCGAACCTGATCGACCGCACCATCGGCTGCGCGCGCCTCGTGTACAACCTCATGTTGGAAACACGCATCGCCTCCTACCAGTCCCGGTTCGGCATGCCCGACGCGCAAGGCAAGGAACCGCCGCCGACGCCAAGACTGTACAAGGACGACTATCCCTTCCTCATAGACGTGGACAGTATGGCCCTGTGCAACGCGCAAATGCACTTGGACAAGGCATACCGCAGCTTCTTCGCCAACCCCAAGTCAGTCTTCCCGAAATACAAGAGCAAGCACCGCTCCCGCCAGACCTACACGACCAACTGCATCAGGAACAACATCCGATTCGAGAACGGAGGCACCCGACTCAGACTACCCAAGGTCGGACCCATCAAGGTTCGCCAGCACAAGCGCATACCCGACGACTGGAAACTCAAAAGCGTCACCGTCGAGCACTGCCCATCCGGCAGGTACGAGGCCACTGTCCTGTTCGAGTACGAGACCCAAGCACCCGAACCCGTACATCCCAGCACCTTCGTCGGATTGGACTATTCGTCGCATGACCTGTACGTGACCAGCGACGGGGAGCACGCGGGATACCCGCGCTTTTACCGGCAATGGCAGGAACGGCTCGCTTTCGAGCAGCGCAAATGGTCTCGCATGGTCAAAGGCTCAGCCAACTGGTCCAAGCAGAAACGCAAGGTCGCCAAGGTGCATGAGCGTATCCGTGACATGCGCATGGACTTCCTGCGCAAGGCCGCGAACCGCATATCCGAATCCTATGATTGCGTATGCGTCGAGGATTTGGACCTGCACGCCATAGCGCAGACACTGCGCCTAGGCAAAAGCACCATGGACAACGGGTTCGGCATGCTGCGCGCCATGCTTGACCGCAAACTCGTGGAGCAGGGCAAACCCGGCTTGGTCAAGGTTGGCAAATGGTATCCGTCCAGCCAACTGTGCTCCGACTGCGGGCATCGGTATGCGGGCGCCAAGGATTTGAGCGTGCGCGAATGGGCGTGCCCGGAGTGTGGTGCATGGCACGACAGGGACGTGAACGCCGCCAAGAACATCAGAGACGAGGGACGACGCCTTTCCCTGCAATAGTAGGATGACAGTCGTGAACCGTGGGGCGCACGGGGATAGCCTGCTGATACTGGCACCGCTGGGTGTCTTGAACGGGAAGCTCCCACCTCAAACGTCCGTCAGGACGTTAGGTGGAGGGAGCACGTCACATACGCGCTCCACGTCGAAACCGGCCTCGTCCATGTGTGGCCGTCGAAGGGCGCCAGGAACCATGACATCGGCTTCGAGTCGGACTGCTCGCGGTACGGCTGGCGGCCGCTCCCCTCATGGGAGGCGCGTCCCTTCATGGGAAGCCTGACCGGCGAGACCAGGATGGCGTTCATGGTCGGCGCATGGGCCGGAATGCACCCGGAATGCGTGCACTGCACGGTCCGCCAATTGGAGCAGGCGCAGGCCGAGGTGCCGGCCGGTTCCCGACGTCGCGCCGGGCGACGCATACCGTCGGACGCACGCAAGGGAACGGAGGCCCGATGGCAAGAATCGAAGAAACATTCGATGACCGTGACCGGTACATGATCGAATGCGACGACCCCGACTGCGAACAACGGTTCGACGACGGCCAATGGTATGCGTACGAGGACGATCTGCTGGCCGACGCGAAGGACGACGGCTGGCAGATCCTGTACGCCGACGAGCATCCCGAATTGGAACGCGACATGCACTACTGCCCGGCGCACCGGCTGCCCGAATGCGTGACATGCACGAACATCATGATCGATTCGACCGGCTGGAAGGACGGGCAATGCCCCGAATGCATCAAGGAGGAGATTCCGAATGAACGGTCATGATTTCACGCGCGAACAGAACATGGAGGCGAGGATGACGCTGGCGGTCGCCCGCCGCGGGCTCGCCGCCGCCATCCACGACGCGGAGAACGGGATAGGCCATCTGTCCTGCGACGATCCGAAGATTATGGAACAGGTTCGCGCTCATTGGCGACGCCTGTGCGACACGTACATGAACGCGGACGCGATCATCGCGGACCTGGAATCCTGCGCACGTCATCTCACGGATGGCGACAATTGGGAGCCGAACCCGATCGCCGACGGCATGAAACCCATGGAGATGGCCGAAGGGTGCGCCTGCTTCGTCGCGGAGACCCCGGACCGGGTCCTCATCATCCCGTCGGAGCCGACGCCGGGCGAGAACACGGCGAAACGTCTCGCGAACACGCTGAACGCCCTGACGGGGGATGTTCTCCTGGATGCGACCGGCATCCGCCTGCTCGGCACCCAATTCCTGTTCGCCTACCATAACCGGCTCGACAGGCCCGTCGATCATGGCGTGAACCTGACCGGCATGCGGTTCCCCGACCGGCTCGGCCTGCTCGACCAGGCGGAACGGTATCCGGGGTTCCTCCCGTTGCGCCCGGTCGTCGCCAACGGGACCGGCGCATTGGAACGGGCGGGACGCGAACTGTGGGCGATCACCGCGCATACGCTCGACCGGCTGCCGCACAGACGGTTCTTCGTGGATCTGACCATGTTCGCGGACCGGCCGAAGATACTCGAACGGTTCGCCGTCCGCTACGGAAAATACCTGAAAGGCAACCGGACCGCCCTGAACGTGACCATCATCGACCCGACCGGCCTCGTCGCCCGCCATATCGCCACCATAAAACCGGAATGGGATTAAGCAATGGGGCATGTTCGAATCATGTGGGTTGGAGCGAATCTTCTCGCACTCATTCCCCTGGCACTGCTGCTCAGGTCAAAGGATCTGAGACTGGGAGGATTGTATGCGGCCATCGCGTTCACGATCATGTTCTCGGAGCTGGTCTCATGGCTGTTATTCCTCGGCCTATCCGTTTTGGAAGGAATTCTCTGATGGACTTATATCCCATGCGCGAAACGGTCCCAAGAATCAAGGGAACCGCCTGCCTGACAGTCGGGTTCCTTGATTCTCCCGTTCGCGATGCTCGCCGCCATGGAGCTTGCGGCCGACTCACCCAAAACGGACGGCTGGACGTGACGGCGTCGATTCCCGCGCTCACGCCAGAGGAAGAACAACCGCCGTTGGATGGATGCGAAGGCGACTGGAAAGTCAAATGGGATACGGGACAGGGAAAGCTCTCCGTACGAGGCAGGAAGGCCATGCTGGAAGGGGAATCATTATGAACCGGCTGATCCTCTGCCTTCTCGTGACCCTGATAATCGCATGCAGGATCGGACTGCTCCTGATGTCCATCTGGTACGGCTGGAAGGCCGTCACCCTGGGCCTCATTCCCGGGAGCCTAGGGCCGTTCATCCTATACGGGGCGGTATCCATTGCAACCGGCTGGGCCGGATTATCGAAAGTTGATCTGCATGTGAAAAGGACGAACGAATGATCGACCCGAAGAAAAACGGAAACAGGACGCTGCGCGTCCGCTACGATAGCGGCGCCATATTCGTCGGTCCGGCGATCATCACCGACGAGGGGGATACGCTCGTCCTGCTGGGCGGAGCCTCATCCCTGCTCGTCCGACGCGCGGACGGAAGCCTGCCATTGCACGTGGCTGCGGTGGAAACGCCGCCGGAGGATGATGGTCCGTGCCTGGATGCGGCTTTGGCCGTGTTCGACGAAACCATCGAGGACGGCGGCGGCCGCCGGACGGCCATGTCCTGCGCGATACGCGCCTACGATGAGCGGAATCCCGGACACCCGACATTGTTCGTCGATCTTTGCAACGACAGGTCGTTCGAAAGAATGGTGAGAAAGACCGGGGGAAGAGCATTCAGGCTGGATTCGCAGGACGAAGGCCGTGAAATAGATCCCCTGTCCTTCGCGGATCATGACTTTTCCCGTGAGGCGGCGCGTTCCGGCAATCCTCTAATCAGGATTGATCCGGTCAAGGGCGGGCCCATCGCCGTCTACCTCCCTGATGGTTCAATCAGGGTCGGGGACGAAATGGATTTCCTGCTCAGGGATGAAGCCGACGCGCGAACCAGCACGAATAAACCGAATCCAGGGAAGCCAGCTCGAAATCCGGAAGGAGCAGAGGTCTCCCCGGATCTCCGACGGTGAAGCCATGATCCCGATAATATCCGCGCATTACGGGTTTGCAGCTGCCGGCAGCCCAGCGGCATTCCCTCGGAGCCGCCGAATCCAGCAGATACAGGAGCCCGCCGCCGATGTTCCTTCCCCGACGGGATTCGGATACGGCCAAGGCCTCCACGAAAAGAATCACGTTCGCATCGAACCTGCGGGCGGTGGTACGGATGGCGGCGCACACGCTGCCATCCGGGTCGATGGCCTTGATGCCGTGAAGCGGACGGGAATGTCCGATACCAATGTCGGGCAGCAGCCGGGAGACAAGTCTTTCGTAATCAACGCGATCGGCCTCTCCCATGGGCCAGAACGAGTATCCGGACAATTCCGGGTTCCGTGTGGGATCGTCTCTTCTCATGGCTTAGACAGTAGGACGCATACCCAGAATCATGCATCGAATGATGGAACAGGAAAAGGAAAAAGCAATGAGCGGAACAAGGCATGAAACACAACCCGTCGCCACCATCATTTACGACAACGGTTCGGAGCTGACCGGCACGGCCGTCACGACATCGGACGGGAGCGTGGGCATACGTATCCCGAACGAGTTCTTCAAGACCGGGCTCCTGCCCGATGGTTCCATGCCGGAGGGCGTGAAATCGGTGAGCATCCGTCCGAAACACCCGAAGGGCGTGCTCCCGCTGACCGACGACATGGCGTACATGGCGGTGACCGCCATGCTGCGCGATGCGGTGGGCCTGCCGTTGAACGAGGCCGCCGACCGGTACGAATCCTGGCTGAACCGGGTGAGGCGGGACGCGATCGAGAAGTGGGTGGATTCCCTGTCCATGCGCGAATTCACGCGCCTGCACCGCAAGTATCTCGACCGTGACGGGGCCGGCCATCCGAAGGAAGAGGGGGACGCATGACGCTGATCGAGCATGAGGCGCGCGTCGGACTGCCGCGCATGTGGGAGCATCCGAAACGCACCCGCACCCGACGTGGAGGCGTCGTGACGAGCATGGTCGGCGGGTATACGGCGATACTGCTGGTCCGTCAGCCGAACGGCGTGGAGAACAGCATCCGGAGGCAATGCGCGAGCCTGAACGAGGCCGAAACATGGCTGGACAAACAGATAGGAGAAGACGATTGACATCCTCCCCCGCATGAATGCGGGGGATTCCCGAATCTCACGGTTCGGGTTTCTGTTCGCCACGACAAGACAAGAAGGGAGGGGACGCTAATGCGAGACCTTGGTTCCGGTTCTGCCGTCCTTGCAGACGCTGACCGCAAGCCCTGCGGCGAGGATGTTTTCGGCTGCGTTCAAATCCCTGTCATGGGTTGTTCCGCAGTCCGGGCACGTCCATGCCCTGACCGTGAGGCCGGGCATGCCCTTCGGCCCGGTCTTCGCCCCGCAGTGGGAGCAGATTTGCGTGCTCGGATAATACCTGTCGATGGTTATGAGCTTTCGCCCGTACCATTCGGCCTTGTATTCGAGCATTCGACGGAACTCCGACCATCCGGCGTCCATGATGCTCCCGTTCAGCCCGTTTTTCGCGGACTGGCCGTTGGGGAGCCAATGGTTCGGATTGTCCGGGTCGGGTTTCGGCGCGCATCTTCTGGCCATGTTCCTCACGTTGAGGTCTTCGAGTACCACCGTTTGGTTCTCGCGGATTATCCTCGTGCTCAACTTGTGGAGGAAGTCACGGCGCATGTCCGTGATTCTGGCGTAGGTGCGGGCCACCTTGAGGGCGGCTTTCCGACGATTGTTGCCGCCTTTGGTTTTGCGGGACAACGCCCGTTGCTCCCGTTCCAACCGTTCGGCGAGTTTCCTGTAGTGGCGTGGGTTCGCTATGGTCTCCCCGTCGCTGGTGACGGCGTAGCTGTCCACTCCCAAGTCGATTCCGACGGCGTCCCCTCGGGCGGGGAGAGGACGGATGGCCTCCTCCACGAGGATGCTGACGTGCCATCGTCCGGCGGCGTCCAAGCTTACGGTCACGGTGCTCGGCTCCGTCTTGCGGGGCAGTGTTCTGGACCATCGTATCGGCAATGGTCCGCGCATCTTGGCGAGTGTGAGTTCGTTGCGCTTGGCGTCCCATGTGAACGCGCTTCGAGTGTATTCGGCGCTTCCGCCGTGGGATTTTGCCTTGAATCTCGGATAGTCGCCGGTCTGCTTGAAGAAGTTGGAGAACGCCGTCTGCAAGTGCCTCAACGCCTGTTGCAACGGCACGCAGGACACTTCGTTCATGTACGAGTATTCAGCCGTTTGCTTCCATTGGGTGAGCATGGCGCTGGTCTGGACGTAGGTGATGCTCCTGCGCTCCGCCGTCCATGCGGTGGAGCGGGCTTCCAACGCGAGGTTGTAGACCTTTCGGCAGCAGCCGACCGTGCGCCTGAGCAGTTGCTCCTGCTCGGGCGTCGGGTAGAAGCGGAACCTGTACGCCCGCTTGCACGCCAGCCTTCTGACCATGTTTCACATTATATCATATCAATCTGTGAAAGGAGGACGGTTTGCTTCCTCCCCGCCCTAAAGGACGAGGTCTCCGCAAACCAAAAACGATGAGCGACCATGGGAAACCGGATAAGCCGGGACTGTGGCGGGATACGAACGAGAAAACGGTCGTGGCCTGCATGGAATCCGGCAATCTCAGGATGCGCGACCCGGATACCGGCATGGTCCTGTCCGGGGAGCGGCTGGAACGGGCCGCGCCGTTCCGTCGAACCGAGTGGGCGGGAATAGACCTGACCCGGGCCAGGTTCTCCGCCATGCCCGACGCGGCGGGATGCTGGTGCGACGCGAACGGCAGCCTCTGGCTCATCACGGGCGGCGACGGGATCGACGGGCTGAAGGAACCAGGCCGCGAATGGGAATGCGCGCCGTGTTCCGGCATCACCGTGAGGATGCTCCACGAATGGGGCCCGTGGGCGCGCTGCGACTTCAATCCGAAGGATGATGAAGCCGTTCGTTTTGACTGGTGCAAACCGTGGATCGCCGATCATGGCCGGGATGCGGATATGTCCGAATCCGCATCGTCTCTGCTGGCTCATATCGAGGAGATTCGGAAGAGTCTGCCGGAGGAGCCCGGTCTGTGGAGGTTCGAGCATGCCGGGTCCGGCGTCGTCTTCGGGGACGGCGGCGGGAAGAGCCTGTTCCTGTTCGATTCGGGCGGAGGTTTCCTGGACGGGGGTTTGGGTCCATGCACACGGCTCCGACCCGGCATTCCGGTCGGTTCCGCGCCGATCCCGAACCTGCCGGGCGTATGGATGGACAAGGGCGGGAACCTGTTGGCAGTGTTTGGGGAACGTCGGGTGAGGATTTGGGACAACCATGACTGGATGGTGGAAGAGCTTGACGACGATTCCGGGGAACTGTCCGCGCACGGCCCGTACACCCGGTATTCGCTCCAAACCGTCGAACAGGTCCCATGGAAGCCGACCGCCGACGGTACGGCTCCGATCCGTGAGGGGACCCGTACCGTGCATCTCCCGGCCGTCCGATCGTTCGGCCGGCTGGAACGGGACAAGTGGCTGGCCGTCAAGAACCTCGAAGAGTCGGCCGAACTCGTGGAGGCGTGCAAACAGTATTTGAAGGCCTGCGATCCGACCGATCCGAGCCATATCGGCGACCAGTTCGACGATCATGCGGACTGTCTCGCCTGCTACGGGGTGAACGTGGGCGGCGAGCTTGGCGACGACCGGGACAAGGCGAAGGCCGGCTGGCATGACCATGTGCGCGACCAGCGTCGCCAAACCATGCTCGGCGAGCTCGCCGACGTGTTGCAGACGGTCGGCAACCTGATCACGGCGTTCGGCATCACGGATGAGGAGGTCGGACGGGCGATGTGCGACTGTCTGGAACGCAACAGGCGGAAAGGACGGCTCTGATGGAGACCACGAGAATCTGGGATTCCCGCAACAGCAGGCATGCGACGATTGAACACGAGACGTTGAGACCATGCCCGTTCTGCGGCGGCACGCCACGAATCGACGATGATGTGGACGATACGACGGAACGGTACACGGTGCGCTGCAACTGCGGCGGGAGCATGCCGGGCCGGTACGTTCCGTTCGACCCATCGTTCCAGGCCCGTGTCACCTGTCTGTATTCGGCGGTCGAACGCTGGAACAGGAGGGGCTGATGGACTACACGGACAGCGGCCTCAGGGCCGGTTTCCGACGTGGATTGCGTGTCGCATGGGATGCGATGCGGTTCCGCCCGCTCCGGCATGAGCCGTGGCCGGCGCCGCCCATGCCCTCCCTGCGCGACCATCTGGAAGCGTACGGCGGCACCAGTATTGGCCCGGCCGATTTCGACCGGTGCGAGACGGACTGGCAGCGGATGCTCGACGAACGGCAACACGCGTTCGACCGTTACCTGCTGGGCATGCGCTGCGCGCGGTATGCGGTGTTCGGCATGTGGATTATCGCGTTCGCGATTGTCGGCCTGCTGGTCTGGACGGTGGTCTCTTGACCGGTTTTCTCGACCGCATCCTGAACGGTGATGGACCGCGACCGTTGGACGTGGACACGGCGGCCGCCATGCTCAGGACCACGCCCGGCCTGCTGCGCGAGTTCGAACGCTCCTACCATGCGAACGTACTCGACCGGAAGAATGCGCCCACGGGACCATTGGGTCCGGACGCGAGGAGTGTCATCGAATCGCGTTCCGGCCATGATCTGTCGGATGCCGTGTTGGCGTTGGATGCGCGGATCGTGCGTGAACTGCTGGCGGATACAAGCATCATCCGGTATGACGGGGAGCGTCTTACGGCGGCCCCCTCATTGGCTCCCGTCCCGGAATCGTATGTGACGGAAGTGGACGTGGACGTATTGGAGCCGGGGGAGCGCCCCCAGTTGGCGGGCGAGCTAATCCACCGTCAGATCGATGCGGTGAACTATCCGCTCCTGCTCGACATGTGGCGGCGCGCCACGGATCTGAAACGTTCCGCGAGGCAACGGCGTGAGGCGTACGGCATGTTCCGCACCGGTCTCGACCTGTTGGATCTGGATCCGGTCATGTACCGGATGCTCGACCTGAACCCGGCGGGCATGGGCCATTGGCTGCCCGCATTGGCGAAGGCGAACGAAGGCAAGACGTTCTTCCGTATCCCGAAGACTACCATCGCCAAGGTGCCCATGACCCTGCTGCAATTGTCGCGCGTCGAATACGAATCCCTGACCGCCGCCACCTTGGATGTCGTGGACCGTTGGGCGCAGGCCGCATTCGGCCTGAACCCGGACGGGGAGTATTTCATCAAGACTGGCACGTTCAGCAGCAAATACGACTACCGGAACGCGCATGTCACCGGCCCGCACGAGGTCGCGCAGATCGGCGAATACCTGCTGTACATCCAGTCGCAGGCGGTCGGAATGGCCGGCCCGTTGAACGAGCCCGCCATGTACGGGGTGTCCACGACGAACGAGATGGTGGTCCGCGAATACATCCCCGACCGGCTTGGCCTGCCGACCATCTACATGGGATTGCCGCTGCGATGCGAATACCGGTGTTTCATCGACTGCGACACGAAGGAACCGCTGGGCATCCACCCGTACTGGGATCCCAAGGTGATGAACCATCGTTTCCGCGACTGGCCGGATTCCGACAACCCGCACATGCGGCACGACGCGGTCGCCTACGCGATGCGCGAACCATCGTTGATGCGCGAATACGAGGCCACGAAGAGCCTGGTCGCCGCGCATGTCAAGGAACTGCTTCCCGGTCTGGATCTGGCGGGCCAATGGTCGCTGGATGTCATGCGCGACGGCGACGAATACTGGCTCATCGACATGGCGCCCGCCGAACGCTCCGCCTATTACGGGCAGACGGTGCCGAAAGGGAAGCGCCGGCCGATGGTGGAGAACTGGATACCCGAACTGGAAGGAAAACGTTGACCGGCTGGCTCATCGACATCAACCCCCGGGAATGCCCGCCCGACGTGATGGACGCGCCGGAAGCGTACCGCGCCGCATGGGAACGGCATGTAGGCGAGGCCGTGCCGGGCGACGGCGATCCGGAGGATTGGCGCGAACAGGCGGCGCGCCTGGAAGCCGCCGTCCGTGTTCTCCCCGACCCCCATGTGCGGGTGGCGGGCCGGCCGTACGAGGGGCCGGATCCGATGACGCTCGCCCACTACGGCACGGTCATGCTCCGACCGTATATGGATCAGCTTTCCCTGCCGCCGTCGAATGCGGACAGGTATGACCTCATGCCCGCGCTGCGCCCGCATCTGGGGCGCGACGCGCGATCGGTCGCCTGTGACGGGGACATGATCGACACGGCGGTGCATGGCATGCTCGACCGGCATCCCGGTTCGGGCGTGGTCGTCAAGTTCATGCTCAGGGACAAACGGCTGCCGCTCGCGTTCATCGACCCGGACGGCACGTTCATGCAATCGGATGAATACGGCGGGAGGCCGGAGCGCATCCCGTTCGCCGCCTGGCGTTGGGCGGGCTATGACCTCGCCCTGTTCGAGGGCGAGCCGGACGCGGTGCTCGTCCAGCAAAAGACGCGCATGCGATACGAATACCGGATACACGTGATCGGCGGCCAGCCGGCGTGCGGGGCGGGCTGCGTCGAACGGTTCACGCCCGCCGACAACACGGGCGAACGGTACGATCCGCGCATGGAGGAGACCCGCAACAATGGGCGCATCGAATCGCATCCCGACATCGCACGGTTGTATGAGGCGTTCGCGCACGAGGTCGCGCACGCGATACGCGATGAGGTGTCCGGCCCGTACGTCATCGACCTGTATCTGGATGATGCCGGGCGGCCCCACGTGATTGAACTGAACGGACAGTCGAACAGCGGGCTGTACGCGCTCGACATGGACGCATTGCTGACGGCGGTCGGGGATAATCCGGCTCAGTTCATGCCCGACCCGAAACGGACGGCGACGCCCGGCTGCCTGGGAGTCAGGGAGGAGAAGACGATCTGATGGTATCCGAGGTGCAACGCATTCAGAACCGCAGCGGACTTGGCTCTACGCAGATGGCCCGGCTGTTGGGCGTCAGCATCAGGATGCTCGTTAGGTGGAAGACGGGCGACGGTGCCTCGAAGACCGCCGAACGCCGGCTCCGTCTGCTCGAACACGTCGTCGACTCATACGGCGACCAGCCACCCGAGCGTATCCGGTACCTGCTGTTCGCGCCGAAAAACGGTGTCTGCGACTACGACCGGATACGGCTGAAGGACAGACGGAAGGCCATCAACGGGCCGGTCGGATCGGCCTGCGATTATCCATAAGGAGGAAAAACGGCATGACGGGGCAGAACGCGAATGATGATTACACGTACCGCAGCCAAGTGAACGCGGCCATCGACCAGCTGCGGCTCGCGCTCGAAACCAAGGATACGGGGGAGCGGATCCGCCTGCTGAACGGCGCGTTGCAGAACACGGGCAACGCGATCGGGCAGCTCGCCCTGTTCGAATCGGATGGTTCGCGCCGTCCGGAACGGCGGTAGGATCATGGATGTCAACCGCTTCGAAACGAAGGGTCCCGGACGTGAGGGGCACTGGGGATTCTGATTCCCCGAAGCTTGACGGAAACGGAGCCTGATTCTGATCGATTTGTATTCGTTCCAGCGGTGGCCGGATGTCAGAGCCGCTTTCGACCGGTTCGGCTCGTACACGCCCTCATGGTCGGCCGCACGCCGGCAGGCCATCGCCGATGACGGGGATGAGGACTGGTGGAACGCGATTTCGCCCGCCTACCGGTGGATGATGGGCGAAATGGAACACAAGGGCATGCCGCGACCGGACCCGGACGCGGCCCCATTGTGGGCGTGGGCCCGCTGGGTCGATTCGAAAGGCAGGGCGCATACGCGTCCCGACCGACGGTATCCCGGCTTCCGCAACCAGTACGACGGATTGGAGCTCCTGCACCTGCGGGTCGATGAGAGCCGCGTGCTCTGCACGGATTTCGACCAGTACCATTGCGTCATCAGCCGGTGGCCGTGCGCCCCGTTGGACGCCGGCACATGGCCGCCCGCCGAGTACGACCGGTGGCTGGACGAGCATTGGGACGATCCGGCCGAAAAGAAACGGCTCCAGTACAGGGAGAACGCGATCGTGGATCCTGCGCATCTGCCGGACCGGTGGATCCAGGCCTGCCTATGGACGATCACGCCGCATGATGTGGTCGATATCCGACCGGCATGCGGGAAACCGGATACCATTGGGGATCATGGATGATCTGAAGAGCAGGGCGGCCAAGTTCGCCGAAACATGGGCGGGACGAGGCGACGAGAAATCCGACACCCAACAGTACTGGCGTGACCTGTTGGACAAGGTGCTGCTCATCCCGGACACGAGCGACAGGCAGGTGCTCTGGTTCGAACGGCGCACCGCATTGGACGGGTTCATCGACGCGCTCATGATCCAGGCCCGCGTGCTCGTCGAACAGAAGAGCCTCGGCGTGGATTTGGACAGGCCGGAGCCACGCCAGGGGAGCATGGTCACGCCGGTCCAACAGGCGAAACGGTATTCCGACAGCCTGCCGCCATCGGAACGCCCGACCGTGCTCATCACCTGCAATTTCGGAACATTCCGCCTCTACGATCTGGAAGCCGACCCGTTGGCCCGCACCCCGCAATCGGAGTTCACGCTTGCCGACCTGCCGAACCATATCAGCGAGATCGGCCGCCTGTTCACGCACGAGAACTCCCGCGTCGTACAACAGGAGCGGCTGTCGGTCAAGGCCGGCCGACGGGTCGCCAGACTGCATGACTCTTTGGCGAAATGCTTCGAACATCCGGACGATCCGGCGGAGCATGATGCGCTGGCGATGCTGACCGTACGCCTCGTGTTCTGCCTGTACGCGGAGGACGCGAACCTGTTTCGGCCGGACGCGCTCCGCGACTATGTGGCGGCATCCACGCCCGAACGTCTGGGCGAAGACCTCTATGACCTGTTCGAGGTGCTGGACACGCCGATCGGGAAGCGGCGCCGTTACCTGCCGGAATCGTTGAAGGCGTTCCCCTACGTGGACGGCGGCCTGTTCGCCGACCGGATCGACGTGCCCCCGTTGACCGGGGAGCTGCGTGACGCCCTGCTGGACATCAGCGAGGGCTTCGACTGGAGCGGCATCAGCCCCGTCATCTTCGGCTCCCTCATGGAGGAGACGCTCAGCCATGACGAACGGCGCAAGGGCGGCATGCACTACACGTCCGTCAGGAACATCCACCGTCTCATCGACCCGTTGTTCCTCGACGGGCTGAAATCGGAGCTCGAACAGGCCGAAGCGAAACCGGTCGCCGGCGGGGCCCGCACCAACGCGCTCAACAAGTTGCATGACAAAATCGCCGGCCTCCGGTTCCTCGACCCCGCCTGCGGGTCCGGCAACTTCCTGACCGAAACCTATCTGGAACTGCGTCGCATCGAGAACCGGATCCTCGCCGATTTGGACAAGGACGGGCAGCTCGCCCTCGATCTGGGCGACGACCTGAACCCGGTCAGGGTCAGCATCAGCCACTTCCACGGCATTGAAATCAACGGGTTCGCCTGCGCGGTCGCCCGCACCGCGTTATGGATCGCGGAACAGCAAGCATTGGATGATACCGAATCGACCATCAGTGGCCTGCCCCGGCTCCCGTTCACCGATACGGCCCATATTCAACAAGGCAACGCCCTGCGCCTCGACTGGAACGAACTATTACCCGGCGACCACTGCGACTATGTGATGGGCAACCCGCCGTTCATCGGACACGTCACCAAGACCGCCGGTCAGACCGATGATCTGAAGACCGTGTGGGGCCGCCAGTATGACGGATATCTCGACTACGCGACCGGATGGTACCGGAAGGCCGCCTCCTACCTGTCTAAACCGGATGCGGCGTTCGCATTCGTCACCACCAATTCGATCACCCAGGGGCAGCCCGTGGGACCCCTGTTCAAACCGTTGCATGCGGACGGCTGGCATATCCGTTTCGCGCACCGCACGTTCGCATGGGACGCCCAGTCCACGGACAACGCGCACGTCCATGTCATCATCATCGGCCTGGGCAGGAAAGCGAAGCCCGCGCCCGTACTGTTCGAATACGCGGACATCAATGGGGAGCCGACCGCCCGCACCGTGGACAACATCAACGGGTATCTCATAGACGGCCCCGACCTGTACGTAGGCAAACGAAGCCAGAAGACGGGACCGGTCTCGCCTCTTCTCGATGTCACCGATTCCGGTTCCATGCCCCTGGACGGAGGCAACCTGCTGCTCGCCGACCGGGAGGAATATGCCAAGGCCATGGCCGATCCCATCGCCGCACGCTTCGTCCGGCCGTTTCGCATGGGACGCGAGCTCATCAACGGCACGGACCGCTGGTGCCTATGGCTCAGGGACGCGGAGCCGGGGGAACTGAGGAAATCCTCGTTCCTGAAGAAGCGTGTCGACGCATGCGCCGAATACCGTCGCAATGCTCCAATGAAGGGCGATGCCTACAGGCATCGTGCGACACCTTGGCTGTTCCGTGACGACCATCAGCCGTCCATGAACTATCTTGCGATCCCGAAGGTGTTCAGCGAGGATCGGGAATACATGACCTGCGACTGGTACACGCCGGACATCATCGCCGGCGACATGGTGTACACCAGTCCCGACCGGGATGGCCTCGCATTCGCCGTCATCGAATCACGCATGTTCATGACATGGCAGCAGACGATTGGAGGGCGACTGGAATCACGCTGCCGTTTCAGCAACACGGTGATTTGGAACAACCTGCCCCTGCCCGCCCTCGACGACGACACCCGCATGGCCCTGATCGAGGCCGGCAGGAACGTGCTGGCGACGCGAGCCAACCATCCCGGCCAGTCCCTGGCAGACCTGTACGATCCCGACTACATGCCGACCGACCTACGCGCCGCCCACCGGGAATTGGACAAGGTTGCGGACGTGGCGTTCGGCGCGGATAGACGGCTGGGGGACGATGACGACGCGCGCCTCAAGATCCTGTTCGATTCGTACGCGCGCATGACGGCGGAGCGGGGCTGATTCCGTTGCGCCCATAGTCGGACCGCATGGACGAACTGCATGAATGCTTCGAGGAGCGGCCCCGGCTCGAGGCCTGCCGTCCGGATCCGGACGATCCCGTCCACGACCCCGTCTGGTCCGACATCGCAAGGGATGATCGGGGCGTGTACGCGACCGTAATCGCCCCACGTCCCGTCACCCTGCTGGACGGACAGGGGTATGACGGGGCCGGCCTGGACGGGTTCCGCCCGCCCGTCACCCTGCGGCCCGGCGAACGGTTCCGCATCCCCGTCACCATCGGCGCACGCGGGCGCGGGCGGCACCCGTACATACGGTTCCGCTACCGGTATGCGGACGGTCGACGCCCCGCCAGCGTCATCTGGCGCGTCCCCGATCAGGGACGCATACCCGGGGCATGGAACGATTCGACGATTTCATAGCCACCCTGGACGGAACCCAGCTGCTCGCCCTGTTCGAGCACGGGGACGGCGTCATGGCGGATCTGGCCGCGCATGCGAGACTCCGTCCAGGCCAGATTTCCCTGCTCATCGGCTTCATGGAGGAGACGAGCCCGTCATGGTCGGCGGATGTCGCCTACCAGCTGATCGCCAGCCAGGATTGCACGCCCGCCCAGTTGGAACGGCTGATCGGCTGGTGCGATGACCCCGGTACCTGGGAGATCGCGTGCGGGAAGCATCCGGGCGGCGAGCGCGCGCTCGTCCGGGCCGCCGACCCGTATACGGCGCTCCGATACGCGCATCGTATCGGCCCGGATATCATGGCCGGATTCGCGCGCGACATCGACCCGACGGCGCGCGGTGCGCGCTACGAGGCGGGACGGCTGCGCCGCCGGCACGACTTCACCGGCGAAGCCGATTCGATCCTCACGGCGAAGGGCCTGTGATGGGGACGCATGCGTGAGGGGACAGACGGAAAGGAAGACGAAAATGCTCAACCAAGAAGCCAAAACACTCGAACACACGCCGACCACCGGCATGGAGGTCCACGAGGGCGACATCTTCGTCAGCTCTTGGGGCTACAGCATGACCCTCGTTGACTTCTACCAAGTGACCAAGGTCAGCAAGACGGGCAAGAGCGTCAGCGTCCGCAGACTCGCCAGCAAGGTCGTGTCCGGGAACATCGACTCCCCGCAAGGCGGGTACGTGATCCCGATCAAGGACCGTTTCGAGGGGGAGGAGCTGAGGAACAAGCGCCTCAAGGCCGATTACGGCGCGAACCCCCGCCCCATGTTCAAGGTGAACGACTGCGCCAGCGCTCGTCTGGCTGACGGAATCAACCCGAACGGGTACTACATGAACACTTGGGACTGATTCACACAAACACAATTCTTAAAAAGGAGCCGACATGACCATCAACCTGCACGACATCACCGGACAGGAATCGGGAATCATCCTCGTGGAAATGGATGAACGCGGACGACGCATGAACATGGTCGCCAACTGGGGCGACAAGGACGGACTGCCGTATCTCGTCGAACCGATGCTCGAACCGTTCTCGTTCGTCTTCCTCCAGTCGGAGGACGTCCACGTCGAAACCGAACGTATCCACAGCGGGACACTCAACGACGAAATCGCCCACGACGGCCTCGAAGACTGGAACCCGTTGGATGACGACTTGGAATCGGACGAACCCTGCGACGTCTACCCATTGTCGAACGGCTGGATTGTCGTCGCGCCGAAGGAATGGAACTGACAAAATGAAAACACGCGACATTCTCAGCACCGTCACCCGCATACTGCCGGACTGGCATGTGTACAAGGACCACCAATCCGGATGCATCACCGCATTCGACCCTCAAGCGGGATACGAGGTCACCGTCAACCTTCCCGACAGCGACACCATCCGCATCGTCCGCACGCGGTACGAGCTTGTCGAGGATAACACCGTCCTCGATACAGCCGACATGGGCGAGGAACGGGCATTGGACGAGCTGGCCCGACTGCTGGCTTCGCCCATGCCGCGCACCGACCGGCTCATGTGGCTGAAAGACCAGTTCGACAAAGGCGCCGAATGGTGCCGGAGCACGCTCCACGACGAACAGGAGGCGAAGGACACCGAGGATATGGCCGAACACTACATGCGCGTATGCGAATCCTGCAACAAATACCCCGAACTCGACCCCGCGACCGTGTTCGAAGGGTGGCTGCTGGGCGAGGAGCTTGGCAACCCGTATGAAACGCGCCGTCAGGCCGCATCGCACATGCTGGCCGACGTGCGCCGACTGGACAAGGATTGAACCATGTTGAACATCGAGAAGACGCTGCAATCTGTCCGCGACCTATTGGACCGGTTGGACAAGGAAGGCGTGGAGTTCGCTCTGGTTGAATCGAAATACTGCAACTGCGTAGCGGGCATCCAAGACCCTAAGGATGACGTGCGTGTGTTCTTAGATTGCACGATTGGTACGGACGGTCGCTTCAGCTGGCAGGATTACGACGGTCACGAAGGACTCTGCGACTTCGACGAATTCCGTGTACTGATAATCAATCTCACGGCGGACAGGAGAAGCGCGAACAGTGGGCAGACCTGTGTGACAACGTGGACACGCCCATGCCGGATTCTCTGGCCGCCGTTGTGTCCGGCTGGGAAGGCAAGGCGGACCGTCTGCGAGCATTGCTGGAACCCGACGACCCGCCCCTGTTGGATGAGCGGGACTTTGAAATCCTGAGAAGCCTTCTGCCGCATCGCTTGGTCGGACCGGGGAAGAAATCAATATGTGTTCGCACCAGCCGGGGTCCTATCCTCCTCCGGAGTGCGGTCGAACCGGAGGAGGAAGCAAAACGGCTACGGGAGCTGGGCGTATTGGAACGCCGATACATCATCGACCACCCAGCGCACGGCCAAGTGTTCTACGACTTCCTGACCGACAAAGGCTGGAAGGCGTTGGACTTCGCGTGGTACGTCGGACTTGTGTAGTGAACTACCGCGACGCTCGCCGTCGCGGTAGTTCACCGGATTGGGAAAGGATGAATCATGTTGAATCTCACAGAACTCATGGACATTGGTTGCGCCCATACCGTGACCGATTCGGACGGTTGGATGTACCCGTGCGGCAAACCCATTGTGGCAATCCGCCGATGGCCGGAGGGCGACGGGGAAAGCTTCGGCGGTGTCTGCCAGCGGCACGCCAAACAGGCCGGTGCCGAACTCGTGCCGTTAGAAAACGTTCCGCAGTAAGGCAGAAAGGAAAAAGGATGGCGATGAACGTCAAGCAGAAGGACAAGGAGCAGGTCGAATATCTACGCGAACTGGTGCACGATATCAATGAGTCATTGGAACGCTACGGCAGCGACATCCCGGAAAACAAGAAGGACTAATCAATGGCAAACATCACCAAGCCCGCCGTCGAACGGCATTCCTGTGATATCGCCGGCTGTGCGAGCATGGCCGAAAATCCAATGTACTGGGGAGTGAGCTTCCCCGTCATCGCACAGGACAATTACGACGACGGCTCCTATTTCGGCGGCACGCGCACCCGGATCATCAACCGGACGCTCGACCTGTGCGAACACCACGCCGGCACCCTGCTCGCATTGCACGGACAGCACACCAGCAACTACGGGGAAGTATGGACGGATGATGGGCCCGAACTACAAGCCCATGACGCCCGCCGCGAACAGGCGGAAGGATGACGGCCCATGACCGAGGTCGACAAGGCTGTGAAACAGCTGAACGATTCAGGTATTCCCGCCATGCGCTCCTCGGATCCGGACTATCTCGTCTTTGAGATCGGCGAGAGCGTGTTCCGTGCATTATTGTCCGCCGATCCGACGCATGCGGCAAGCCAGCTGATTCGTGCGGCCGGGGCTTGCGGGGGAATCATCGCCGGCTATCGGAAGACGGTCGCCGGTCTCGGCCGGATCGAGTCCCTGCCCGCGGATGATGTGTTCTGGGACGAGCTGTTCTCGAACGGGGAACCGGTCGAAATCGGGACCGTCATATTCCAGGTCCAGGTCCAGGCCGGCGGGGACGAACATCCCGTCGGCCTGGACCTGCTGGTCGTGTCGGACGGCACGTGGCGGCCGGACGGTTTCGACCCCGACAAGGAAGGCGCCGCCGGCGACGTGCGCGACTATCTGACCCAATGGATTAAGGAGAATCATGAATGTTGAACGCATCACCGTCGAGACCAACGACGAGACCGGGAACAATCCGGTTGAATACGATTGGGAGTTCGGCCCGGACGGCGTGTTCCGCATGACCGGTGACGGGGATATGCCCGCCGCCTTCGAGGAGTCCGCCGCCATCGTGGAGGCGTTCAACCATGTCAACATGAGCATCGTGAACGGGGAGCGGACACCGCTGAAGGACGGCGATCACGCACTGCTCGCCCTTCTTGCCGCCGTCCTCGCCACCCTCGTCCCGTTCGTGGAGGGGAAGGACGGCGACCAGGTGGGATTCATGATGGGCGATACATCGAACGGCTTCAACGTCAATATCACGTCGGCGGAGTTCCTGGCCTGCTGCCGGTCCATGTGGATCGGCGCCGACGTGCATCGCGGCATGGGCCGATACCTGAACTTCCGTTGGGACAGGGATCGCGGGGAATGGGTCGAGGCGGGCACCGGGCTCGCGTTCCCCGGGGCGGACAGTCAGGTGGCTTTCATGCTGGAGACCGGCATGAACAACGGCGACGGCATCCGCTTCGACCCCATGGAAGGCAAGGAGGAAACCGTCCGGCTGTTCCGGCTCCTGTTGGAGACGGCGAAAAGCGCGGGCATCCCGGTCCGGTGGGGGGCGTGATGGCCGGAAGAAAATACATCATCGGCGTGTATATCACGGACGGCGAGGACGCCGATACGATGGCGACGCTCGACATCAGTAGCAGACCATGGCATGCGGCCATCAACGCCCGCGACTTCAAGCCGGGAGCCCGGCATGCGCTGTCCTTCGGCCTGCGGCTCCTGGCCGACAGGCTCGACGAATACAAGGAGGAGTGATGACCGATTACTCGCAATGGCTGGAAACGGTGTCCGAGGCGGTGCGGCCGGCGAAAGGACGCCATCATCCTCGCCGTGCTGTCCGTGTTCTGCTTCGCCGGCATGGTCATCGCATTCGTGGGCGGCATCGCCTTCATAGGCCGTCCGAAGAATTCGTGAAGGCCAACGTCCGGATCACGGCCGTGATGGCCCTGGGATGCGTCGCGTCCGTCATCGCGTTGCTGTTCGCGACGGCATCCGGACCCAATGGCGTGGAACCGTTCGCAACGCATACCGAGAACATGTACGGTATCGAACATCTGCGCTGCGATGGAGCGGATTGCCCGGCATACGACCTGCCCGCGGACAACACCCCCGCAGGCTGGCTGAAGGACGGCCGGCTCGAACAGGGCCGCTTCATCGTGGATGGTCACAGGGTCGGGTTGGCCGGCCCTGACGGGGAACTATTGAAGCCGGTGAAACGGTGAGCGGGTTCTGGATCGGCTATCTCGCCGGCCTCGCCACACTGCCTGCCGTCGCGGTGCTCGTGTTCCTTGGGCTCGTGGTGTCCGCACTGTTTCCGGCGTCGTACGGATGGGAGTGCTATTGCTGCGGTGAGACCATCATCACGGAACGGGACAGCCATCCGGTGCCGGGTCTCACCGCATGGGCGAGATTCCAGGCGCACCGGCTGACCAAACGGCATCGCATCAACCACCGGGCATGGATGAAGGCTGGCAAACCGTACGCAGACTGGAAGCCGGTGGCTTGATGGAACGTTTCGGTTCAGACCAGTTGCAGGGTGCGGCCGTCAGGCATGACCGCATTGACCTGCAGCTTGCCTCCAATCGCGTCGAGGTATCTGCGCAAAGTGCGGATTTCGGTTTTGTCGACGTCGCCGGATTCGAGGCTGCTGACCCGCTTCTGGCTGACGCCCATGCGTTCGGCGAGCTGCTTCTGAGTCACGTCCTGCCGCTTGCGGGCCTCCTTCAGCTCGTACAGGCGAACCTCTTCGAGAAGGCGATTCTTCGCCGCATCGATTTCCTCGCGGCTGATTCCGCTGTCGGCCGCGAACTGTTCCGGAGTGTAGCTCATGTCGATTCCTTTCATTTGTTGTTCTGTTTAAGCCACGCCTCATACCGGTCTTCCGCTTCCGGTATGGCCGTTTTGTACCATTTCGACCATTTGTTTTGCTTGTCTCCGCCGACGAGCATTATCGCCTGCCGGTTCGGGTCGAACACGAACAGTATTCGTATTTCGCTTTTGCCTGCGGAGCCGGGTCGGAGTTCCTTCATCGATTTGATTTTGGAGCCTTCGATTTTGCCTACCAGTGGTCGTCTGAGGTTGGGTCCTTGTTCTTTCAGGACTTCGACGGCGGCGAGGATCTGCAGTTTGGATTCTCGGTCGAGGCCGGTCAGCCAGTCTTTGATGGGTTCCATCTCTATCTTCCACATAATCACAAATATACCATATAAGGTATACAAAGTAAAGCGAGGAAAGATATGCGGTTCAAGCCAAGGAACATGCTGCCGTCCGGTCTGGAGCAGTCCGAGTTCAGTGAACCGTATGATCCCCTTCTCATCCGCAAGGCGTTGGAGCCGGAACGTCTGACGGCCGGATGCGGCGCAGTGGTGTTTTCGGATGCCGGTCTGGCCGATTGCGGTACGCCGATGGAAGAGCGAGGAGGTTGATCGTCCGCTCGACGACGCGACCGATTCCACGTGCGACCTGTACTCCCCGGTATGCAAGCTGCACGCCAGACGTGACGTGATACCGATGACGGAGATCCTGAAGGCGTTGCGAGGCCAGGTCGGCCATCATCGTGCGTCCGACGGCGATGATCTGGAATCCCGCCTGCACGAGGCGATGTTCGACTGGATGCTTGACGTGGGCGTCTGGACGCCCGGGGATGTGATCCCCGTTGAGGTGACAGGCTGGGAGGAGACGCCGGACACGGTCAGGATACTCGCGCTTTCCGTCGACGGGATGTCATGCGAGGCCGTGTACAAGGGCCGGCTGGACGGTTTTCTTCGCGAACGCATATCAGGGATGGGAAAGGAGCCGGAATCATGAGCAAGATCAGTGAATCATTGCCGTATGATCTGAATATTATCGCCGCCCAATGCGACCCGTTGACCCTGCGGCTCGGCACGGCCGGCGTATCCCGCAACGGGAACCATGAACTTTGCGGCAGGCCCGTGGTCGCTATCCGTCGTTGGATGCGCTCGGACGGCCCCGACTGCGAGGATATGCCCGAAACCGGATGGTACGGTCCCGTATGCAAAACCCACGCCAGCCGCGATATGGTGCCGCTGTCCGTCGTATTGGACGTGATGATGGGAGCCGGGCGATGATGAGCGCATACGACTGGTTCATCGCCCGATGCAAGGCGGTCGTCAACCATCCCAGGCCGCCCGAACCTCCGATGCGCCTCCGCCTGCACGAGGCGGGTCATGCGGTAGTCGGCCATCGGTTCGGATACACGCAACAAGGCATCATGCTGCGGGAGGATGATACCGGCCAGACCAGCCAGCAGTACGCCACCGGTCCGGACGATGATATGTCCGTCCGATTGCAGACGGAGATGATCATCTCCATGACCGGTTTCGCCGTGACCATGGAATATCCGGAATACCGGACCGACGCGCTCCGCATCGGCGGCGACGTGCAGGCGGAGCTGGTGGACGCGGCGATCATCCACCGGATCGACCCGTCGATGGGCTCCACCGAGGAGATCATCGACTCATTGTGGGTCAGGGCGCGCCTCGTCGCAAGGAACAACAGCCCCCTGATCCGGACGGTCGCCGGCAGGCTGAATCGTTACGGCTCCTACACGGGCGAGGAAATCCAGCGGATTCTCGACGAAAGTATGAAGGAGCTTGACCGGTGAACGCATTGGAATGGCCCGCCGACCTGACCGACTTCCGGCTCCCCGTCAAATGGGATGGGCAGCCGGTTGATTGGCATGGCTGGCATCCACCCATCGAAGTCCGCGACCTGTTCCTCTGCTCGAACAATGGACTGTTGCGCGACCCGCAACCCTGTTCCGGCTGCGGACACCCGTTCCAACCCTGGTGGGCGCAGGGATTGACGGCCGACGGGCGCACCTCCATCACCATCGAACGCTGCGGGTTCTGCAACACGACCATCGCACTCGAGACCGGGCCGGATGGAACAAGCGAATGGACGTTGGATGATAGCGACTACGGACCGGAAGGCAGTTCCGACAATCAGGAAGGAAACCGATGATGTTCGGATTATTCGGGAAAGAAGGAAAGGCGACAGAAGGAGGAATCATGAGTCTGGAAACCGTGCGTTGTCTCGCGTGGACGGCGATCATCCTGTTCATCATGGCATTGGTGTTCGCGTTCAACCATGGGCCGATACTCGCCTGGCTGGCCGCGAACCATACGCCGCTGTTCGCCGGAATCATCCAGTCGCCGTTGTGGGCTGTCGCATTCTGGCTCATCATCCTGATGCTCCTGTGCGTGATCGGCATCATGGACGACGACGAGACGCCATTCGCGATCGGCATGCACGCGCTCGGCATCATGCTGTGCATCGGCTACTGGGCCGGCGGCTTCATGCTGGCATCCCGCCAGCCGGCCGACGCGAACTGCTACGGGCTGCTGGGCGGCGGCATCCTTTTCGGCCTGATATGGATCATGGCCCAACGGCAAGAGGCAGACAAGGAGATGTTTCCGAGACTGCGCGACCAGATAGCCGACTTCGCGGTCGACCATATCGCGTCGGAGGAATATCGGCGGACCGGCGGAAAGAAGGATTCCGACCGTGATCAGATCCGAACTATCGTGATAGGCGAGCCCCGGACCATAGAAGGTTCGGGGCTTTTGCGTTTGCCGGCCCGCAAACCATGAACGACACGCCCGCCTGAAAAGGGCGTACAGGGGGGACGTCCGGGCTGAATCGGCATTAAAAAACGGGTTCGGAATTGCATATGGGACAGGAATTGCATGGGCCCTCCGGATTTGCATGGGGTCGGGTGACGCATACCGGTTCCCATGGCTGTTTCGAGACGTGATATGGGGGAGAGGCTGTTGGAAAGGCTTCTCCTGTCGGGAGGCTACGGGCCAAGCAGCATGCCGGTCAGGGTGGTCGGCTGGGATGATGCGAGCCTGAACGGCCGGCCGGTGACGGTCGTCTATTACGAGACCCGGGATGGGGGAGGCAACGTGCGTACCTATCCGGGCGACAGCCGTCGGCTCGCCTACGTGGATGCGCGTCCCCGCGCGCTCATGCCCGGCGCGCGCCTGCATGGCGGGAACGCATACGTGGAGCCATGAGTCTTACGCAATGGGATGACGGCCGCATCCGTCTGATGCCGGGGGATTGCCGCGACCTCATCGCCATGCTGCCGGACAACAGCGTGGATTCCGTCATTACCGACCCGCCGTACGAGATCGGTTTCATGAACCTGGGCTTCGATTCGACGGGCGTCGCGTTCGACGTGGATCTGTGGCGGGATATCCTGCGCGTCCTGAAGCCGGGAGGGCACGTGGCCGCGTTCGCCGCCAGCCGCACATATCATCGGCTCGCCTGCGCGATCGAGGACGCGGGCTTCGAAATCCGCGACCAGATCGACTGGGTGTACGCAAGCGGCATGCCACACGGTTCGGATGCGAGGCTGCTCGTGGACAGGGAGCCTGGCGCGACACGAACCGGGCAGGCGGAGCAATGGGCCGGCTGGTACAGCCAGCTGAAGCCCGCGCATGAGCCCATCTGCCTCGCCAGAAAACCGTTGGACGGCAATCTCGCCCACAATCTGCTCGAACACGGGACCGGCGCGCTGCACATCGACTCATGCCGCGTCCCGTTCCGCAACCCGGCGGATGAGACCGAGGCGAAGAACAAGAACCGGCATGGACGGTTCGGTTCCGGACCGCGGGACAACCATGTATACGGCGCGGATAATGCGAACCGCACCGACTATAAGGCGGACGCCCGGTTCGCGCCGAACATGCTGTTCGACCGGACCATGGCCGGAGAGCTTGACCGGCAGTCCGGGGTGACGGTCAGCCGGAAAGGCAAACCACGCGCGAGCGCGAGACCGGACGCCGGCTGGGGCATGACCCGGACGGGCGCGGAATACGATGATGCCGGCGGCGCGTCCCGCTTCTACCCGGTGTTCAGGTATTGTCCGAAGGCGGGACCGGGGGAGAGGCCGACCGTGGACGGCATCCTCCATCCGACGGTGAAACCGTTGGAACTGATGCGCTGGCTGGTGCGTCTGGTCACGCCGCCGGACGGGCTCGTGTTGGAGCCGTTCGCCGGCAGCGGCGCCACGTTGGAGGCGTGCCGGATCGAGGACGTGCGTTGCGTGGCGGCGGAGATGGATTCGGATTACGTGCGGCTCATAGCCCGCCGGATGGCGAGGCCGACGAACCCGGTGCTGTTCTGACATCGCCGGGGACGCATGCATGCCGGCGTCGATGATATCGGGACGATACGAGGAGTGTGCATCATGTTTAAAACTCGCTATTATTACGCTTTTTATTGGACTTACGGTATCGGCACGACATGGAATGACGGGTCATGGCCGGGCAATCTCTACGTGTTTGACTCGATGGCGGAACGTGACGCTTGGGTTGCCGACGACGTTTTTGACGGTAATTGGCATCGCGAGGCCATTACGGCAAAGGAAGCGCGTCATATCATGGCAGACACTGTTATCTCTTTTGACAATGATATGGCCGGACGGTACGACGGTAGCCGGTCGGCCATCGAACGGTACGCGCCTACCGTCGAACTGGTCAAAGCATGGCGGCGTATTGACATGCAAAACAATCCGGCCGCGTATTACGCGGAATGATTGCCGTAATCGACCACTGGGGGCGCGGCTACATGGTGCGAGCCCATCGTTAAATCAATCGTTTCGGGGCATGGCATGGGAGTCATGCCCCACTTTGTAAGGGAGCTAAACAATGATTACCGCTAAGGATATTGCGGATATGGTGGAACGTGTCGATGCGAAGGGCGCGGCCGTGTCCACGGGCGACGGGCTCGTCGATCTCGCGGTGATCGACTGACTATCCTTCGATGAGGCGTTCCACGCCGTCGATGGCGCCGGCGAGCATGTCGGCGTCCACGTGCGTGTAGATGGCGTTCGTGGTGCCGATGTCGGCGTGGCCGATGATGGCACGGCGGGCGAGGTCGGAGACGCCGATGCGCGCCATGGCGGTGGCCGCCGTGTGGCGTGCGGAGTGGACGCGCACGCGGGGCAGTCCCACCCGTTCCAACGCTTTTCGCCATGCGTTCTGGAGTGTTTCCTTGCGGATGGGGTTGCCTCGGCCGGAGCGGAACAATGGGGTGTCCGGGTCGATGTCGGGATGGTCGGCCGTATAGGCGGCGAGGTCGGCGGCGAGGTCGGCGGGCAGGGGGATGAGCCGGCGTCCGGATCTGGTCTTGGGTCTGGTGAGCCATGTGCGGCCGTCGAGCCGGCGGGCCTCGAAGCCGGCGGGCATGTCCGTGATGCCGTCGAATTCCTTGAGCTGCCATTCGACGAGCAGGCAGGGCAGTCCGTCGGAGCGGACGATCTCGTTGCGCGTGACGCCCAGGGCTTCGCCTTCGCGCAGTGCGGTGATGAACAGGAGCCGCCAGATGATGCTCCATCGCGGGTCGGTTTCGGCGTGGATGAGCATGGCGGCCTGTCCGGGGGTGAGGGTGGCGATTGGGGCGGGCGGCACCCGGTTCTTCTCGACCGCGTCCACGGGGTTGCTGCGGATGATGCCTTCGGCGACGGCGGCCTTGCATGCCTCGGACAGGACGGTGTGGGTCAGGGCGGCCGTGGCGGGGGATTTGCCCTGGATGCCTTTCGCGGGGTTTCCTTCGAGGCAGTGGCGTTCGACGAGGCGTATGTGGGCGGGTTTGAGCCTGTCCATGCGTACGGCGCCGATGACGGGGGTAATGTCGTGTTCGATGCGGAACCGGTATGACCGGGTCGTGTTGGGTGCGCGTCTGGGGGTCACGATCTCGTCGATCCAGCGTCGCATCCATTCGTTCACGGTGGGCGGTTCGTCCACCAGGGTGATGTCCTCCTCGATGCGGCGGGCTTTGGCGCGGGCGTTGTTCAGGGCTTCGGTCCGGGTGTGGCCGGTGGCGCTGGTGCGTCGTCTGGAGCCGTCGGCCGGGTTGGGGGAGAGTTCGACGAACGCCCGGTATCTGCCGTTGCCGAGTTTCGTGATCGCGCCGGCTCCCTTGTCTCGTCTTGTCGTGTGTCCGCCTGTGTCTGCCATGTCGTCGCCTTCCGGGTTCGTCGTGTGATGACAACCCCCGGTATGCGTATCGGCCCGGTCCGGTCGGCGTGGCGCGTGTGCCGAGCGTGTGCCTATCGTGTGCCTATTCCAGCCGAAAATAGCCGGATATAGCCGTAAACGGGAGTGCCGTCCTTCCATGACGCGCGCACGAAGAACGGCGTTGTCCCGCCGTTTTCCGCTGATTTTGGCCACTTCCCGGTTTCTTCCGAAAACCTAATCTGACATAACGTACATTATCGGATGATGGATATAGGGGATGGATGGCAAAATCCTTGGAATCATTGGGAAACGGCTTTATTCCAACGGTTCCCGGCTTCCACCATCCGAACTGCCATCGCACCAGATGCGGCCATATTCGGCTATTTTCGGCTGAAATAGGCACACGATTGGCACCTATCCCGGTCGGAAACGCATACCGGGGCCCGAAGGAACGGGAACACCGAAGGACCCATGGAAAGGTGACATGACGACGACCGCAGACAGACGCGAGAAAGGCTCGGGCGGAATCACCAGACTCGCCAACGGGAAATACAGGGCCTTCGTCGAAACGACCCCCGACCCCGGCGACGGGTCGAGACGACGCGTGAGCGCCACGGGCCGGACCAAAAGCGAGGCGCTGCGCAAGGCCAGGGACAAGGCCCTGCGACCGGACATGGGCATGACCCCCGGCGGGAACGCCACCGTCGCCGAATGGATGGACCACTGGGTGGACGAGGTCATCGAACCCCGACGCGCCCCGAACACCACGAAAAGCTACCGCACCCGCATCCGCATGGACATCACGCCCGTCATCGGCGCCGTCCCGCTCGACCGGCTGCGCCCCAGCCACGTCCGCATGGTCGAGAACCGCATCCTGCGCGGCGACGGACGCACCGGGACCGACCCCCGTTCGGCCGCGACCGCACGCCTGACCCACAGCATCCTCAAAACCGCCCTGGGCGACGCCATGGCCGAAGGGCTCATCGACCGGAACCCCGCCGCCCTCACCGAAGTCCCGGAAACCGAACCCGTCGAAATCGCCATCCTCACCACCGGACAGGCGGCACGGCTCATCGCTCTGGAACCCGACACGAAATGGCGGCTCATCTGGCGGCTCCTGTTCATCACCGGCATGAGACTCGGCGAAACGCTCGGCATCACCCGACAGGAACTCATCCGATCGGACGGACTGCCCTGCCTGCTCGTCGAATGGCAGCTCAAGGAATTCGAGAAGGACACCGTCATCCCCGCCGGATACCGGGCCAGACACCTCGGAGGCCGCATGTGGCTCACCCGCCCCAAGACCCGCAAAGGCCAACGGCTCATCCCCCTGCCCGCCGACCTTGCCGCCGACCTCGAATCATACATGGACTCGGCCGGCATCCCCGACGACCAGCCGGTCTTCCGATCCGGACGCGGCAACCCGATCTGCAAGGACACGCTGCACCACGCATGGCGCCGGGCCCTGGACCGGGCCGGTCTGCCGCACGTAATCCGAATCCATCTCCGCCGCCACGCAACGCACGTCCTCGATCCGGCACGCCTCCAACGTGGCGCCGCTGCCGGCGAACGGCTCCAACACGAGCCCGTCCGGCGGCGTGACCAGACGCACCAGCCAGCGCATCAGTTCCAACGGTTTCACCGTCGGATGGAGGATCCCGTCCACGGTCAGCCTCTCCCCCGGTCCCGCCTTCGGACAATACCGGAACACGGGATAGAAGCGGGATGCGCCGCCGGCATCATCGTATTCCGCACCCGTATGGGTCATGCTCCAGCCGTCACCGGGTTTCGTGCTTGCGCGTGGTTTGCCTTTTCGACTGACGGTGACGCCGGACTGTCGGTCGAGTTCCTTGGCCGTGGATTGGTCGAACAGCATGTTCGGCGTGAAACGGGCTTCGGCCGTGTAGTCGGTGCGATCCGCTTTGTCCGCGCCGTAGATGTGGTTGTCGCGCGGGCCGGAGTTGAAGTCGGCATGCCGGTTCTTGTTCTTCGACTCCTTCTCATCTGCCGTGTTGCGGAATGGGATGCGGCATGCGTCGATATGCAGTGCGCCCGTCCCGTGTCCGAGCAGATTGTGGTCGAGTGTCCCGTCCAACGGCTTGCGTGCGAGGCAGATGGGTTCGTGCGCGGGCTTCAGCTGGCTGTACCAGCCGGACCATTGTTCGCCCTGTTCGGTGGCGAGCGCATCCCATTCGGATTTCGTCTTGCCGCCGTTCGCGGTGCTGGAACCTCCGAAGCCGTTGGTGTCCGAATATCCTGCGCCAGCATGACCTTTACCGGCCACATGGGTGCGTTCCGCACCCAATTCCCTGTCCACGAGCAGTCTCGCATCCGAACCGTGTGGCATGCCGCTTGCGTACACCCAGTCGATCTGGTCGCGGATTTCGAAGCCCGCGTCCTCGATCGCGCAGGCGAGCCGATGATATGTGCGGCTGGCGGCAAACGCGGCCACGTGCCCTCCCGGCTTCAGGACGCGCAGAATGTCCTTCCACAGGATTACGTCGAATGCGATGCCCGTCGAATCGAAGCCCAGGTTCATGAAACCGATCTCGTACGGCGGGTCGGTGACCGGTTTGGCGGCGCAAGCCCCGTCTTTTAAGGCTGGGGTGAGCCGCCACTTCTTTGATTAATCACTGTTTCCGTGGCAAGGTTTATAGCATGAGCCAGAAGGTACGAATCATCAAAGTCAGGCATGCGGGCGCATCCGTGTACCTTGGCGACGATTCATGCCGCAACCATTGCTGGACGCGCAATCCCGAACGTATCATGGACTGGCTGTGCGATGGTTGGCGCACCCGTTTCAACCAGCATCGGGAGCATCGGACAATCCGCCGCTACATGGAGGACGTGGAATCCCGTGAGCGCATGTGGGTGGACGTTCCCTTGGGTGGGGCGACCGTCGGGGAGCCGTTCAAGGACAGCGAGGCTCGAATCCGGTGTTCTTGGCTCGCATGCATTCCCTCCGCCGTTCTCGCCAGTCCCATGCGCGTGGAGAATTCGGAATGGTATGCCGCGTTGAAGCGCAAGAAGATTAATGGCGGTCGTGTTCCGGGGTTCAAATCCCGCAAACGCGCCCCCCAGTATTTCGTATGTTGGCGCAACCAGAACAAGACCGGCAACGCCGTCTACCATCAGGTGTCACGCAAGCGTGGCGTGGTCGTAATCACCGGAAGCGTGAAAAAGGAATTCCGCAAGCCGGGCGAAACGGGATGCCGTTGGATGCTCTCCATCCACGTGCGCGTCAGCCAACCCGTCAGGGATTACACGAGCGTGGCGGTGAATTGGACGGAACGCACTCTGGCGTTCACCAACGAACCGTCGCCCATCCGACGGAATGCCGCCGGCAAGCAGACCGGTATCGACCGTGGCTGCGTCCACACATTGGCCTTGTCGAATGGAACCATGCTGGACATGCCGCAACCGTCCGAACGGGAGAAGCGAGAGTATCTGCGCCTGCAACGCAAGCTCGCCCGACAAGACATGACCAACAGCCGACGTGGCGGGAAAACCGCGAAATTCCAGTCGAAACGACGCAAACTCACATTGAAGCGCATGAGTTCGATACGCCGCCGCATCAACAACCGCAAGGACGATTGGGTCGCGAAGACCACGACCCGACTGGTCGAAGACTACGACCTCATCGCCTTGGAAGCGTTGAACACCCGGCAGATGACCCGCAAGCCGAAACCGAAACAGGACCCCGACCATAAGGGACGCTACCTGCGCAACGGTTCGGCGGCCAAAGCGGGATTGAACCGCAGTATCCTCGGCAACCGTTGGACGGACATCCAGGACAAACTCGAATACAAGACCCGTCTCGCCGGGACCCGGCTCATACTGGTCAACCCGGCGTACACGTCCCAGACCTGCAACCGTTGCGGCCATGTCGCAAAGGAGAACCGTGAGAGCCAAGCGGTCTTCCACTGCGTCACCTGCGGCAACAAGGACAATGCGGACATCAACGCGGCCAAGAACATCCTCGACCGCGCGATACACACAACCGGCATGGACGATGCCGAGGGCGTGGAGGGACACGCTTCCCGTGAAACCTGTGTTTCACGGGAAGGTTCCGTTGAAACGCCAACCCCTGCCACGCGTACGGGAAGACCCCTCCAATGAGTGAGGAACGTGTCTCACATGCGACAGGAATCCCCCGGCTTCAGCCGAGGGGAGGAAGTCAAGTGATATCCACGCTCAACCCCGATTCGACCGAACCGGACACGAACGGGATGCTAGCCGCCAGCATAGCGGCCAACGGTCTCAACCATTTCGCATCACCGCCGGACGCGATACGCTCCCCATCCACGATGGATTCGGCGATATGTCCGAACGTCTCCACGATGGCCGTGGAATCGTCGGCGCCGGAGGGAATGTCCCCTTCGCCGGTCATGTGGGACACGCCGTCCGGGTCGAACTCCCAATCGTATTCGACTGGATTGTTGCAGGTCTCGTCATTGGTCTCCACGATGATGCGTTCAACATTCATGATTGCTCCTCCACCCATTGGGCCAGATAGTCGCGCACGTCGCCGGCAGTGCCTTTCACGTCGGAATCGAAACCGTCCGGCCGCCACGTGCCGTCCGACATGACCAGCAGGTCCAGGCCGGCGGAGTGTTCGTCCCCGCGCTCGAACAGGGCGAGCAGCTGGGGGCCGTCCAGGGTGGCTATGGAATCGTCGAATCGTTCCATGCCCCGGGTATGCGTCCCCCTAATCAGGGAAACGGGGTCAGCGGCTGCGCCAGTATCCACTGACCTCATATCCGCTTCGGATATGAGGGCTCACCCAGACGCCGCCCCCGCTGAAGGATGCCGTATTCGCCTTTGGCTTCGACATCCTTCTGTGCAGTGGCTGGATGTTCTCGTTTGCCTTCGAAACCGCCTTACGCATGGATTCCCTCAGCGAATCGGGCAAACCGGCCGATGCCTCATCCAGATGGTCGAGAACGGCTCCCGCCATGGTCCGGGCGATATGCGCCACACGTTCCCCGTCCAAACCGGCCTCCTCCGCGAAGGCCTCCCAGTCGAATGGGGTGAGCAGTTCCGCGAATTCGACTCCGTTGATCGGCATCGCCATCTCCTGATCCACATGAGGCCATATTCTGGTGACTGTCATGTCGTACATTGGCGCGAAACGGAACCCGTTTTCGGCAAGAACAATCGAATAGTTCTTGCCGTGGGAGTCCGAATCACCCGACGAGACGTTGAAGGCGAGCCGGCGAACCCATTCATATCCGGTTTCATCGCTTGGGTCGAAATGGTGCAGGAAACGGACGCAGCTTGCGGCGCCGATTTCATACTTGGATTCGGGGTCCATGCCCATGGCCTGCGCTAGATCCTCGCAATGGATTCGTCTCACGTTGTTTCCATCCACGATGCGATCGAAACGTCGGGTGATGAAAGCCTCCGCCCCATTCGCGGTGAGAATGCCATGCTCGGATACCGGCAATCCGCAAAGAGTCCCGAGCGTCAGGGCGGCATCCTCCACCCTGTGGCTGCCGGGACAATCCCTCATTTCAGGTTTGATGATATGGGTGGAGGGGATGGATGCGTTGGGCCAGAGCCAGACACCAGCACGTCGGGCGAGCGTGAACTTGGGCTGGCCTCCGGCGATGGAGAAACGGCATTTCGGCGTATCCCGCTCATAGAACTCATCCTCATCATCCCGTGCGAACCAGTTGTATCCGTTCGCACGCACGTATCCTATCTGATTGCCGATTTCCTCCTCGTCGAGGGGTTTCGCCTCGATGGGATGGTGCGGGAGTTCGGGCTTGTCCGAGAATACGAGTCCGCCTACCGTATCCGCATCCGCAAGAAGTTTGAACGTGTCCGTCGAATCCAGATGGAGTCGCGACGCCATCCTACGACGGGCGTTCTCATCGTCGGGAAGCAGGTTTTCGAGAAAGGCCGACGCCGCTTTTCCGGAGGATTTCCCGGTTCGGGGCAGACTGAGGCTTATCGGCGCGCCTTCCTTGGAATCATAGTGGAATGAAACATGTCCGCCGGAGGTTCGCATGAATTCCCCCACATGGTCCCCGTCGGTCCAGACATGCAGTCGTTCTCCTCGCATCATGCCTCCAGATATTCGGGCGGAACCCTATCGGGTTTGACGCCGAGTGTGGCGAACACGCGCAGGGCCGCTTCCAGCGGTACGATCCCGCATTCCGCCATATCGGTCACGATGCTTTCGGAGACGCCGCTTCTGTCCGCGATTTCTGACGGGGTTCGGCCGATTTCCGTGATTCGTGCGGAAATAATCTCGCCCGCCTTTTCCAATGAGGGCATGTCGCGAATGCCGTCATGCGATGGTTCTTCGCTGATGGAGATCTCATCGGTTTTCGACGGCAGGGCGTCGAATTCGCTGTAATCCATTTCTCTTCCGCTCCTTTCCGGGAAAAGCATGCGTCCCGAAAACCAGAGGATTGCGAATCAGGCTGCTCGAACCATCATAACGTCGAATGCCTTATTCCGGCACGCGCCAGATGACGGCGACGATGCGCGTCCCGTCCGCATACCGGTAGACGAACCGCATGTACGGGTGTTCATGCCGTCCGTGCGCGCCCACGGTGACGGGGATGCGGAACACGTCACCCGGGTTCAGGGTGACGGGCGGGCGCAGCCCGTCGAGGCGTGCGCCCGAATATCCCTGTCCCTCCGATATATTGACATCCTCCCCTTTCTTACGAAAGGGGATTCCCGTCGTCCGTCGGACTCTCTGCCCCGACCACCCGATGTCTATTTAGAGGTGCAACACCCCCTGTTGGTCCTGCAATTCCAGCAGTTCGTCGGCGAATGCCTCGGCGGGCGTCCGGTAGTCCGGCACGCGCATGGGACGGTTGTCGGCCTCGTCGACAATCTCCCGCAGTTCCCCGGCCATGTCCATCCGGATCTCGCTGCGTTCGGGCGGATACCGGCGGATCATGCCGTTCCCGTTCTCGTTGCTTCCCCGCCGCCGGCTGGAGTACGGGTCGGCGAAGCACGTGTCCATGCCCGGCCCGTCGCGCAGGCGCGTGTGGCGGGCGAACCCGGTGCCGTTGTCGTGCGTGACGCCGCCGCGCGCGCCGGCCGGCAGCGGCGAGAACATCGCCAGCCGCGCCCCGACGCTTTCCCCGGCGGTCCTGCCGGGCACGATCCCGGCCATGAGGAACCTGGTCTTCCTCTCGACCTCGGTGTGCGGGTTGCATCCGGCGCCGATCACGCCGTCGGCCTCCCAATGGCCGAAACCGCTGCGGTCTCCGGCCTCCGGCGGGCGTCCGGAGATGGGAGCCCGTCCGGGAATCGGGAAACGCGACGTCCTCCCGCCGCCACGCCCGCGCCGCCTCCTGCTGCCGCGTGGAAGGCGGCGCGCCCGGCGCTCACGGTGATGGCGGTCGACGTAGATCCAACGGCAGACGCTCTCCGGGCGCACGCACATGGTGGGGTCGTCGGGGAACAGGACGCGCGGCCTGCCGCCGACGGGCGGCGGCGACCAGCCGCGACGCAGCCATTCGGCCACCCGCGCCCACAGGCGTTCGCATGACAGGCGGTGGCGCCTGCGCGATCTGGCGCGCCTGCGGCCGGCCCTGCGCCGCGCGGGGCCGGCGATGTAGCATCCGCCCGTCCACGGGCCCGTCTTCAGCCGTTTCGGCCGGCACGGCCGGCAGGACCCGTTCTCGTCGGACGGGAACCACGTGTCGCGTTCGATCTCCCTGCCGACCGTCGAGGCGTTGCGGCCGAGCATCAGACCGATCCTGCGGATGCTGGTGCCGTTGCCGATCTCGATCCGGATGACCTGGCGTTCCTCTTCCGACAGGCGCGAACATGCTTCTCCCATAGGTGCAACATCCCTTCGGACTGGTTATCTGGACAATCTCCAATCTAACGGGTGTTGCACTTTCAATTAGACAACGGGTGATGCCGCTGCGTTGTTGTGTTGTAGTAATATCGGATGATGTAAACACCGTCCAGTGGTTCCGACAATCGTAATCGTTCGTATTGGCTGAACGCATTTTATTAAGGTACAGCAAAGGAGCATACCATGAAGCGTTCCAGATCTTTAGCGGCGCTCACTCGGACCAAGCGTAGACTGATCGTCACCGTTGCGACTGCTGCCGTGCTCCTTATATCGAGCTGTGCGGCAGTCGCAATGGTGCAATTTTACCAAGCGGATTACCAAGCTTTGGAGCAACGTGGGGCAACGCGCAAGACCCTTGATTCTTTTCGTGCCCTCAGTACTGCGGATGGGCTTTTCGATATGCCCGAGTTAGACACTCGAAACACTGAGGAATCACGAATCAACGCCACCTACATGGTGTCTCAGATGGTGGGCGAGAATCATGACAAGGTATCTACTCAACGCACTCTGGATTCCCTATACGCTTATGCCAAGGATGAACGGAATCCGCTTGCCATGAGACTAAAGGCCTATTCTGACTGGCACCGAGCAAAGTTCCTGCATATCCCGTCCGGTGATCAAGAAACTCTTCGGTTGCAAGAACTCGACTCAAATGATCGCGATAGATGGTTCACGGACTGGCGTGTGCAGCCTGACACTCACCTATTACGCCTATAGATCGGGGGCAGCGCCATTATGATGCGGGGCATCGAAAGCAGCGTTCTCGTCTTCGACCACGTGTCGAAACGTTATGCAAGGGACAAAAACCGCCGGTTCGTTCTCGGACCGATATCCTTTTCGCTGGAGTGTGGGGAAGTTCTTAGAATTCAAGGCGATTCCGGTTCCGGAAAGACAACGGTTCTCAGAATCGCGGGTCTTCTTACGGTGCCGGATCGCGGCGGCGTACATGTGTGCGGAGAAAAGGCGACCACTGAGAAATCCCGCAATCGGCTTCGCGCCGCCTGCATCGGAATCGTTTTTCAGGATGCGAACTTGTTTGGTCATCTGACGGTGTTACAGAACCTTCTTGTTGCGGATCAAGGGAAAGGGAACAGCGCAGAATGCCTTGAGTTGCTTTCCCGGTTTGGAATTCGGCGGCTGGCGAATGTGAAGGCGGGCAGGATTTCCGGCGGCGAACTTCAACGTGCCGGAATATGCCGTGCGCTGATTAACAGGCCTCGGCTGCTTTTGCTGGATGAGCCCACGGCATCGCTCGATGACGCGGCCGCCGATGAGGTGGCATCGGCCATTCGCATGCTGAGGGAAAGGGGTGTGGCGATTTTGCTGGCCAGCCACGATCCTCGTCTGGATGGGTTGGAGTCCCAATCGCTGCGTCTTGAGGCCGGGAAGGTGGTTGTGAGCTGATGAGAAAGGTTCTACGACTCGCGTGGTTTGAGCGAACGCATACGTTCAGAACATCGCGGGCGTTGGTTGTCATGCTGGCGATCGTTGTCGCCGTATGCTATTGCCTTCAGGGTTTTGTGGTCAGTGCGGTTCGGTCCCATGCAAGCAATGTCGAGAAGCACTCCAACGTATCCGTCATCGAGCTCAGCACGATTCGTCCGGACGCACGCGTCTTGGACGGGGAATCACTTTCCGAAGTATCCGGACTGGGGCATGTCGTTTCCGTGGTTCCATGGATGCAGCACGATCTGGATTTGGCCGACGAAGGCGACTGGCCATCTCCAACGGTCAGCCCCGGATCGCTGTGGGCCACCACGTATTTCGAACCGAGGCTTCCGAAAATGATCAAGGGAGACAGGCCCGTCTCCCTGCAGGACGACGAGATTCTCCTACCCGATTCCGTTCCCGGAGGCAGCCTCAGGCATCTGTACGGCAAGACCGTCATGTTCGGGTACACGCATATCAACGGTAAATATCAAGGATCGTATAGAACCATTCCACTCAAGGTGGTGGGAATCTACGACAACTCCGTACCCGACAAGGATGGCGAGAATCCGTCCTATGTCTCCGAAAACACAATGGATGCCCTGTTCGACGGGAATGTCCAGGAATCATACACATTCGCATACGTTCAAGTCGATTCGGGCGATAATGTCCCCTTGGTCCAGAAGAAACTCGCCGCCATGGGATTCGGGGTGGCCGGTGCCGCGGGGCAGCAGGATGTCACGGGCATTCTTGCCGCACTTATGAGCATAGGCAGGTTCATGTTCCCCATTGTGCTTGTGTGCTCCCTGGTGTTCGGCTTATTTCTGAGCGTGATATGGATGAAGCAGCGCAAACGTTCGTTGGCGCTGCTCCGATGCCTTGGATACACGGCCGGGCAACTGAGCGCCCTTGCACTCGTCCAAGTCGTCCAACTTGTCGTCGCAGCGGGCATCGCGGGCATCATCTTGGGGGCGGGTTTCAGTTTGCTGCTGGCGCATTCCGTTGATTCCGGCGATCTGTTGAATCTCACGAATCTGGATTCGGTGGTTTTCGATCCGGTACTGGCGCTTGAAATGCTCGCCATCACCGTCGCTGGTGCAGTCATCGGGGCCCTTCCCCTGAGCGTAAGGATTGCACACACCCAGCCGGATGAGCTGATGCGCGGGTAGTTCAGTACTCGGCTTTTATGGCGGTGATGGTGAGCTTGTCTGATTAATTCCAATACTATGAGGCATAGTTAAATGACGATACCGATATATGTCATGGTCTCCCTTCACCCAACCCGGACGACGGTTGCATGTCCCTCCCCCGCATCAGCCATCCAATCAGTCTTCGCCCGGTTTGTCCATGTCTCCCTCATTCCCGCTCCTCGCTCTATCGGGCACGATTCCGGCATCGTCATCATCCCGGCGGTCGGCGACGCCCAGACGGCCGTCCATCGCGGATTCCGAAGCGTTGCGCGCCTGCAGATACATGGCGACAAGTTCCAACAGCACCAGCGCGAATACGATGATTGCACCGGGCAATTGCGCACGATCATAGAACGCGAGTATATCCGCATCCATCAAATCCGCTGTAAACGTCAACACGGGAAACGGAATCAGCGCCGCCGCAAACGACATGAAATGCGTTTTCACCATCGACCAGTCGACCGGATCGACCGGCGGTCGCCGGCGTTTCGGCGTGAACAGATGGCCTCGGCTGACCGTTATAGTGATGATGGACACAGCAAAGATGACGGCGACCATCCACAGAACGCCCGGCAACAATCCGACAACAATCCCGTTCACCCGGTCCTCCAATCAGTCATAATAATCACCGCAACATATAAAAAACATAAGATGGCAGGCAACAAAAGCAACACATACAACAAAGCGACCTGCCGACCAAAGCCGGCAAGTCGCCAACAACCATACATGTATCAGGCGGTTGCGCGTTGCAAGCGCTGTGCCTCGAGCTTCTTGCGCATCCTCATGGCGGTCAGTTCATCAATCGGACGGCCCGTGGCAATCGTCAGCGGCTTGGCCTCAAGATCAACATATTCTTCCTGTTCCAAGGCCGTCTCAATCTGGTGCCACAACGAACCCACCGACACGGCGAACACTGCCTTACCGCTTTGCAACAGTTCGAGCATCTGTTCGCTGGTTGTGCATTCATGTACGTTTTGACCATCGCACATAATGGTCACATTGGCCAGCTGATCGGTGCTGCGTTGAGTCAAGAATCCGATGGCCGCCGTCACGTTCTGCAGATTCACACCGGCATCAAGCAACTTCTTGGATACAGCGAGAATCACCACATCCTTAAACGAGTATAGTCGTCGTGAACCGGAGCCATGAGACGGCGTGATGGACGGCTCAACAATCTGCTTGCGTGCCCAATAATCGAGCTGTCGGTACGTGATGCCGGCCACCTTGGAGGCCACAGTGCCACGGTAGCCGCGCTTGATCTCCTCAGTATCGACGTTGGAGAACAACTCCCCCTGAATCGCGTCAGCGTTCAGATTCTGACGGTCCTCAAGCGAAACATGAAGATGCAGCCCGGTCTGTCCCATGGCACCCCCCCTAACTCATGCGTGTCTCGCATATGACTCACACTGGTGTAATCACATGATTGCAATTTCTGCAATCAGTCTAACCCCATGCTAGGTGTGGACTATTGGGAAATAATGGCAGATTTCGTGAAGAACACGAGGCGGAATTTACCGATCATGATTTCGTCGCCGTTCTTCAACGTCGCCTGATCAACACGCTGACGGTTCACGTAGGTGCCGTTCAGACTTCCTGCGTCAACCACAAAGAACTGACCGTTGACCCTGCGGAACACGGCATGCTGACGGGATACGGTGGAGTCGTCGAGCAGAATATCAGCTCGCGGATCACGACCGACGGTGATTTCATCCTCGTCAAGCAAGTAACGAGAACCTGAGACCGCTCCCCTGGCGGAAATCAGCAATGCCGTTCCCTCGGACAATCTGGTGATGGTGTCCAGATCCTCTTGAGTCAGCGGTCGATCGCCGGTGGTGGTAATGGGCAGTACATTAATCGCGGGCAGGCCGATAATGGTGGTTTCGCCTGCGCTAGGAATCGGGTTGGTCATAATCTCCTATTCTACCGTCTTTGCATACTGGTTTTGCGTAGCTTCGCGTACTTCGTCGATAATGATGCTGTCAGAAGGCTGTACGTTGACGTTGGACCCGTATTTCACCTGGAGCTGAGCGCCCACACCGCCGGCGATATCGACTGCGTTGGACAGTTCCTGCGGATTGCCAATGGCCTTCACTGTGTATGTGGGCTTGATGGTGGTGCCATCCACAATCAAACCTTCCTCGGCGTCCTGAATGTAGGTGGAGGTGATGACGCGCACGTTATTGATGGCGATTACCTCGGCACCGGCATTGCGAAGTTCCTCGATAAGGTTGAACATGATTGAGGCGTCCACTTTAGTCGTCGAGCCTCGTCCGATTCGGATGGTCACGCCTTGACCCTTTGCCGGGAGTCTGCCGGAAATCAAGCCGCTGGTCTCCTCGTTTTGCTTGGCGATCTTACGCGCCTGCTCCTGCTCGTTAGCCGCCGATTTCAGCGAGTTGAGCTGGCTGTTCAACTGGGTTTTACGCTGCTCGAGATTGGAGATTTGCGTATTCGACTCGTTCAGCAGCCTTACCAGTTCACTCTCGTCCATCGTTTCGTACGTGGATTTCGTGTTATTGATCTGGCTCATGTAGGCGAAACCCAACAACGCGCACATCAGAGCGATGAGAATCGAGGATAGTAACCGTGATTTGTTGCTGGCACGGTTGAGATCCTTCCGGGGCTTCTTACGCACCGTGGGAAACGACCCGGTTTCCATCCGGTCGTTGACCTTGTCTTGTACATGCTGGTCGCGCATTTTCTCCAGCATGTTGTCTGATTGTGCTTTACGTGCCATACGTCAGTACCCTTGTCAGCCTCGGAAGATGAAGCGTCTGATCGCGGACACGTTGGAGAAGATGCGGATGCCGAGTACGACGATGACGGCTGTCTGCAGCTGCGAACCGACGCCGAGCTGGTTGCCGAGGAACACGAGCAGTGTTGCCGTCACCACGTTGGCGAGGAAGGAGATCACAAACACACGGTCGGAGAAGCTGCGCTCGAAATAGGCTCGCGCGGCACCCAGCAGGGCGTCAAGAGCAGCGACCACCATAATCGGCAGATAAGGCTGCACGATGATCGGAATATCCGGCTTGACGAACACGCCGATGACGACGCCGATGATCAGTCCCAGAACGGCTGCCATTATTCATTCCTTTCCGCGTACTTCACTTCGCCAGTGACTGCTGCCTCAAGTGTAATCGAATTGGATTTGCTCACCTGCGGGTAGATACCGGCTTCCTTGAAGGAATCGTAAAGACTTGCAAGTTTCTTCTTCCCCATCGCTTCGGCCAAGGCGCTCTTATCGCCTATGGCTTCAATGGTATAGGGGCTTTGTATCGCGGTCATGCCGATGAGAATATGCCCGCCGGCCTTGCGTATCGAGGTTTGCGCGCCGAGCCTATTACCGTTGATGGCAATGGCTTCGGCTCCGTTTTGGAACATCAGGGAGACCAGTTGCTGCAGATCCAGATCGGTGATGACTCGGATGTTCGTGGAGGTGCCGACTCTGTTCGATGAGCTCTGATCCGACTGGCTTGCCGCGATTGGATCGGCCAGCGTCATGGTGATTCCTTCGCCTTCGACCACCGTGGCACCATTGACCATTTCGTCTTGGATAAGCGTATCGCTTTTCACGCTGCCGGAGATTTTCTTGGACTGTTCGTCAACTTGGGAGCGCAAATTATTGACGTCCTTGGTGAGTTCGTCTATTTGCGAGTTGCGATTCTCCAATTGCGTGGCCAAAGTCTGCCGTACCTGCTTACGCGGATCGGATTGCAACTGTTGCACGAATAGGCTGCAGGCAAAGCCAACGCCGACGCAGATGATGAATACGACGATGCGATTAAACCAGATGGAGAAGGTCGAACGATGCTCATGGACCAGTCGTGAGTCGGAGAACATCGGATCCATCGGACGATTGACAAGATCATCGATGAGCTGAAGCGAATCGTCGTTGGTTTTACGGCGGCGTGGGGTGCGGATGGCGGCGGCGTCATCCGGGGAAAGCGCATGATGTGATTCCGCGCCTCGGACTGAGTGGGAGAACACGGCGCGGCGTCGTACCGGCTCAGTCTCCTTAGGTACGGGGAATGAGACCGGGGCCGTGGCCTCAAGCGCCATACTTCTCCCCCAGTTCCTTGCGTAGCAATCCGACGCCCTGCTTGGTATAGATATATCCGGCGAGCCAATACATGGCGATGCCCCAGATGCCGGCGGCCAGCGCGGCGATGTAGAGCAAGTGGAAGAACGTACTGGTGCCCAAATCGGCGAAAATCAGACCGACGATGGAAATCATCAGCAGCGCGGTACCGGCCTTGCCCACGAAATGCACGGGCAGCGGGCCATAACCGTACTGGGCAAGCCATAGCACCTGAATCGCCATCCACAGATCCCTCAGTCCCACGATAATCAGCATCCACCATGGGATGATGCCGGCGACGCTGAGAGCCAGAATCGAGCAGAAAATGAGCAGTCGGTCGGCGATCGGATCAAGAATCTGACCGATCTTGCTCACTTGGTTGAATCTGCGCGCGATGATGCCGTCAAGTCCGTCTGAAGCCGAGGAAATGGCGATCAGGGCTAACGCCGCAATCATCTCGTGCTTGGAGATCAGCACGCTGATGAAAGGAATCGAGATGATTCGCAGCGCGCTGATCAAATTGGGCACAGTGAAATAGATGTCACGTGCTTCCGGACTGTATCTGGCGTTGACTTTCTGGTTGGTCATATCGACTAACAGTCTACATGCGGGAGGCTTGCAGAGCGGTAACGATGATGCCGCGTGCGCCGACTTCGTACAAATCATCCATCAGCTGGTTGACCTTGGCCTTGGGGACCATGACTCGCACGGCGTTCCACTGTTTGTCGTGCAGCGGGGAGATCGTCGGGCTTTCAAAGCCAGGGGTCACGGCCACGGCGGCGGCGACCTTGCTGATCGGAATGTCATAGTCCATCAGCACATACTGATGCGCAGTGAGCACGCCTTGCAAACGGCGGGTCAGCACGGCCAGACGTGGGTCCTGCTCGTTCAGACGCGGCGAACGAATCAGGCAAGCTTCGGAGTGCATGAGCGGTTCGGCAAACACGCGCAGGCCGGCGTTGCGCAGGGTGGTACCGGTGGAGACCACGTCGGCGATGAGGTCGGCCACGCCCAGCTGCACGGAGGATTCGACCGCACCGTCCAGATGGATGGTCTCGGCCTGGATGCCGTGCTCGACCAGATAGTCGTGTACGAGCTTATCGAATGTGGTGGCCACGCGCTTGCCCTGAACATCCTCCAGGGTGGTGATCGGGGATTCGTTCGGTGCGGCGAAACGGAAGGTCGAGGCACCAAAGCCGAGCGGCATGTGCTCGAGCGCGGCGGTACCGGAGTTCTTGAGTAGATCCTGGCCGGTGATGCCGACGTCGATGGCGCCGCGGCCCACGTATACGGCGATATCGAGCGGACGCAGGTAGAACAACTCGATGCCATTGTCGGGATCTTGCACGACCAGCTGGCGAGGGTTGATGCGCAGACGGTAGCCGGCCTCGGCCAGCATGTTCCACGCGGGCTCGGATAGCATGCCCTTGTTGGGCACTGCGATTCTCAGCATTTGCGTTCCTCTCACAGGTGCTTGTAGACGTCCTCAAGCGTCAGGCCGTGCTTGATCATCATGACCTGGACGTGGTAGAGCAGCTGGCTCATTTCCTCGGCGGTGCGGTCCGCACCCTCGTATTCGGCGGCCATCCAGGTCTCGCCGGCCTCTTCGATGATCTTCTTGCCGATGAAGTGGGTGCCCTTGTCGAGCTCGTCGACGGTCAGGGAGCCTTCGGGGCGGGTCTGGGCCTTCTCGGACAGTTCGGCGAACAGGGATTCAAACGTCTTCATGTGATTCAGATTCTTCTCTTGTGGTTATGGATGAAAGGTGGATTGCGGTTCAGGCTTGGAGCTCAGGCCTTGAACGCGGCCTCGGCCTTGGCGCGGATGTCGTCAATGGCTTGGGCGGGATCCTCGGCGCCGTACACGGCGGAACCGGCGACCAGCACGTCCGCGCCGGCCTCGGCCACGATGTGCGCGGTCTTGGGGCTCACGCCGCCATCGACCTGGATGCGGGTCTTCAAGCCACGGCGGGTGATCTCATCGCGCAGGCGGCGGACCTTGGCCATCTGGTTGTCGAGGAACTTCTGGCCGCCGAAGCCGGGCTCAACGGTCATGATGAGGACCATGTCGAACTCGTCGAGGATATCGAAGATCGGCTCGACCGGTTCGGCCGGACGCACGGCGAAGCAGGCCTTGCAGCCCATCTCGCGCAGCTGGCGGGCCAGACGCACGGGCGCGTGAGTGGCACCCATGTGGAAGGAGACGGAGGCGGCGCCGAGCTTGGCGTATTCGGGGGCCCAACGGTCTGGGTCCTCGATCATGAGGTGCACGTCGACCGGCAGATCGGTGACCTGGCAGATGCGGCCGACGATCGGCTCGCCCAGGGTCAGGTTCGGCACGAAATGATGGTCCATGACATCGACGTGGACCAGGTCGGCGTTGGCGATGGCCTTGAGATCACGTTCGAGGTTGCAGAAGTCAGCGGACAGGATGCTGGGTGCGATTGCGATATTGCTCATGGTTTCCTACCTTATCTGTGCAATGGGACTTGGGGTCCCGTGTTTCGCGCTGTTTCGGCGCTGTTTATCGTGGTGTCACTTAGTGCGCTTGGCTTGCTTTTTCTGGCGAAGCCGTTCCTCTTCGATGCTCTGGCGTTCGAGCTCGTCGGCGGTGACCGCCGCAAGCCCGCGCGCCTGCGCCTTGGGGTCCGGCCCGTACTGGTAGAGCACGACGAACAGGATGCAGCCGAGCACGAAGACGATGATCGCGGTCCACATGTTGGTCCTCAGGCCCAGAATCACCGTGGAGTAGTTGATGCGCACGTTTTCGATCCAGGTGCGGCCCAAGCCGTACCACATCAGGTACATGGCGAACTGCTGGCCGGCCTTGAGCCGGTCGGCGAGCTTGTGGCCGAGGTAGATGATGAGCGCGGCGCCGATGAGGTTCCAGATCATCTCGTACAGGAACGTGGGGTGGAACAGCGTGGTCCTGTAGTCCGGGCATTGCGCGCCGGAATAGCAGATTTCGGATTTGCCGATGGCGTCCGCGTCGTTGAGCTTCAGGCCCCACGGCAACGTGGTGGGCCAGCCGTAGAGTTCCTGGTTGAACCAGTTGCCGAGTCGGCCGATGGCCTGGGCCACGGGCAGCGCGGGGGCGATGGCATCGGCGAAGATCGCGAACGGATAGTGCTTGTGGCGGCACCACAGGAACGCCACCAAGGTGCCGACGGAGATGCCGCCGAAGATGGCCATGCCGCCTTCCCACACCTTGAGGATGTTGACCAAGTTACCGGTGGGCGGGAAGTAGTCAGCCGGCGTGGTGATGCAGTGGTAGAGGCGCGCGCCCACCAGTGCGCAGGGCACGGTGACGAGCGTGGTGTCGAGAATCTGGTCGAAGGTGCCGCCGTACCGCTTCCAACGTGTGGTGAGGATCCATACGGCCACGCAGATGCCGATCAGGATGCAGATCGCATACATGTGGATAGTGAATGGGCCGATCTCGAACTTGGAGAAGGTCGGCGAGGGAATATAAGCCAGATTCATCGTGCCTCTACTTGCTGGTGCTCATGGTGTGTCCGCGCGCGGGTTGTGCTTGATGCTCTGTGACTACCCTACCGTGTCACGGCACAATCCGCGTGAGGCGCACCGGGTGTTTACCGGGCGTTGTGGATGCCTTCGGCCAGTTCCTCGCTCTTGGCGGCGAGCAGCTTCAAGCCTTCCTTCGGGTCGCGTGCGGTCTTGTCGTCGTCCGCGAGCATGGTGTGCACGAGCGCGGAACCGACGATGACGCCATCTGCGTAGGCGCCGACCCGGGCGCCCTGTTCCGCGGTGGATACGCCGATGCCCACGCACACGTTCTCAGCGCCCGCGCGACGGGTGCGCACCACAAGCTCTTCGGGTGAGGCGTCGATGGTGGCGCGTTCCCCGGTGACGCCCATGCGGGCGGCCGCGTACACGAAGCCACGCGCGTTGCGGGCCACGGTTTCGAGGCGCTCGGTGGACGAGTCCGGGGAGACCAGGAAGATGCGGTCGAGTCCGTGACGGTCGGAGGCTTCAATCCACTCCCCCGCCTCGTCCGGGATAAGGTCCGGGGTGATGAGGCCGGCGCCGCCGGCGTTCTCGAAGTCACGGGCGAAACGCTCGACGCCGTAGTGGTATACGAGGTTCCAGTAGCTCATGATGAGCGGCACGCCGCCGGCGTTGGCCACGGTTTCGACGGCCTCGAACACGCGCTTGATGGTCTCGCCGTTGTTCAGGGCGATGGAGGCGGCAGCCTGGATGACCGGGCCGTCCATGACCGGGTCGGAGTACGGCAGGCCGATCTCCACGGCATCGACGCCGTGCTCGACCATCGTTTTGAAGGCGTCAAGCGAGACGTCTGGGTTGGGGAAGCCATAGGGCAGGTAGCCGATGAAGGCGGGCTTGTTCTCGGCCTTGAACTTGGTGAACATAGCGCCCGACTTGCTGGGCTTGTGGCTGATGCCCAGCGGCTGGCCGGACGGCGTATTCGCTTCGTTGGTCATAATCAACAATCTCCTCTTCTTGTTCAGGCAACGGTGTTGCCGTTGACACCGGTCACATCAAGCGCGGCGGCCTGATCGTCGGTCAGGTAGCCAAACCACTTGCCGGCGGTGGCCATGTCCTTGTCGCCTCGGCCGGAGATGTTCACGATCATCACGGCCTTGTCATAGCCCTTGGCCTTCAGATCCGCGGCGGCCTTGTACGCGCCGGCCACGGCGTGCGAGCTTTCGATGGCGGGGATGATGCCCTCGCTCTGGCTCAGGTCGCGGAAGGCGTTCATGGCCTCCTCATCGGTGGCCCAGCTGTAGTTCACGCGGCCGATGTCCTTGAGCCATGCGTGCTCTGGCCCCACGGAAGCGTAGTCAAGGCCTGCAGAGATCGAGTAGGTGTCGAGCGTCTGGCCTTCGTCGGTTTCCAGCAGATAGCTCTTGGCACCCTGGAACATGCCGAGCTGGCCGGTGCCGGGGGCGAAGCGGATGGCGTGCTTGCCGGATTCGGGGCCGTTGCCGCCGGCTTCGTAGCCGTAGAGGTTCACGCGCTCATCGTCCAGGAAGGCGTTCATCACGCCGATGGCGTTGGAGCCGCCGCCCACGCAGGCGCAGATCGCGTCCGGATGGTCGATGCCGTACCAGTCCTGGAGCTGCTGCTTGGCTTCCTCGCCGATGATCTTCTGGAAGTCGCGCACCATAGCCGGGAACGGGTGCGGGCCTGCGACGGTGCCGAGCAGGTAGTGCGTGTCCTTGACGTTGGTAACCCAGTCACGCAGGGCCTCGTTGATGGCGTCCTTCAGAATCTTGTCGCCGAGGGTCACCTCGACCACTTCGGCGCCGAGCATACGCATGCGGGCCACGTTCAGGGCCTGGCGGCGGGCGTCGATCTGGCCCATGTAGATGCGGCACTTGAGGCCAAGCATGGCGCACACGGTGGCGGTGGCCACGCCGTGCTGGCCGGCGCCGGTCTCCGCGATCATGCGGGTCTTGCCCATGCGCTTGACGAGCAGGGCCTGTCCGAGCGCGTTGTTGATCTTGTGCGCGCCGGTGTGGTTCAAGTCCTCGCGCTTGAGGAAGATACGGGCGTCGAGATCGGTCTTCTCCTTGACGAGTGCGGCGAAGCGCGGGGCTTCGGTCAGCGGGCTCGGGCGGCCCACGTAACGCTGCTGGAGCGTCATGAATTCCTTGTGGAATTCGGGGTCGGCCTTGGCTTGCGTGTACACGCGCTCCAGCTCGTCGAGGGCGGTGATGAGGGCCTCGGGCACATAGCGGCCGCCGAACTGTCCCCAAAACGGTCCCTGATGTTCGCTGAGCGGGGTTGTTTCGGATGCTTTCACTTGTGCTCCTGCCTTTACTAGTCGTTCCACTGCAAGTTCATGATCATCAGCGGTGGCCACGCCTTCACCGACCAGTACCGCGTCCGCTCCCGCGCGGGCGTAGTCTTCGACCTCGACCGCCCCGAATACGCCGGATTCCGCCACCTTGATGACGTCATCGGGCAGATCGGCCGCGAGTTCGTTGTATTTGTTCACGTCCACCTTGAGGTTCTTCAGGTTGCGCGCGTTGATGCCTATCACCTTGGCACCGGCCTTGCGGGCGCGTTCGATTTCCTCGCGGGTGTGCGTTTCGACCAGCACGGTCAGGCTCAACTCGTGCGCCAGATCCAGCAGGTGCTTGAGCTGGGCGTCGTCCAATGCGGCGACGATGAGCAGCACCAGGTCGGCGCCGTGGGCGCGGGCTTCGAAGATCTGGTAGTCGGTGACGATGAAGTCCTTGCGCAGCACCGGAATGTGCACGGCGGCGCGGACCTTGTCGAAATCGTCAAGGCTGCCGAGGAATTTGCGGCCTTCGGTGAGCACGGAGATGGCGCTTGCGCCGCCCTTCTCGTATTCGCGGGCCAGTACGGCCGGGTCCGGGATGTCGGAGAGGTGGCCCTTGGACGGAGACGCGCGCTTGATCTCGGCGATCACGGGGATGCCGTCGGCGCGCTTAAGCCATCGTGTCGCGTCAATCGGAGCCGGGGCCGCCAGCGCGGCCTTCTTCACGTCCTCAAGCGATACGGTGAGCTCACGGGTGCGCTGATCCTCCAGCGCTCCCGCCACCAGTTCGTCCAAAACCGACATGGTCCTCCCTTTGTTGGTGTTCGGTCATGCGCCACTCTAGGTCACGCCCCGTCCCGATTGCCGAACCCGTCCTACATTCTGGGCTATTCCTCGTTGGTTCGTATCGCTACGGAACCAGAGCGGCCAACAAAAAGGAAAATCGCCATGAATATCGGTCATACGGCCTGGGATTGATTCCATTGATGGCATAGACTGGGCGCATGTGCAGGAGATTCGCGCTTGATTTGGATTGGGATGCCGTGGCCTCACAGTTCGCGGTAGACGAGGATGACGTGCGCGTTGACACTCTGCCACAGCCTTCCTACAACATCGCACCCACGCAGAACATTGGCGTGGTGGCACAGGGCAAGGATGGCCGCCGTCATCTGACCGGTGCCTATTGGTCGCTGGTGCCGCGATGGAGCGCCAGCAAAGTGCTGAGCTACCCCACATATAATGCGCGTGTGGAGTCTGCGCATGTCAAGCCGGCGTTCGCCGAATCCACAAAATCCATGCGAGCCATCATCCCCGCTTCCGGCTACTACGAATGGAAAGGTCGCAGGCCGTTCTATTTTCACGCACCACATGATGAACTATTGTCTTTGGCCGGCCTGTACTCATGGTGGAGGCCGTCTCCCGCATCGCCATGGCAGCTGACCGCAACCATCATCACCTGCCCTGCCGCGGACGAGTTCGTCAAGGTGCATGATCGCATGCCCCTGCTGGCGCCTCGGAATATGGTTGCCTCATGGCTGGACCGCTCCGTTGACGGAGCCGCACTGTTAGATTCCATGCGGGAAGCGGGTACCCTGCTTTCCCGGCGTCTGCAATTTCACGAAGTCGCGCCACTGAACAGCGACGGCAAACGTCTTATTCAGCCATTGGATTCCACCGAACCCATGCGTCTGTTTTGAGCTCTTGCAGCTGGAACCGGCTATGCAGCTGTATATGAAGACGGATCAATCAATGCCCCGCTGATAGCTAACCTCGTATGGCCCTCAGTCAAAAACAGGTCTCTTCTGCTCGACATTGGTCGACTACGACTACTTTTGCACCAATCCGCGCAGCAACTCGATCTCGTCGCGATGCGTGGCGGGCGTCTGCTCCTTGGTTTCGAGGATCATCGGGAGCTTGGCCATGATCGGGTCGTTGACCAGTCGCGTGAAAAACGGGATGCCGAGCTGGCCCTGCCCGATGTTGGCGTGACGATCCTTATGCGAGTCGAGGCCAAACTGCGAATCGTTCACGTGAATCGCCTTGACCTTGGCCAAGCCGATCGCCTCATCCAACTGGCGCATCACACCGTCGTAGTCGTTCACCAAATCGTAGCCGGCATCCAGCACATGGCAGGTGTCGAACGTGACGCCGACGTTCGCCTTGTTCTTCACGCCGTTCATGATCGTGGCGAGCTCCTCAAAGTTGCGCCCGCATTCCGTGCCTTTGCCGGCCATGGTCTCCAGAAGCACCATGACGCCGGTCGTACGCTCGAACACCTGATTCAGTCCCTCGCTGATCAGCTGGCAGCCGGTCTTGGTGCCTTGGCCCACATGTGCGCCGGGATGAATATTGATATACACCTCCTGGCCGGCCTCGCGGATGGCGGTCAGCAGCTCGATGTCCTCGGCCAACGCCTCGATCGCGAATGCGCGCTTGGCCTCATCCTTGCCTGCCAGATTGTAGACGTACGGCGCGTGGACGACCAACGGCCCATAGTCCTCAGCCTTCAGACGTGCGCCGAACGTTGCCGCGTCGGCCGGGTCGAGCGCCTTCGAACGCTTGCCGTACGGGGAGCGCGGGAAGAACGCGAACGCGGTTCCGCCCTCCTCATGGGAGCGTTCCAGCAGTGCATTCCATCCGCCGGCCGTCGACAGATGCGATCCGATATACAGTTCCGTCATTCCAAACTCCTCATGTTCCGCTCGCTGTTCGTGTTACCGCTATCATATGGTAGGCGGTATCGCGCGCCGCCCGCACAACCGACACGAGACACAACTGTTCACCCGACCAAAGGAGACCCGAGCATGGCGGCAGCCGGCACACCCAAGGACGATACCGGCCTTGAACGAAAGATGGAGTCGCGCCACCTGACGATGATCTCCCTGGGCGGCGTGATCGGCACCGGTCTGTTCGTCAGCTCCGGCTACACGATTCATCAGGCGGGGCCGTTGGGCGCGATCCTCGCTTACGCGGCCGGCTCTCTGCTCGTATACTGTGTGATGGTGTCGCTGGGCGAGCTGTCCGTGGCCATGCCGTACGCCGGCAGTTTCCACATGTATGCGAAGCGGTTCATCGGCCCCGGCACCGCGTTCACCATCGCCATCCTGTATTGGCTGAACTGGGCGGTGGCGCTCGCCTCCGGATTTACGGCCGCGGGGTTGTTGATGCAGCGATGGTTCCCGCATTCGCCGTCCTGGGTGTGGTCGGCCGTGTTCATTGTGGTGGTGTTCGCGCTCAATATCATGTCCGTGCGGCTGTACGGCGAGGCGGAATTCTGGTTTGCGTCGATCAAGGTGTTCGCCATCGTCGCGTTCATTGTGATCGGCCTGCTGGCGATCTTCGGCGCCATACCGATTGCCGGCCATGATTCCGCGCCATTGTTCACCAACTTCGTGGCCGGCGGCTGGTTCCCGAGCGGCATCGCGCCGATTTTCTCGACTTTGCTGACCGTGGTGTTCGCGTTCTCCGGCACCGAAGTGGTGGGCGTGGCGGCCGGCGAAACCAAGGATCCCTCGCGTGCGATCCCCAAGGCCGTGCACACCACGGTGCTGCGCCTGGTAATTTTCTTCATCGGCTCGATTCTGGTGATGGCGGCCTTGATCCCCTGGCATCAGGCCGGCGTGGATACGAGCCCGTTCGTGCTGGTGTTCCAGTCAATCGGTATGCCGTTCGCCGGCGACATCATGAACTTCGTGGTGCTCACGGCTGTGCTTTCCGCCGCGAACTCCGGCCTGTACGTGTGTTCGCGCATGGTGTGGTCGCTGGCCAAGGAGCGGCTGATTCCCGAACGTTTTGCTAAGACGAATTTCCGTGGTGTGCCGGTGTGGGCCGTGCTGTTCAGCATGGCGGGCTCGCTGCTGGCGTTGCTGTCTTCCGTGATCGCCGCTTCGACCGTGTATCTGGTGTTGGTCGCCGTATCCGGCTTGGCGACGCTGGTGGTGTGGTTCTCCGTGTGCGTGTGCCATATCCGGTTTAGGCGTGAATGGACGCGGGATGGTCATAGTGCCGACGAACTCGGCTATCGCGCTCCCGGCTTTCCGGTGTTGCCGTGGCTGGCCATCGTGATGTGCATCGGCGCGCTGCTGCTCGTGGTGCTCGATGAGACGCAACGTTCGACCCTGTATTGCATGATTCCGTTCGTCGTCTGCTGCTACGCGGCCTATTACGCCCTCGAACGCCAACGCAAACGCGAAAAGAATACCTAACTCGGTTTCGAGGGGCTGATTCGGCGTTCGCCGGAGGTCTACTTGCGTTTCAAGGGGCTGATGCCCAAGTAGGCAAGGCTCCGAAATGGCGTCATGTCGTTGCCACAAAGCCGTTTATACTCGCGGTTTGGCGTTTGAGCAGCCCCTCGAAAGCCAAGTAGATGTCCCCACCGGACGAAATCAGCCCCTCGAAGCCGAGAAACCATTGATGGCCGATTATGTTGAGTCCAGTGACGTGCCTGGTCCCGTGCTCGAACTGGTACAACAATTGGAGTTTGGTTTTTGCAAAGGGGCATTGTTATGTACAAGGTGTTGGTGTCGTTCGCAGACAGCTAATGCGCGTTGACTCGTCGCGCTAAGCCGTGGTCGCCGTTTGGGCCCTGACCAAGCGCGTCTTCCTATCCGCGATCATACTCGGTGCAATGGTGAACATCGCCTGCGTGGCCAGTATCACCGGCGCGCAGATCATGTTGGCCGCCCGTGGCACCAGCGCGGTCATGATCGGACTGCTCGGCACGGCAATGGGCGTGAGCACGTTGGTCGGCTCGCTGTTGGCCAATAAACTGGTTGATATGGTTCCCACTGGGAGACTGATTGCGGGCGCACTTGCGTTATTCGCGGTCAGCCAGATGCCACTGCTATTCCTGCACAGCTACGCGGCCATTCTGATCTGCCAGATTCTGACCGGCCTGCCGTTCCCCGCGCTGAACGCCGGTCTGCTCGGCTTTCTCTACGGCAAGACGCCCGACAATATTCAGGGTCGGGCTTCTGCCGTATTTGAAACCACGGTCGGCATACTGGGCGCGGCATGCCCGGCGATGGTCGGCTGGCTGTTGCAACAGCCAGATCTCGGTTTCACGGCGGTGATGGGCGTGGCCGTGGCCTGTTCCGTAGCGGGATTGGCCATATCGTTGGCCGGCCCGCTGCGCAGCATTCCGACTCCCGAACGATGGTCGGAGGTTGCCCTGTAACGCCAAACGGCGGAGCGCCGGTCTTATATGAGGTCGTACGGCATCTGATGCTTGACCAGCCAGAAGATGCCGAGGCCGATGAACACCAGCAGATTGAATCCGCCGCTATGCCATGGCAGCACGATGACTAGCGTCGCCATACGCGCCACATAGAACGCCGCACGCCGCCAGCCTTCTCGCGGCCGGGTTTCCACTGTCATGTGCGTGAAACTGCCGCCGAACGTGCAGCCGCCGCGCAACCATGGCACCACGCCCTCGAAGAGGATGAGCGCCGCCAGGAAGAGGATCGAACCGGTCCAGTCGAACGGTTCCATCGACTGCCATGAGCCATTGGAGCCCGAGGGCAGGTTCGAGCGGACGATCATGACGAACAGATGCGTCGGCATCACGGCGAACGCGATCAGCGTCATGTCGATGATGAACGTGATCAGCCGCCTCATGAAGCCTGGTGTGGTGGTCGGCGTCATATCGGCGACCCGCGCCGGAATCAGGCGCAGCGAAAGCATGGCCAGCGCGAATCCGATCAGCGCGCCGGTCGTGTTCCACAGGAGATCGTCCACGTCGAACAGACGGTAAGCGCACGGGAACACGCCCATGAGGCCGGTCAGCTGCATCGTCTCCAGAAATAGCGACGTGGCGAACGACAGTACTGCGGTAACCGGCAGCGGCCAACGCCATATGCGGCCCATGATGAAGCCCAACGGCAGGAAGAACACGATATTAAACGCGATTTGCAGTACGGCGGTGAGACCATCGGTACGGATGTCACCGATGAACTGCAGTGGGTTGAGCTGCGGTGTCAGATGGTGCGCGGCGCAATAGGCCGCCGCATCGGCCGGCATCGGATACAGTGTGAAGCACAGCAGGCCGAGCAAGTACAGCACCGTGCCATACGCCACTATGGCCGACGACAGTAGGATGCGATTGTCGCGGTGATACAGCAGCGCCAGCACCGGCACGGTCAGCAGCATGGACACAAACGGCCACAGCGCCATCGCGAACGCAAACGGTTCGGAAAAGTTCTTAAGAAATCCCATCTTCAATGCTCCCTGCTTCGGCCCGCTCCGTTCGGTTTCGGACCTTGACTCTCGACTTCTGATTCCAAGGTACGGAACATGACGGCATGCGGGTATCGGCCACGAGAGCGAAATCATTGGGATGAAAGACGATTCGTATCATTCGCATGGATGAGGGAGATGCGCCAGTTACCATTGACGCCGACGAGGATGGCGTGGTCGACGCCGTGACCGCGCAGATGAGCGAGCGTACGTCGTTCATCGTGTTGGACCAGATCACTTCCGCCACCGCTATGCTGTTTCCGGCCCAGCGCATCGCCGCCGAAGCCCATCGCCGCGGCATCCGCATTTTGGTTGGTGGCGCGCACGCTCCCGCCCAACTGGCCGATCCGGTCGGCGGACTGCAGTCCGATTGGTGGGGCGGCAATTTTCATAAGTTCCCGTGTGCGCCGCGTGGCACGGCATTGCTGGTGATTCCGCCCGAAGGCGGTCAGGATGGTCAGGATTTGTGGCCACTGATCGACTCGTGGGGTTTCGCCGACCCGTTCCCGGAGCGATTCGATGAGCAAGGCACCCAGGATTTATGCGGTCCGATTGCCGCGCCCGAGTCCCTGCGCGAGATCGAGCGACTGTGGGGCTGGGATGTCGTGCGCCGGTACATGTCCGATCTTGCCGATTACGCGGAGCGTCGGGTATCCGAGGCGGCCAGCGAGGTCGGCGGCGAACTGTACCTGCGCCTCACCGCCCACGCCTACGTCACCACCGACGCCATAGACCGCTTCGCCGAACAATCTATCCCAACCATCGTCGGATGGCTGCGTGGGTAAGCGAATCGTATGTTGCGTGGTGCCTTAACTATGGATGATTAAGGCGCCAATGCAACAGTATTAGAGTTTTGCGGGTTGTAGAGCTGCTTACAGAAAATTTGCGGTTGAACGGCAGCCCCAATCTTCCGTCACAGTGGCTTGACGAAATCTTCGCCATTGAAGTAGCCGGCGATGGCGTTGTGCTCGATGATGAGCTGCGGGTCGATGGCAAGCGTGTGATGTGGGTCTTCAGTGCCGCTGATTCCCCCTAATGGTCGATTATCTCTTCCTCGATAATCAATATGCTGTCATGTGATCGCATGACAGCATATTGACATTCCCCGAACAAAGTGTTCTACTATGAACGGTATGACGATTCGTATTGTTCCGATTGAGCCGCAATGGTTTGAGGAAAAGGCCCAAGTTCAGTCGTACACGTGGCGCGAACTCAATCAGGGGCATATTCCGCAGGAAATCGTGGATGCGATCACTCCCGAATTCGCGCTCAAACTGACGCGCAGCCACGCCAAAGAACCCAATCAGGTCGTATTGGTCGCTTTGGAGAACAACCACGTGATTGGTTTTGCTGAGCTTCTGCAAACGCCGCGCTCGCCAATCAAACGGTCCGAGGCTGCGGAACTGGCTTCGCTATATGTGTTGGAATCTTGCCATCGTCATGGCGTTGGCCGTGCTTTGGTTGAGGCGGGCCAACGCGCCATCGGCAACGATCGGCTCGCCTTGTGGGTCGCCGGATTCAACACCAACGCCCAAAGTTTCTACCGTCACATCGGCTTCCATGAGACCGGCCTGACTCAAACCGAAGACATGGGCCCGGAACTCGAAATGATCAACTACTCTGACGGCGTATTCCAGTGAGCAGCGCGCGGCGACTATCCGCGAATTTCAGGAGAACATGAGCCGGCTGGGTCTGACCGCCGAACGGATCGGCAAGGATTTTGGCGTCAGCGGCAGCAGAGTGGAGCAAATCATCACCCTCAAGTCGGGCGCGCTGGAGTATCCGTGGATTATCCGCGCCTATCTGCTGAGCAAAGCCGCGGCGCAGGGCGTGGAACTGACGCCGCTCACGGCGCTACGCGGAAATCCACACGATTATTGGTTCCTCGACGGCGACTTTATCGACCGAGGCGAAATCGATTAAAACCGATTGATAATCGGCCATTTATACGCGAGAGGCGCCGTCAATCGCCTCGCGCATAGAGGCCATCGCTCTCCGTGCAGGTGGCGATGCGTGTGTAGTATTCCGTCTTGTCCTCATGGTCGATACGTGCGCCGCAATGCTGCTGCACCGCAAGACTTGCCGGATTGGTTTTGTGGACACTCAGGTAAGCCTCTTTGATGCCGAGCTCGCGGGCCTTGGCAAGCGTGAGCTTGAGCCCGGCGGTCGCGTAGCCGTGGCCGCGGTATTCGCGGGCGACACCGTAGCCGATGTGGCCCGGACCGTTGCGCAGGAAGTCGGTGAGCCGGTGACGCAGGTTGAAGATGCCCACATAGTCGCCCTCATCGTTGACGAGAATGTATGTGGTGGCTGGCACCCAGCCGTCCGGCAGGCCGACGCCAAGCGACTCATCACGCAACCCTCGCACATATGCGGCGAACCGTTCACGATTCATGCCGGCCGCTGGGTTCTCGAATCCCATCTCCTCCGCCGGGAATTTCGCGAACAAGTCAAACGCGCGTTCCTGGTCCGCCAGCCATGTCTCGATCAGCCGCATTGGTCACACTCCTCCTGTTTGACATAGCAAACCACACTACTACTGCTCGGCCAACGGCCGCAAGCCTTATCTAGGGTGTGTTTGCTCTAGTTGGTTTTGCTGGTGTTTTTGAGTTGGATGGTGATGAGGATGAGTTGGAGGTTGGCGAGGAAGGTGGCGTCGAGCCTGTCGTAGCGGGTGGCGGCCTTGCGGTGGTGCTTCATGCGGTTGAAGACGCGTTCGACCATGTTCCGTCCCTTGTGCGCCTGCCTGTCGTAGTCCCATGGGTCCGTGCGGTTCCTCTTGGGCGGCACGACCGGCGTCAGGCCGAACGACTCGGCCAGCAGGCTCATGGACCCCCCTCGTGCGCGCGGTCCATGAGCAGGCGCGCGCCCATGAACGCGCCGGGCGCGGCCATGGAGCGGCTCCCGTGGCGTGCTGGTGGACCTTCACGCTCGTGGAGTCCATGGCGGGCACCCGAACCTCGACGGCGATGATCCGCTCCTCCTGCAATGCCGTGAACAGGCGTTCCATCGCGCCGTTCCCGGACCAGCGGTTGAACCGCCGGCAGACGGTGATCCACTTGCCATAGCACTCCGGCAAATCCCTCCACGGAGCCCCGTCCTGCACATCCACAGCAGGGCGTTGACGAACCTGTAGTTGTCGACCGCCACGTTGCCCCTCTGTCGCGGCAACAGGTGCGCGACCCTCATGAACCGGTCAAGCGTGATGCCATACCCCGGCGTACGCATACGCCAATCATCACACAAAACCTAAATAATGTAAACACACCCTAACTATTCTGTTCGATGTTCATTTGATACGTATCGACGGCCATACTCGGTTTGTGTGTTTTTGACGGTTTTTGTGAGGTTGTAATCGCTTTCCAAAATGGTGAATACGCTTCAGCGGGAGAGGCTCAATGTTCAAATGACACTGTGCCGGTCTCACGAAATGCAAGCAAGATATGCGCGATTGAGGCAAATCGTTTCAGAAGCATCCGGCAAAGCCGTGTATCGCCTCCTTGAAATTTTTTGTATTTGGGACTAATTTGAGCACTTGGCAACGCAATCAGTGACATTTGCTGTCTGATTGCTTACACCCACGCAAAATATATTCAAGGAAGAAAGAGGGAGCGGCATGATTGATCTTGCTGCTGGAGAATCCGCGATTCGCCTGTCGCTGAGTTGGGTGGATTGGCTGATTCTCATCATCTATTTCGCCATGATCGTGTGGATTGGTTACTCCATCCACAAGCAGCAGAAGTCCAGTGAAGACTTTCTGCTCGCCGGCCGTTCCATGCCGGCGTGGATTGCAGGCTTGGCATTCTGTGCCGCCAACCTAGGCGCCACCGAGATTCTGGGTATGGCCGCTAACGGTGCCCAGATCGGTATGCCGACCATCCACTACTACCTGATCGGTGCCGTGCCGGGCATGGTGTTCCTCGGCATCTTCATGATGCCGTTCTACTACGGCTCCGGCGTGCGCTCGGTGCCTGAGTTCATGTACCAGCGCTTCGGCAAGGGCGCGCACATCATCGTATCGCTGTGCTTCGCCGTCTCCACGATTCTGCAGGCCGGCATCAACCTGTACGCCATGGCCCTGATTCTTCAGGCCATGCTGGGTTGGACCCAATGGACCGCCATCATCGTGTCCGCCGTGTTCGTGCTCGCCTACATCACGCTGGGTGGTCTGACCTCCGCAATCTACAACGAGGTCATGCAGTTCTTCGTCATCGTCGCGGCCCTCATCCCGGTCACTGTCATCGGTCTGTCCCACGTGGGCGGCTGGTCCGGCCTGACCGCCAAGCTCGACAGCATGCAGGACTGGAGCGGTTCCATCCACGCTTGGGCCGGCACCGGCCTCGGCAACGTGACCAACCCGGTCGGTGGCGACTGGTTCTCCATCCTTATGGGCCTCGGCTTCGTGCTCGGCTTCGGCTACTGGACCACGAACTTCACCGAGGTGCAGCGCGCCTTCGCCGCGAAGAGCATGACCGCAGCCCGTATGACGCCTATCCTGGGCGCCATCCCGAAGATGCTCATCTGGATTATCATCATCATCCCTGGCCTGATCGCCGCCGCTACCGTGGGCAACCTGTTCGCTGGTGACCACCCGGTGCTGCAGTACAACGAAGCCATTCCGTACCTGTTCAAGATGTACCTGCCGAACGGCGTGCTCGGCGTGGCAATCACCGGTATGATGGCCTCCTTCATGGCCGGCATGGCCGCGAACGTCTCCTCGTTCAACACTGTGTTCACCTACGATCTGTGGCAGGACTACGTCAAGCCCGGCAAGGACGACAAGTACTACCTGAACATGGGCCGCTGGATCACCGTCATCGGCGTGTTCATCTCCGTGTTCACCGCTTGGATCGCCTCGCAGTTCGGCAACATCATGACATACCTGCAAACGCTGTTCAGCTTCTTCAACGCCCCGCTGTTCGCCGTGTTCATCCTCGGCTTGGTGTGGAAGCGCGTCTCCAACGTCGCCGGCACCGTCGGCTACGTGTGCGGCATTCTCGCCCCGCTCGTCACCTACATCCTGTACTTGCAGTCCGTCGCGGCCGGCAACCCGATTTTCGGTTCCGCCACCGCCGAGACTTGGTACGGCGCCATCATCTCCTGCCTCGCGACCTGGATCGCGGCGGCTGTGCTTACGCCGTTCACCAAGTCCAAGACCGATGAGGAGCTCGAGGGCCTGACCTTCGGCACCAACGGCATCAAGTACTTCAAGGAGGCCTCCGCCGAGGAACTTGAGGACGCCAAGCACGCCGCCAAGGAAGCCGGAAAGGATGTCTCTACAGTGAAGGTTCCGTGGTACAAGAAGCCGCTCATTCTCGGCTCCGTGATCTTCACCCTCGGTCTCGTGTTCTACATCCCGTTCTTCTAAACCGCAGGTGGAAAGATTTAAGGAGTGTATGAAATGACTGATGAAACGCAAGAAACCAAGAGCCTGCTGACCCAGGCCGAAAAGGATCAGGCCGTTAAGGCGGCCCGCACCAACGACCTGCGTCGTCTGATCGCGATCCTGTTCGTCATCTACGGTGTGATCGTGACGATCGTTGGCATCGTGGCACCGAACATGAACGGTGCCGACACCAACGGCATTGCGATCAACCTGTGGACCGGCATCATCATGCTGGTCATCGGAATCCTCTTCGAGGTGTGGTGCCGCGTCAAGCCGCTGTCGGCCGACGACATCATCGCCTCCGCCGAGGAGTCGGCGCGTAAGGCGCAGGTTAAGCACGAAGGCGACAAGAAGTGATTCTCGCCTGACCTTCGTCGGTCGAAACGGGTCCGTGATCGGACGTGGTTCATAACCGACGCAAAAGGGACCATCGGAGCAATCCGACGGTCCCTTTTCGTGTTCGTTGTGTGCATACAATGCCGAAATATCCCATCAGTCGCACTAGGGTGTGTTTACATTATTTTTCCAATAAGAAACTGGAATATGAAACGCGCTCGGTAAAATCGTTGAAGGATGAGCAGCGCCGGATATGCTCATTTATCCGTTTTTTTGAAGATTTTTTTTCATACCTTATTTTGAATCAATACTTGAATGACGAGATGGCAACTCTTCTTCAAAGAATCGCTGATCTGTTTAGGCAGAGGCTTCAGAACATCAATATCATGGTCATCCAAGCAAATCGATTCAAAATAATTAACAAGGATGAGTACTACGAACTTCTTTCACTATTGACTAAAATGAAAGAAATTGTAGGAAAGCAAATACGTTTGCTTTCAAGCAATGGATACCTATTTGACCAATTTGAGGCATTCGTACGCAGCAATAACATAGGGTATCCAGTCAAAATTCCTACAGAACGGTGCGGCAGTTGCTGTTCAAAAACAGATTTCTTTGATTTTTCAAAACGCATTCTTACCAACTATGCATGAGGACATGTCCCATCTGCGGAATCTATTCCATCCAAGTGGGCAGCGAAAAGTTCATTCAGCATTATTCTGTGACTAATGAAGCAGGGAATACAGCATTCTCGATAGCCACTACAGGGTATGAATTTTACTATTTCCGACTGTATGATAAAACTCATGACACTCTTGCATATGAGCAATTCGGAGAGTGTGGTGAGAACATCAGAATGCACACGGACAGTCTGTCTCCCGATGTACACTCTTATAAGGTTTGGTAGGGATGGGGTCGCGTATTCACATGGAAAATTTATCAAGGAGGGGGAATAACTGGGTTTATCTGCTTTCCGTTGTAAGCGATAATCTCGGCAGTTCGTTGATGACTTTCGTGTTGCCGCTTATCGTGCTCGACCTTACCGGTTCCGGTATTCATCTTTCGATCATCTCTTCGTTCGAGACGCTGCCGTTCTTGCTGCTGGGTCTGCCTTTCGGCGCTATTGTGGACAGGTGCGACGTCAGGAAGGTGCTCATCCGTTCCGATGCCATCAGATTCGGAGGATACGCGTTGCTCGCGGCGGTTCTTTCGGCTCGGAGCAACGCGACCATGACGCTGATAGCCATCTATCTCGTCACCTTGGTCATAGGGTGCACCAATGTGTTCAGCTCCGTTTCCGAGATGACGTTCATCTCGTATTTCGTGTCGAAATCGGATTATTCGAAGATGAACAGCATCGTGTACGGCATCCAGTACACGGCCGGGCTGCTCATCCCGCTTGCCGGCGGGGCGCTCTACTCCGTGGTGCCGATGGGGCTGCTGGCCCTGATCTGCGCCGCGTGTTTTCTTCTCAGTGCGGGTGCCATTCTCCTGATGAGGGTCGGTTCCTCGAAGGGCGCCGGCGGGTTGAGGGGCCCCGTGCCGGCCGCGGTGCGAACGGTCATCGGCGACACCCGGCAGGGGCTTTCCTATCTGAAGACCAGGCGTGTGGTTCTCTACCCGCTTGTGCTGGCCGCGTTGTTCAACGTGCTGACCGGGAATTTCCAGAACGACAGCCTCGTCATCATGCGCAAGAGTCTGAGCTTCACGTCGGGCCAGGTCGGCTTGGTCATGTCGGTTACGGCCATGGGCGCGTTGGCGGGGACCTTCATCGTCAACCTGCTGAACAGAAGCTTCAAGTTCGAAACGGTCCTGATCGCGAACTTCCTCGTCCAGATGTGCTTCCGTCTCCTGTTTGTGGCGTTCGGCAACATCTTCGCGGTGGCGGCGACGCTGTTCGTGGTGGACCTGTGCCAGTCCGTGCTGAACATCATCATTATCACGAACCGGCAGAATCTGGTCGAAACCCGTTACCTCGGGAGGGTGACGAGCATATACAAGGCGGTTCTGATCGGGGTCAATTCGCTCGGTTTCATATACGGAGGCACCCTGTCGAACACCTTCGGCCAGAGGAACGCCGTCCTATGGTCAGGCGTCGAAATCCTGATACTGACCATGATTGGTATCGGAGCCTACGCTCATCTCAACAAAGAAAGAACCACCGATGAGTAATGTCAAAATCAAAGAAATTCCTGAAGATTTCATAGTACATGAAATCTCAATTCCGACTTCCGACGGAGTATACACTCATTCAAGATATCGTCTAGCAAAAAGGATATAGCCCATTTGAAGCAATCGAGTGCATGTCAAGTTTCTTCGCACTCTCTTCTTCGCAGATAACCTATTGCGGTCTAAAAGACGAAGAGGGAATTACCACCCAAGAGGTGTCCATCAAAGTCCATATTCCTGATGAAGCTTTAGAGCGATTCAATGCAACGATGTATGCCAGTTCAGCATATATTGAACTAACTTATATTGGACAATCAAATTCACAGGAAATAGGAAAATTGCTCGGGAACGCATTCACTGTCACATTACGAAATTTAAGTGGTGACGATGCAGAGGCCTTTTCAGAAATTCATAAAAGAGACTATGCATTCCTGAATTATTATGACTATCAACGTTTTGGCATTCCCGGATACCCTCAAGTCACGCATCTTTTAGGGAAGGCTTTACTGGATCAAGACTATCAGCGCGCATTCAAGTTATATAGACTTAGCGGAAACACAAAAATTGATTCAGTAAAGGACCCGGAGAAGTTCTTCACAAGTGACGTTGATGCTCGAAAGTTATCATTTTTCAAAAATGCCTATTCTTCAAGCATTTGGAACAACGAACTCATGTACCTTGTACAACGCAACGTACCGAACACCGTAATTGATGATTCAACGGGAATAACCTACAGATTCTGCAAAAATCTGAAAGATGTACTTTTGCTCTTGCGACAGGGGGATAATTTACCGTATCTGAAATATGACGTGCAAGGTTCTCATCAATCCGAAAGGTCTCTCATAACTCATACGAGGGTTGAATGTCTAAATACATCTGACGACGAAAGGCACGCTAACTGCAAAAACGCAACAGTTACCTTCATTTTGCCGTCTGGCTGCTACGCAACAACTTTTATACGTCAGCTTTGCACATGTCTCATGCATCAAGGAACGTACCCCTTCGTCTGCTGCACACGGAAGCTACCAGATGAACTCACAAACTGCAACCTATCCTGTAGTTTCCATTCAATCCAAGCTATCAACGGTAGTATTATTGCAATAGTTCCCTCATGGATAAAAGGCAAATGTTTTCGCTTACCAGAAAGTCTCTTAGTCTTAGGTTTTGTGTGATGATTGGCGTGTGTGTACGCCGGGGTATGGCATCACGCTTGACCGGTTCATGAGGGTCGCGCACCTGTTGCCGCGACAGAGGGGCAACGTGGCGGTCGACAACTACAGGTTCGTCAACGCCCTGCTGTGGATGTGCAGGACGGGAGCCCCGTGGAGGGACCTGCCGGAGTGCTATGGCAAGTGGATCACCGTCTGCCGGCGGTTCAACCGCTGGTCCGGGAACGGCGCGATGGAACGCCTGTTCACGGCATTGCAGGAGGAGCGGATCATCGCCGTCGAGGTTTGGGTGCTCGCCATGGACTCCACGAGCGTGAAGGTCCACCAGCACGCGGTCGTGCCGCCCAAGAGGAACCGCACGGGCCCATGGGACTACGACAGGCAGGCGTACAAGGGGCGGAACATGGTCGAACGCGTCTTTCAACCGCATGAAGCACCACCGCAAGGCCGCCACCCGCTACGACAGGCTCGACGCCACCTTCCTCGCCAACCTCCAGCTCATCCTCATCGCCATCCAACTCAAAAACGCCAGCAAAACCAACTAGCGTAAACACACCATAGGTTACTTTCCCCGATACACGGCAGCGACGCCGAATATGATGAACAGTCCCAGCAGGAAGATCAGAGCTCCCGGCCGGTACGTGCGGTAGAAGTCGACCATATCCGGCTGCGCCAAAGGTACTGCCATGATATACACCAGCGCAGCGAACACGGCGCCGAGCGCGGAAACAACCAAGAACGCGCCTACGGCAAAACGCAGCAGGCCACGATCCGAGGTCCTCCGGCGCAGACCACGGCATCCCACGAAGACGAATACCGAGATCAGCAGGTAGAACAGCAGCCCGTACGTGGGCAGCATGTCGATAATCAGCAGATCGTTCATGGCATATCCTTTCGTGGCGCAATCCCATTCAACCTGCGCATGGCCGCAAGCGCAACATCGTGTCAAGTAATCGCATGACAGCAGGTTTCGTCCGGCTGCGACCGTGGCCACGATGAGCGGCATGGGACATGATAACATGACCGGGGCTGCGGCGCGGTCGATCCGTATCGCCCGTATTGGACAATGATCCGTTCGCCCTGGATGCGATGTGCGCGATGATCTCGGCCGTTTCCAAGGACTTCCATGTCATGTGGGGCACGGGTTCGCCCGCGGTGGCGATCGAGCATTGCCATAACCCGCATACCAGGCCGGACGTGCCGGTGTCGGATCCTAAGGAATCTGTTGGTGTCGCTGCAGCTCATTGCCATTCCCACTGAAGAGATGATTGGCGAAAACGATACTCACTACCTATTCATTAGGCTTCAGCTCGTGTTCGAGCACAAGTTTCATCTTGCTGTTATCCATCAACCATGCGTGTAGGTCTCGGTCCAGGATCATCGCCAGAGCGAAGCACGCCTGCGTCGCATTCTCCAATGCAATCCGTCGATTCTCACCCGGCAGAGGTATGCCGTTGACAAGCGGCTCATGGTGAGCGACCCGATTACGCAGGGCATGCACTGTTTTTACGATATCCAGCGCGTACTTTCTCGTCCAGCGTTCTTCCACTGCACGGGCATACTGGCGCCCATTGGAGAATGTCTTATCGAGTCCTTTGCGCCATAAATCGTTCTCATAATCTGCACGGCGCTGGTCTGGCCACTTCGTGTGGATTGTTCCGCCGTCTTCCAAGAGATTGCGCCAAAATCCGAATGTCAATGACGCTATGAGATGGCCATGCGTATGATTTTTTCGCTGGTGCGGGGTGAGATGGTTCCACGCTTCACGAATCTGGTACTGGGTTCGGTCATCGAATTGTAGCCCTGCCATATACCAGTCTTCAGTGCCATTCTGCTCCAGAGCGAGGAGGGAGAGTTGCCGGTCCATGCGGTTGCGCAGAGCGACCTCGAGGATGGCGATGTCGCCCATACAGGCGCTGGCCATGTCGTGATCCCACAGGTACAGCTCTAGCGCTGGGCATGAACGTCTTTGAGCCTCATAATTGTAGGTGGCAAGCCGTTCATCGGTAATGCACGCGCGCAGCGCCTTCTCCCGCGGACTTCCTTTCCTTGGAGTCCGTGAGAGGAAATCAGTTGTTGAATTTGACTGTCGGCTCATGGCTCATTATGATATATCAAGAATTCCCCCAAAGGGCCTCTCCGGACGGTCTTCGACTCAGCCGTGATGCACTGGGGGTTTCTTTTTATCTGGATAATCGGGGCTTGGTTGGTCTGGGCTCTTCTTCAGGACAATCGCATATGTTTCGGGAGTGCTCAGCTTTCAGACGAGGCATTCGAAGAAATGCCATTCCGAGGAATCGGCATCATGGATGATGATCAGCGTGCCGCCCTCATTGGTTATCTCCTTATGAGGCCGGTCGTAGAGCGCATCGAGCTGTGTTCCCAGGTTCAATCGCAGGGTCGCATCCGCTTCCTTGATTATGCGGATGTTCTCCTGGGGCAGTTGGCCACTGGAGTAATCCCTGCCGTCCAGAATGGTGCCGTCGACTTGTTCTGGGTCAGCGGCGACCTTCACGTACCGGTATCCGTCCCCATGAAAGCTTTCCTCGTCCTTGCTGACGATTGCCCGCGCATCCTCGGAAAATGAGATCGAGAACGTCTGCGACAGATTCGAAACCGGACTATAGCCCTAGTATCGAGTCCATCCGAACCATACTCCCGCCACTACCAACGCCGCGATGCCCAAAGCGATGATCGTTCCGGCCCGGCCACCGGCGGAAGGCTCACCTTTCCATACGCGGTTTCCCATCGTCGGCCTCCTAGCCTTAGCCGTAGGGTCTGCTAGATCAAAGTGTGTATTACTGATTAGCGTGAGGTCGCCGCCACTACGTGAGCGGTCGAAAACCTCATGCCACCCGGCAAATCCGAGAAGCGGTCGGAGAACTATTCGAAGCCGTCAGCTAATCCAGTGTTGAACGTACGCGACGACACCCAGAAACGCTCCTATACCCGCTCCGAGGAAGACGAATCCCCATCCCAACCAGTCAGCAAATCGATTGACCGGGGATTTCGCAAAGCCCTCCATCACCGAATTCGTTCCAGTCGAGCCCTCCCCTGATTCATGGTTGTCCTCCTCGGCATCCCTACATAAAACCCGTTAGTCCAATTCAATCCGTTCGCGCCCGCAAGCGCAACATCGTGTCAAGTAATCGCATGACAGCAGGTTTTGTCCGGCTGCGACCGTGGCCACGATGAGCGGCATGGGACATGATAACATGACCGGGGCTGCGGCGCGGTCGATCCGTATCGCCCGTATTGGACAATGATCCGTTCGCCCTGGATGCGATGTGCGCGATGATCTCGGCCGTTTCCAAGGACTTCCATGTCATGTGGGGCACGGGTTCGCCCGCGGTGGCGATCGAGCATTGCCATAACCCGCATACCAGGCCGGATGCGCTGGTGTTGGATATGGCGTGGGGGGAAAAATCACGGGCGCTGACGTGTGCCGGCGCATCCGTCGCAGGAGCGGCGGGACGGGCAGCGTGTTCACGTACGTGCACCGCGTGGCCGACAAGCTGGGAGTCGCCAGCCGCAAGGAGGTGCTGGACGCATGCGCCAGATACGATCTGCTCTGCCCCGGCTTTCCGAGCGGCTTGGCCTGCGGCATGCCGGGCATCCGGTGATCGCGGCGTCCTGCGCCGTATTGTCCGTGGCGGTGCTCGCGGAGTACGTGTTCTCGATGGCGGCACGGGTCCCCGGCACCGCGACCGTGCGCGATATCATGTTGGCTCTGGCTGTGCTTGCCGGCCTGGTCGGCGGCATGTTCCGCCCGGACCGGTTCCTGTGGCCGGCGCTTGTCACGGGCGTAATCCTCATGCTGGATGTCCCGATGGTCACGCCGGGACCGACGGCATGCCCGCCGACGAACACGAATACCAGCAACAGCTCGACGAATTGCGCGACGCCGCCAGCCGGGCCATGGGCCACACGCACGAGGTCATCGACTCGCTCGAAGAACACACACCAGCGCAAGCCAGCCGGACACCGAACAAGCCCACTGGCAGCTGGAGGCCGTCATTCCCTTTACCGGCGTGTTACAGACAATGGAATGGTGATGTTCGCGTTCCAGTTGTCGGAATCATCGGTGATGTCGAACGTCCCGGACATGGATTCGATAACGGTTCGGTATCTCTTGAGGCCGCTGCCGAGTCCGAGCCGTACCGCTTCGTCCTTTAGTACGTCGCTTGCCGAAATGATGACGTGCCGCCGGTCGAAGGAGATCGTGACGGCGTACCATTCGTGCGGGGCGGCGTGCTTGGCGATGTTCGCGTACAGTTCGTTGAGCAGTCCTTCGAGAAGGTCGAGGATGTCGTCCGCCAGTGGATGGTCGAACGTCCCGAGGATGTCGTCACCTTGGAATCCGAGGCCGCCAAGGCGACGTCGTTGCGATTGAATGATGCCGTCAAGCCGTTCACGCTGCTGTTCGATTTTCCTGTCGGTTTTGTCGTCGTTATTTGTTTTGACGATGCGGCTGCGATCGTCTGGTTTGTCGGTGCGTTCAAGTTGTCGTATCACCTGGTGGGTGTGGTCGAGCGCCGTTTCGGCGATGGCGCGCAGATCGGTGAGTTGGCGCTGATATTGCTCCCGATCGGCGGGGCAATCACTGCGGCTTGCCTGGTCGATGCGCAGGATCATGTAGGCGAGGTCGTTGCTGATGGTGTCGTGCAGGTGACGCGCCGTGTGTTCGCGGTCGAGTTGTTGCCTGAGTGTCGCGGTCGCCTGCCGTTGGGCGAACAGCAGGTTGAGACTGAACCCCAGCGACAATGGGCATAGGCACATGATGATCATGCCTACGATGTTCGACGAGGTGAGGTTGTTCTGCATGTTGTTCGCGGCGAGGGCGGCGAGGGCCGCCAGTGCGGAAGCGGCTCCAAGGCGGGGTTTGACGAACGAGAGGACCGCTATGGAGGTCAGTGCGGCGATCATGATGGTCGTCAACGGCGAGAACAGCCACAGCAACGCGTATCCTGAGACCGCGAACAGCAGACAGGCGGCCCATACCGGTGCCGCTCCGAGCATGGCGCACAGGACGGCGACGAGCCAGCGATATGCGTATGGTCGACCATGACAGCAGGTTCTGGGATGAGTACACGCCCATCTCTACGGGGATCGCCACTGCGAGGACCAACCCCGCGGCCAGTATGGCTGGGTGGTGTATACGGTTCAGAGCAGATCGTATCGGGCGCATATGGCGAGGGCCTCCTTGCGGTCGGCGGCATGGAGCTTGCGGCATGCCCTGTTGACGTAGGTGAAGACGCTGCCCTTGCTGACATTCAGGAGCGCGGCTATCTCGTCGGTGGATGATCCATGCGCGTAGAGGCGCAGTACGTCCCGTTCCCTGGAGGACAGCGATGGCTTGTCGTTTTCCGGCAGCCGGCCCTCGGTCGCGTGTCCTTCGTTGAGTTTGCGATTGGCTTCCCGTGCGGTGGGGAATCCGGTGCCGGGGACGGGCTCCCCTGTGCCGCGCATCGTATGGCCTGCGGGAGCTCTTTGACGATGTCATCTTTGGCTATCAGGCATTGTGCGCCCGCCTCGACCGCGTCTTGCCGATATGGATCAAGGTCATAGGAGGTGACGCACACCAAGCCGATCGTCGGAGTGCGCCGACGGATTCTGGCGCATATGTCCGCGCCGGTGATGCCTCCCAAGGCCATGTCGACGACCAGCACGTCGGGTCGCGCGCCGTGGGTCATACAGCGCTGCAATGCCATCGCCGGGGACGTGGTGCTCCAGATGATGTGGAACCGCGGGGAGAGACGGCTCGTCATCACGGCTATGGCGTTGAGGGCGAGCGAATCGTTGTCCAGCACCCCGATGGAGATGGTATGCGAGTCCGATAGGTCTGTCATGCCACCCATCGTATGCGCATCCCATGCTCCTCGACGTATCGTTGTCATGCGCGCGCATGACAGTCTTTTGCTCCCGGATCGCCGTCTGTGGGCTAATGGTTGGCGACAGTTGTGCAATCGTCCGAAGGAGCATGATGATGAAATCGGGAACACGACGCAGGGCCGCCATTCTGACCGCAGTGATGCTGCTGTCCGGTTGCGGGACGACTCCGAACGGCGGCACCTCGGGAAGTGGCGGCATGCTGACCTGGCAGCAGGCGAACGAGGAATACAAGGCGACCGTCGAGGATTTCCCCTTTGAACTGATGAACGGCGATGCGTTTCCAGCGAATATACCCAAGGCGCAGGCCGCGTCCTCGCTGTATGCCAAGGGAAGTGGGGAAGGACAGGCGTATGTCTACTGGCAGTGCTCGGTGGAACGCGACATTCTCGACAACAGCCAGACCAACGCGGAAGCAGCCCGAGGCGCCCTCCAGCAGCTGCGCAAGCTGCTGGATACCGACTGGTTCAAGAACTACTACGAGGACAAGGATGGCATATACGAGAACGATGTGATCGGCAAATCCGAACTCGGCGACTATTCGACCATGCGGGACTTCTACACCACGGACTGCACATGGTACCGGCATGAGAACGGACTGACGAAATGAATGCGATCGCACCGTTCAAATGCCTGTTGGCGTGCGTGACGGCCACGACGATGTGCGCGATGATGACGGCTTGCTCGCCGTCGCGGACGCCATCGTCCGACGCCTCCTCCACGGCGAAGCGGCCAGCATCCACGGTCGAGGTGCGTAGGGGCGGCATCACGCCGTTGTCCTCTTCCTCCACCGGCGTGCAGGTGGCTCCTGTGTTCTCGCTTACGACTCCGGCGAAAGGCTGGTTCCACTCCACGACTGATCAAGGAGCATACGTGCATGCGGGCGACGTGTTGGGTACCGTCGGCGATCAGCAGGTCACGGCTCCGGTCGACGGCGTGATCGAAACGGTCGCGCAGGCCAACGACATGGCCGCGGACTATCCGCTGTTCTCGATACGGTATGGCGGCATGAGCGCCAGCGTGGACGCGACCGCGCTGCTGGCGACCATAGACCCGGACCAGCCGTTGACGGGCCGATTCCAAATCACCGACGCGCAGGGGCCCACGGACTGTGCCGCGGTAGTGAATGACGGCGTCGCCACTCCGCCCTCATCAGCGGAAGATACGGCCGGATCGGCGACGACTGCGCATGGGACGGAATCGACTCGCACACTGCAATGCCTGTTCCCAAAGGACGTGCAGGCGCGTCCCGGGCAGAACGCCACCGTGGTACTGACCGCGACGGCGGTCGAGGACGCCTTGATCCTGCCTGTCACCGCAGTCGCCGGCAGGCTCGCCTCCGGCCAGGTCAGCAGGCGTGACGGAGATTCGTTCGCCACCGTGAACGTGAAGTTGGGGGCATCGGACGGCACGTCGATCATCATCCTCGACGGTCTCGAGGAAGGTGACATGGTGTCTGCGACAGCTCCGAATCTCACACCGGGAGCGCAATCATGAGCACACTCATCCGGTTGGAACATCTGAGCGCCGAAGTCCGGCTGCCCGACGGCGAACGCCTGACGACGGTGGACGATGTCAGCGCATCGTTCGAGAGGGGAACGTCCACCGCCATCATCGGGAAATCAGGATCCGGCAAAACCAGTCTCGCCTCCATCGTCGGGCTGCTCAACAACGACTATGACGGAACGCTCTCCTATGACGGGCGGGACTGCGCCGCGTGGAACGACGCCGACCGGGCGCGCTTCCGCTGCCGGCATGTCGGCTTCGTGTTCCAGAACTACTCCCTCATACCGCATCTGAGCGCATGGGAGAACGTGGCACTCCCATTGCAATACCGGGGAGGTATCCCCCTGCGGGTCATCAGAAGACGAGCCTCGCGCATGCTGCACACCGTCGGGCTCGGGAGCCGGACGGTGTGCAGCATGCCGTCGCGCCTGTCGGGAGGCGAACAGCAGCGCGTGGCCATCGCCCGAGCGCTGGTGGGCGATCCCGATCTGCTGATCTGCGACGAGCCAACCGGCGCGCTCGACACCGAAACCGGCGACATGGTCGCCGACATACTGTTCCGACATGTTCGTGAACTCGGGGTCACACTCATCCTCGTCACGCACGACCCGCAGCTCGCCGCCCGATGCGAACGCCGACTGACGATCGACAGGGGGCGACTGTCGTGATCCGCATGATCGCCAAGGATCTGCGCATCAACCCGTTGCGTACCAGCCTCACCGCCCTGTCGATGTTCATCGGCATCATCGCCCTCATCGCCGGCGTTCTCGACGGCACGCTCGGACGCGACTATCTGGAAGCGGTCAACGCGCGACTGGGAGGCAAGTCACCCACCTATAGCGCCATCGTCGACGTGCCATCATCGGTGAACATACAAGTCGTCACGGCTTTGCAGGAACGCCTCGCGCATTTCCGTCCGGGAATCGCATCGGCGCAATATCACCTCAACGACCTCGCCATATGGGCGTCGTCCGGTGACGGCAACACGGAGATACGCCGCGTCACCATCATCATCACCGACGCCGAACGGACAAGAATCATGCCCGCCCCCATCATCGAGGGTACATGGCTGACCGGAGCGGACGAACCCGCCACGCTGGAAACCGCAGTCAACGAAAGCGCCCGCCAATACGTGCATGATGGCACCGTGGCACTCGCCCGGACAGGAAATCCGCAACAGGTGCCGGCACGGGTGAACGGTGTCATCGCCGACGGGACGGACACACCCACCATCTACGTCAACGCGACCACACTGCAACGCTACTGGCCGCAAGCCTGGGAACTGGATGGGCTGACCATCCTCGTCCATCCCAATGAAGGCGTGGACGATCAACACGCCAAAACCGTGTTGGACGATCTGTTGTCCGACGTCGGGACCGGCAGCATATCGTCATGGAACCGTTCCGACAACGCCGATGATTACGAGCAGGTCATCGGTTTTCTCCAACTCGGCGTCACCGTCACCGCGATATTACTGTTGTCGGTATCCGCCATCGGCATGATCAACATCGGATTGGCCGGCATCGAGCAACGCTCGCACGAGCTGCTCATCCGCCGCGCACTGGGCGCGACCAGAGCCGGCATAGCCATACAGGTCATCGGCTCGTCCGTGCTGCTCGGCCTCATCATCGCCTTCGCCGCGGTGCTCATCTCCGCGGTGCTGGTCTGGGCAATTCCGTGGATGATGCCCGCCGACTCGCCGCTGGAACCGCCCGCATACCCATATACGGCGGCGATGATTGCGGCCTGTGCGTCCATCGTCACCTCGCTTGTCGGCTCTCTTGCCCCGGCCATCAAAGCCATACGGCTGCAACCCGCGCTGGCGTTGCGATGAACCAGAAGCCATTCTGGACAAGCCCGCCGACAGCTGGATGGTCGGCATTCCGATCATCGATTGCATCCGGTAAACGATCCGCTTGCGGGATGTGTACCATGGTCGAGATGCCGCAACCGCAGAATGTTGACTATTAGCATACAAATACATACTATTGTCTTACGTAATGATGTTGGAGGTTAATGTGAGCATGGCATCCGTCACAGTCCGCGTGGATGCGGACACCAAGCAGAAAGCCGCAAACATTGCCGAGGATCTCGGTCTGGACTTGTCTTCGGTCACCCGCGCCTTCTACAAGCAGATTGTCCGGGAGAGGCGCATTCCCCTAAACCTTTCCTATACGACCGTGCCGCCTGAAACCATGGAGGCCCTTGACGAGGCGAAGAACAGGCTCGCCGACGGCAAACCTCGTTTCAACAGTGCCGATGAGATGTTCGATTCGTTGGTAATCTGATCAATGCTCAAACCGGATTACACAGCGGCATTCCAGCGAGATATCAAGAAACTCAAACGCAAGCACACTGATTTACGCCCGCTGAAAGAAGTCATTCGTCTGGTTCTTGAGGACACGGCGGACTCCAAGGAAGTATTGAGGCGTAGGCATCGCGCCCACACACTTACCGGTGATTTAAACGGCGTATTGGAATGCCACATCGGCAATGCCGGCGACTGGCTGCTTCTATGGATTCGCGATGATGGTACCGCCATGTTCATGCGAACCGGCAGCCATGACGAACTGTTGGGCAAATAGCGGGTTTACATCCTGCTTTGAACCGGCCGATGGCGATTTGAGTGCGGCAGTCGGCCCGTGCCCGCAGAAGCCGGCATCGCCTCGCAGCGTGCCGGTCTGCAATCGCTGATCGACGAGGAGGAGTCCAGGCTCGAAGCCCCGGGATTCACCGGCGACAACCTGCTCGCCGAACCACACCGGCCGCTCACGCCGGAGACCATGCGACTGCTGTCGGGCTTGCCGGCGGAACTGTACGCGAACATCGCCGAACACGCCGACCGGGGCGAATGGTACGCCATCTGCGTCACCTTCGACACGGACGCCATCCACGTCTCCGCCAGCGACACCACCACACCCGCCGACATGGGACTCGGCCTGGGGCAGCGGCCTCGACCGCTACCGGACCATCATCGAAACACACGGCGGCACCTTCCAAACCCACACCGAACAAGCCCACTGGCAGCTGGATGTCAGCATTCCTGCCAAGAACTAGCCAGGCTTGGGACTCGGTAATGCACGCGCGCAACGATTTCTTCTGTGAGTTTCTGTTCTTCTACACAACTTAATCCGATATGCCTTCCGGGCGTGTCGTTGCTCGTGTCGTGAACCGTCGGTTCGTTTCTAGCTACATACATCAATGAACGTTTGTTTACGATGTGCCGTGGAAGGAGCCGCATACGCAGGATGACATGACCTCGCCCGGTGGGGCGGTGATGCGCGACGAGGATCTGCTCGCGCGGGTCGCCTCCGGGGACGAACGCGCCTTCGAGACCCTGTATGGGCGTCACGCTGCGGCGGTGCGGGCGCTCGTGCGCGTGCGCGTGCCGGATGCCGGCACGGCCGAGGAGGTGTGCGCCGACGTCTGGCTGGGCTGCTGGCGGTCGGCGAGGGCGTTCCGTGGTGATGCGAAGGTGCTGTCCTGGCTGCTGGGCATCGCGAAACGGCAGATCTACATGCGCGTGCGGCGCGTACGCCCGAATGTGACCGCGTTGGACGATGCGCCCGAACCGCGTGACGATGGACCGAGTCCGGAGACGGCCGTGCTGTCCGAAGCGGGCGTGGATGATCTGATGGCGTTGTTGCGCCGGCTGCCCGTCGAACTGGTGGAGACGGCCACGTTGGCGTGGCTGCACGGCCTGTCGTACCGGCAGATCGCCGATTTGTCGGACGTGCCGGAAGGCACGGTCAAATCCCGTATCTCGCGTGCGCGCCGTCTGCTGCGCGCGCAACTCGACCGCTAAAACGATGCGGATGGAAAGGAACGGTGAATCCTGATGACCGATCATCTTGACGAAACGATCGACCGTTTGACGGACGAGACGCCCGACGGGCGTCTGCTTGCGGCATTGGACGCCGTGGAACGATCCCGTTCGGGAGACGCGCCTCCCGCTGCGGCGGTGATGGCGCGCATCCGCGCGTCGCGGTCCCAGTTGGACGGACCGGCATGGTCGTGGGCGCGCAGTCTGCGGTTGTTCATGCTGCTGCTGGGCCGGCAGTCGCGGGTGGTGCCGTGGCAGGTGGTGCCGGCCACACTGGCGTTGATGGCGTTCGCCGGATTGGGGGCGCGGTTCTTCGCGGTCGGCTGGAGTGCGACGATCGTGTCCCATGCGTTCTGCTCGATGGTGCTGGCCGGCGTGCTGCTGAGCGTGACGATGGCGTTCGGGGATTCCCGCGCGGACATGATCTCGTCGGCCACCCCGTTGGGTACGGGGGCGGTCACGCTGGTCCGGCTGGTGTTCATACTCGCCTGCGACGTCGTGTTCGGCCTGATGGTGACCACCGTGATGGGCGCGCAGGGGTATGGGACGTTCGGCGTACTGCTGGTCGGATGGCTGTCGCCCCTGCTGCTGGTCGCCGGCGTGGGCGCGATGCTCGCGATCCGTTTCTCCTCGGGCGTCGGCTTCGGCGTCGGCCTGCTGTTGATTATCGCAATCCGGCTGAATCCGTTCGGGTTCGCGGGTCTGGCGGACGCAAGCCGGTCCGGTGCAGCACAATCCTCCGGACAGCTAGGTCTGGCCGTCGCGGGGCTGATGGCCTGTGTGGGGGCGGTGGCGCTGGCCGGACGATTGTCCGGGGCGCGCATGGCGGCCGCGACCGTCTGACCGACTCGAAGCCGATAACTCATCTGGTCGTTCGGCATGTCGCGTGAACTTCAGGACAGGCGGCCGCTACCTACTTGGTGACGAACAAAAAGAATGACCGTCAACTTCATCGGACTTCAAGGAGGGTCGGCATGACGGGAATGATTCGCGCTCAGGCAAGGCGCATCGGCATGGGATTGCTGGCAATGCCCGTGGCCTGTGGGATTGCGGTGGCGGCAGCCGGCGTCATGGTATCCGGCGTGTGGTCGCGTACGCAAACATTGATGGTGGTGAACTGGCTCGCCCAGCTGATGGTGATCGGCTCGGGCGTGTGCGTGGCGGTCGCATTGACCGGTGACCCGCTGGTCGAGGCGAGCGAGTCCACGCCCGTGGGTTGGAGGCGCGTGCAAACCACACGGTTCGCGCTCACGGCTGTATCCACTCTTGTGGGTGCCGTGCTTATGTTCGCGCCGTTGCATGTATTGGGCCTATGGCCGCAGGATATGGGATGGATAAGTCTGATCGCGCCGGCCGGCGCGATACTGGTCGTGGGCCTGGCCGGGTTCGCGGCCGCCGCATGGTCCGCGTCCGCACAGGCCACGGTCATGGCGGTGGTCGCCGTATGGATGTTCCTCGCCCTGCTGTGGGACCCGTACGTGCTCGATCCGGTCACGCAACGCGGCATCCCAATCGCCGTCTCCATGATCGCCGTAGTGTTCGCGTGGCGTCTGCTGGGCGACGAGGAACGCAACGTGACGCTCGCAAGGAGAAGCATATGAGTCCTTGCACCGGTTTCCGGCATCTGACCCGCGTCCACATGATCATCGTGTGGCGGCAACGTTCATTATGGGTCGCGGTTGTCCCGCTGGCCTTGCTCGCGGTTCTGCTGGGCGTGATCTCCCCGGCAGGACCGCATGACCACGGTGCGGGCGATTTGGCGTTCATGGCCAAGGCGATGGCCATGTTCATGCCGATCGCCTACATGGCCGCGTTCACCGACTTCCACACGCGGCACTCCCGACTTGGCATTGGTCAATTGGAGGATTCCACGCCCATCCCCGCGCCCATGCTGGCCGCGGCTCGCACGCTCGGCGCGTTTCTGATCCTCATCACCCCGTCGCTCCTGCTGCTGGAGTGCGCCGGCGTCGTCCAGACCCTGCACGGCTCGTGGCGGGCCATACCACAGGCATTGGCCGCCGGACTCGCGATCACCGGGCCGGCCGTGCTGACCGCGATGAGCCTGTCCTCGCTGCTCGGCGCGATCCTGCCCATGATCGTCGCGCGCATCACCGGCGTGCTCGCATGGTTCGCGCTCGTGTTCTCCTCGCCGATGCTGCCCGTGCCGACCGTCAACGGCACCATCCTCAACGTGATCGGCGACGCCGTCGGCGCCGGATGGTTCGGGCTCGGCCCCGTCTACCCGGCCACGGGAGGCATCCTCGCGGTCACCGGCACGCCCGCCAACGCGGCCATATCCCTGATCGCGCAGCTCGCCGTCGCCATGCTGCTCATGGCGTTGGGTGGATGGTGCTCGGCACACCCGCGCACAACGCGCTGAACGGCACCGGCGGAACCCCCACCGAAAAAACATCACACGGAAAGAAGACGTCATGTTCATCTCCATCAACCACCTGACCAAGGACTTCCTGAGGAAGCCCCGCGCGCTGGACGACGTGACCTGCGACCTGCCGCACGGCATGGTCGGTCTGATCGGGCCGAACGGCGCAGGCAAGACCACGCTCATGCGCATCCTCGCCGGCATCATCCGCCCCACATCGGGCCAGGTACTCATGGACGGCCACGATCTGAAGGACGAGAGGACCCGCCGTGCGCTCAAACGCACGCTCGGCTACCTGCCGCAGGACATCGAACCCTACCCGCAGCTCACCCCGCTCGAATTCCTCGACTACGTGGGCGTCCTCAAAGGCATCGACGACACGCGAAAGCGCATGCGCCAGGCGCACGAGCTCATCGAACGGGTCGGGCTCACGGACGTGGCCGACCGGCGCATCGGCGGCTTCTCCGGAGGCATGCGCCGCCGCGTCGGCATCGCCCAGGCCCTCATGGCGGATCCCCGGCTCATCATCGTGGACGAACCCACCGCCGGACTCGACCCCGAGGAACGCATGCGTTTCCGCACGCTGCTCGCCGGCCTCGGCGGCGACCGCACCGTGATCCTGTCCACCCACATCCTCGACGACATCGCCCAGACCTGCCCATACGTGTTCGTCCTGCGCCAAGGCCGCATCCGCTACGACGGGCCGACCGAACACCTCACCGAACACGCCACGGGCCGTGTCTGGCTCACCCAGCCATCCAACACCCCGCCACCGGCCGGCATGATCGTCGCCAACGCCGTCACCACCGCACGCGGCGTACGCTACCGCGTCATCACCGACACCCCGCCCGCCGACGCGCATCCCATGGACCCCACATTGGAGGACGGCTACATGGTCCTCATCGAGGAACACCCCGACCAGCATTGACGGCAGACGAACAAGCACCCCGACCACCACCGAACACGACAAAGGAAACCAGCATGACCAACACGACACACGCCATCCAAACCATCACCGCCACCGGCCTCGCCGCCATCATGGCCCTGGGACTGACCGCCTGCATGGACGGCATCGAACACCCCGAAAACTACCCTACCAACGGCAGCAAGAAAATCACCGCGACCAGCAACCCACAGGACATCAGCGCCGACCAACTCGGCCACACATGGCCCCTCACCGTCGACCACGGCACCGTCAGCTGCACGCACAACAGCAAAGGCGATCCCGTCATGCGCTTCACCGCGCCCGACGGCACCCAATACGCCCTCAACCAGACCAGCGACAACAAGGACCTGCCCGACATCAATCAGCTCCTCGCCGACGGCAAATCCACCGGCACCCTCACCAGCTTCGCCTTCACCGTCTGCGACGTGAAATAATCATGCGCCCGCTGCCGGCGGCCGTGTCGATGTCGACCACCGTGCGCATACCGCGAGAATCCTGTGACGCTGACGGTTCATCATCGTCTTGCAGTCAGGACCGGCGCGGTTCCGCCGCCGTTTTCTCCGTAACAATCGCGTATAGCACCAGTGCGACCAGCACGACGAGCCGGGTCCAATCGAAATTACGGATGAGCAGCCCGACGAGAATCAGGACGTCGTAGAACAGCGTGCGCGCCCACCGCCACGGGTATTCCTTACGGACGCGCATCGTCTCCGCCAATCCCCAGATCAGGGCGCAGACGGCGATGATACCGTTGAACCACAGCACTATGGGCCTGCCCTGCGGATCGGTGTCCGGCATAGCGAGATTGCTGAAGAACATCACCAGAGCACCCGTATATACGGCCTCGGGCGCGACCGACAATCTTCCGCCTTCAACGCGAGGATCTGACATGATTACCTCCTTATTGGGGGATCCGTCAACGCTAACGAATCATGCGAAAAACCATTATATTTGAATGGTATGAGCGGGGCTCAAGCATTCACAACATGCTGTCAAGCAATCGTATGACAAGAATCATCCGTTTACGGCATCGCCGCCGGATGACCACACCAGCAGGGCACCCGCGAGGGAGACGACGATGACGCCGATCACGGCCACCGCGGTGATGGTCTGTCGCAATATCAGCGCGGCGATAATCACGCTCATGGCGGGGTCGATGGAGAACAGCGTGCCGACCACGCGCGCCGACGTGATACGCCCGGACAACGTGTCCATCGTGTAGGGAATCGCAACTCCCAGCACCGCCGAGGCTGCGATGACGCCCCACTGGGCGGCCGACACATGCGGCGCGCGAGTGATGGATACCGGCGAAGTGGCCAGCGCCGCAACCGTGACCGACAGGGCGAGCCCGTCGAGCCCGGTGCCTGCCTTGCCGACCCGGTCGGCGAAGAGCGTGTACAGGCCGAAGCACACGGCCGAGCCCAGCGCGAACAGGTAGCCGGCCGGATTGAAGTAGCCGCCCGGCGTAAACGAGATCAAGCCCACACCCACCAGCGCGACCACCGCGCACAGGCCCTCGCGCCAGTGATGCGAACCGGCCAGGGCGACCACGCAGGGTCCGAGGAATTCCAGGGTGACGGCCACGCCCATCGGAATGCGGTCGATGGCCGAGTACAGGCAGACGTTCATCGCCGCCATCGCAAGCCCGTAGATTACGATGCCCAGCCATTCGCCTTTCGACCGGCCAGCCAGTTTCGGGCGGGTGAGTGCGAGAATGACGATCGCGGCGACCAGCATGCGCATCGAACTGACCGGAATTGGTCCCAACGCGCCGAACAACGACGCCGACAGGGACGACGACGTCTGGATACCCAACGACCCCACCATCACCATGCCGGCCGCCGCCATCACACGGCCACGCGCCGAACGCGGCGCCCGAAGCTTGCCCAATACCCCTCCCCTGTCACGGCCATTCCCACACGACCTCTGCGCCACCAATGATAGTGTTCGGCGAAGACTCGCGACGTGCGGAGTCGACTTTGTATGGCGGGATCAGCGGAAAGCGGCAGGCTCACTCCCGCAACGGAATACGGTGAGAAAGCTGGCTGCCGGACGATTACGATCCGAAACAGTGCACCCGTATACGGCTTCGGTCAGACACGTTTCACCGCCTTGAACAGCAGACATGCGCTTATCGCGGCGATGGCGACGCCGACCGGAATCACGTAACCGGCGAATTTCACCCCGTTCAACA